>JACDHZ010000010.1 GCA_013820755.1 Chthoniobacterales bacterium
GCGAGACGGGTGAGCACGAGCTCGAGAACACCACCGACTTCACCCGCGCGGACCATGTTCACGTAAAGATCATTGAAGATCTTTGGATGGTGAGACAGGCCCTCCGAAAACGTGTTACCACCCTGAAGTGCGTCAGACAAATTCCCGATCGTCGCTTTTAAGACTTTGTCGCGTTCCTGCTTCGCGAGGACTGTGAGAGCGCGGAGCAGCGGTAGGCCAGCGTCGATCAACGTGGCGAGCTGGCGTGTAAAGATCATTAGCACGCGTGGCTTCACCGTTTTCTTCTCGAAGAGGACGATCCCCTTTTTTTTCGCGGGCGGAGCTGCCAGCGTATGGGCTGCTGCAGGCTTTGAACCTTTCTTTTTCGGACCTTTTCCGTCGCGGCCCGCGACGAGCCTTCCTTCTTCCGCGACGTTTGTCGGAAAGTAACCAGCCTGTCGCAGTTGACCGATTGCGTCGTTGCTAGAGGCGGCTTCAACAAGACCATTCGACTCCTGTCCGCGAGCGTCGAGGGCTGTGTATGAGAAACGTGGCATTTGCGTTCGATCAGCCTATCGCGACCAACTCAGGTGTCGAGCTTTGTCGGCCTCGGAGAAAGCACTTGCAGAAATTTCGCTAAGTATATTTCAACACTTCCTCGATCGTGGTCGCGCCTTCGAAGATGCTGCGCAGTCCATCCTGTCGTAGCGTCACCATTCCAAGCTCCATAGCCTTCTGTTTCAGGACAACCGACGGCGCGCGTTCGTTGATCAACTGGCGCAGGGGATCGCTGATTTTCATCAGTTCGTAAATGCCCTTACGACCCTTGTATCCGGTGTTGTTACAAACGTCGCAACCTTTGCCGTAGAAGAAGTCTCTGTCGCCGATATCCGCCCGCGATAGCTGCAGTTGATCGAGTAGCGTTCGCCCTGGCTGGAAGGTTGTTCGGCACTTACCGCAAATGCTGCGCAGCAACCGTTGGCCGAGCACCGCCTCCAGCGTTGATGAAATGAGGAACGGTTCGACGCCCATGTCGATCAATCGCGTCACTGCCCCAGGCGCGTCGTTTGTGTGGAGCGTGGTAAAAACCAGGTGCCCCGTGAGCGACGCCTGGATCGCAATCTGCGCGGTCTCCAGATCGCGTGTTTCGCCGACCATGATGCGATCCGGATCCTGGCGCAGGAACGCACGCAGGACGCGCGCGAACGACAAACCGATCCCGTCGTTAACCGGCACCTGAACGATGCCATCGAGATCGTATTCGACCGGTTCTTCAACCGTCAGCAGCTTCGAATCCAGCGTGTTGATCTTGCGCAGACAGGAATAAAGCGTCGTCGTTTTGCCGGACCCAGTCGGCCCGGTGACGATGAATATCCCGTTCGGCCGACTGATTACCTCATTGATGTAATCGTAGATGAAATCGGGCATCCCGAGCGCCTCGAGATCGAGGTTAACAGTCGAGCGGTCGAGCACGCGCAGCACCACGCTTTCGCCATATTGCGTTGGTAAAGTCGAAACGCGCATGTCCACCATCCGGCCCGCCACGTTCTTCTGAATGCGCCCGTCCTGTGGCAATCGGCGCTCCGCAATGTTCAAGTTTGCCATCACTTTCACTCGCGAGATTACGGGCAGCGCCAGATGCCGCGGCGGCGGTGACATCTCGTAGAGTGCGCCGTCGACGCGATACCGGATTTTGAATTCATTCTCGAACGGCTCGAAATGAATGTCGCTGGCGCGATCGTGAATCGCCTGGAACAGGATCAGGTCGACGAAACGGATGATCGGTGTCGCGTTTGCCTCCGCTTCGATTTCTGATGGCGGCGCCTCGTCACCACGCAACTCCAGGACTTCGCCGTCACCCGTCAACTGCCGGAGGATGTCCTCCATGCTGGAGCTGTCGCTGCCGTAATGGCGCTTCAGCCGCTCTTCGAGTTGATTTGTCGGCGCGACGACGACGTAGACGTCTTTTCCCAGGGCAAAACGCAAATCCTCAGCCGCACGGAGATCGAGCGGATCGACTAACGCAACTGTGATCGCGTTGTCCACGGACCAGAGTGGAAGCGCGCGATGCAGCTGTGCCAATCCGCTTGGAATGAGGCGGAGAACTTCTGGTGGAATCTCATACCGCGCGAGCTCGATGTAATCCGTGCCCAAGGCCTCCGCGATCGTCTCGTAGAAACGGCGTTCATCGAGCAGACCATTGTCGACTATTGTTTGCGCAAGGGTTGTGCCGTTCAGGTTCGCCTCGTGCAGCACCTCTTCCAAGCGCGCGGGTTCAATGATCTGACGCTCGAGAAGAAGATCGGCGACCTGATTGTTGTTCATTGGCGCCCTGGCTAATTCGCGTCGCCCACGGTGATTGAAATAACCTCCTCAGCAGATGTAATGCCGGCGAGAACCTTCCGCACTCCGTCTTCACGCAAGGTGCGCATGCCCAGCTCACGCGCTTTCATTCGCAGCATCAGCGTCGATTGCCGGTTGTTGATCATGTGCCGCACGTCGTCATCGATCACAAAAATCTCGAAGATACCCATCCGGCCGCGGTAACCGGTTTGCCGGCAGCGTTCGCAGCCGACAGGAACCATCACCTGCGCCTCACCGAGTTGAGACGCTTCGATGCGCAGCGCGCGCAGGTCTGTCTGACTCAGCTGTCCCGGTTTTTTGCAGTGCAGGCAGAGCCGCCTAACGAGACGTTGCGCCATGATCGCGCGAACAGAGGAAGCGACGAGGAATGGCTGCATGCCAATGTCAACCAGCCGGGCGACGGCGGAAGGTGCGTCATTCGTATGGAGCGTGCTGAACACGAGGTGGCCGGTGAGGCTCGCGTTTGTGGCAATCGCTGCAGTCTCGAGGTCACGAATCTCACCGATCATGATGATGTTAGGCGCCTGGCGGAGAATCGAGCGCAACGCCGTGGGGAAAGTCATCCCAATCTCCGCGTTCACTTGTACCTGATTGATACCGGTCATCTGGTACTCGACCGGCTCCTCGACGGTGATGATCTTTCGGTCAGGTTTGTTGATGTAGTGCAAACAGGCGTAAAGCGTGCTCGTTTTGCCCGAGCCGGTCGGGCCGGTCACAAGCAAAATTCCATCGGGCAAACGCAGCAAACGCTCGAATGTTTCCTGATCGTCGCTCAGGAATCCAAGCTCAGGCAGGCCCAGAACCAGGCTGGATTTATCCAGCAGACGCATCACAACGCTTTCGCCGTGGTTCGTCGGGATTGTGGAAACGCGCAGATCCACAGGCTTCCGCAAAATCTTCACCTGAATGCGGCCGTCCTGCGGGAGCCGTTTTTCCGCGATGCTCATTGAACCGGTCATGATTTTTAGCCGGCTCACTATGGCTGATTGCAAGCGCTTCGGCGGCGCCTGCATTTCCTGCAGCACGCCGTCGATGCGAAACCGCACCCTGAATTTCTTCTCAAGTGGCTCGAGATGAATGTCGCTTGCTCCGAGGCGATGAGCCTCGATCAGCAACATCGAGACGAGACGAATAATCGGTGCGTCGGTTTCATCGCCGCCGCTGAGATCATTTCCGTCGAGCGTTTCGATTCCGAGGTCCCGGAGATCGTCGCCGAGCCTCGCCGCCAGAACATCGGAAGCTTCATCAGCCGTGCCGTAATACTTGATCAGCGCTTCGCGAATCTTTTCCGGGCTGCTGCAAACGAGGTCAATCTCGCGTTGTAATAGAAAGCTAAGGCTGTCGATCGTGTCGATATCGAGCGGGTCGCTTACTGCTACAGTGAGAATTCCGTCGCTAAGCCCTACCGGAATAACCTTGAACCGCCGCGCCTCTTCAGCACGGACCTGTTTGATAATCTCCGGCGGAATCACGCGGGCAGAGAGATCGACCCAATCCATGTGCGCCTGCGCGGCGAGTGTCCGTGAAACGTCGACCTCAGCGACGCTTCCGTTGTGCACGAGCACATCGACGACGCTTGTGCTGCCGTTCAAGCGCGACCGCGCGTCGGCGATCTGCGAGTCTGTGATCAGGCCTGCGTCTTCGAGGACGCTGAGCACATAATCTTCGTTGCGTTGCACGGGAGATTTGCGCCGCCGACGAAGCTGCGGCGGGATGTTTTGCTACTCGACCGTAACGCTCTTAGCGAGGTTGCGCGGCTTGTCGACGTCTCGCCCAAGCTCCACCGCGAGGTGATAGGCCAGCAGTTGCAGCGGAATGGCAGTCAAGACGGGCATCACGAAGTCAGGCGCGCTCGGAACGGTAACCGTGTCGTCAGCGACGCTGGCAAGGCGCTCTGCGCCTGAACCGGAAGTGATCGCAATAATCGGTCCCTTCCGGGCCTTCACCTGCTCGACGTTGTTCAAGTTTTTCGAGAACACAGCGTCGTCCGGCGCGATGAAGAGGGAAGGTATTTCCGGTCTGATCAGTGCAATAATCCCGTGCTTGAGCTCGGCGCTCGGATGGCCTTCAGCAAACAGGTAAGTGATCTCCTTCAGCTTCAATGCGCCTTCGAGGGCGATTGGAAAATTAAACTGTCGTCCGAAGAAGAGCATGCCGGGCGCAGCAATGTATTTCTTCGCGATCGCGCGAATGTGATCGCTCAATTTCAGCGTCTGCTCAATCTTCTCCGGCAGAGCCTCAAGCGCCTCGATGATAACGGTCCCTTCCGATGTGGAGAGATGGCGCATCCGACCGAGCAACAGGGCGATCAACGCGAGGATCGTCACCTGCGAAGTGAAGGATTTCGTCGCGGCGACCCCGATTTCGGGACCGGCATGCATATACACGCCGCCGTCACTCTCCCTTGCGATTGTGCTGGCCACGTTGTTGCAGATGCCGAGAGTTCGATAGCCTTTTCGACGGCTTTCGCGCAGCGCGCCGAGCGTGTCGGCTGTTTCTCCACTTTGGCTGATGGCGAACACGAGTGTGTCACGGGTCATCGGCGTGTTTCGGTGCCGGAATTCGCTCGCGAATTCAATCTCGGTCGGAAGTCCCGCGAGCTGCTCGATCAGGTATTCCCCGACCATCGCTGCGTGTAGGGCGGTCCCGCATCCGGTTAGCACAATCCTACCGACGTCGCGCAGTTGCGCTGGCGTCATTTCCAGTCCGCCGAGTTTAGCCGTGCACTCCTCTAAGCTGAGGCGACCACGCATTGCGTCGCGGACCGATCCGTGCTGCTCAAAGATTTCTTTGAGCATGTAGTGCGGATAATCACCTTTTTTTATGTCTTCGTCGGTAAACTCGACTTTGCTGACTTCGTAACTCCCGCGCTCACCTGCGACAGAGCTGATCTCAAATTTGTCGCGTTCAACCGCGACGACGTCGAAGTCGTTCAGGTAAACCGCGTCGCGCGTGTACGCGACGATGGCGCTCACGTCGCTAGCGAGGAAATTTTCGTCTTTGCCGACGCCGAGCACGAGTGGACTGCCCCGCCGGGCGCCCGCGATGAAGTCGGGGATGTCACGATGAACAAGCGCAATGCCGTAGGTGCCGATCACCTGCTGGAGTGCAACGCGCACAGCGGCGACGAGACGGTTCTTTTCGTGTTGGGGCGGTGTGCTGCCGTTGGTTGGCGCGGATGCGTCGTACAGCTTGCCGATCATGTGCGCGAGGACCTCGGTGTCGGTCTCGGAGACAAATTTCGTATCGCCACCTCGTATCAACTCCTCCTTCAGCGCCTGATAATTCTCGATGACGCCGTTGTGAACGAGCGCGAGATTACCGCTGGCGTCGAAGTGAGGATGCGCGTTTTGATCCGTCGCCTTTCCGTGCGTAGCCCAGCGGGTATGGCTAATTCCGAATGTGCCTGCGGGAGTGCGCTCTGCGACGAGCTTGCCGAGTTCCGCGATGCGGCCGGCGCACTTCCGCGTCTCAACTCGATCTCCATTTACGATGGCGACACCTGCGGAATCGTAGCCGCGATACTCCAGGCGCCGCAGGCCATCGAGCAATATGGGCGCCGCCTCGGATCGACCGACGTAGCCTACAATACCGCACATAGGTTCTGATCGTGACACCAACGCCTTCCAAGCGCAACCGGCTCGGGCGGGGTCACAAGCCGCAAAGAAGTTGCTCAGCGGGTAACTCGCTGAGTTAATAGCGTGTGGATACCCCGAGTCGCTCTTTAGGTGAAGCTGCCTCGGCTGACGGCGTTGCCCTACCGGCGACCGCCACACAACGGACTCTCGCAGTGATCATGGGCGGCGGAGCCGGAACGCGTTTGTTTCCGTTGACGAAAGATCGCGCGAAGCCCGCCGTGCCGCTGGGTGGGAAGTATCGCCTCGTCGATATCCCGATCAGCAACTGCCTGAACTCCGGGCTGCGCTCGATCTACGTGCTGACGCAGTTCAACAGCATGTCGATGCATCGTCACATCCAGGCGAGCTACAAATTCGACAACTTCACTCGCAGCTTTGTCGAGATCCTTGCAGCGCAGCAGACTCCGGAAGGCTCGGAATGGTATCAGGGCACGGCTGACGCGGTTCGGCAGAACATGCGCTACTTCCTCGAGCGGCCGTTCGAATACTATCTGATCCTGAGCGGAGATCAGCTCTACCGGATGGACTTTCGCGAGCTTCTCCATCAACACATCGCGTCCGGCGCAGATATTACACTTGCCACAAAGCCTGTCCGGCGGGCGGAGGTCGCGGACTTCGGCATCATGCAAAGTGATAGCGGCCGGCGCGTAGTGCGCTTCGTGGAAAAACCGAAAGAGGAAGCGTTGCTCGAGGGACTGAGGCTCACGGCTCCCTTACTGGCATCGATCGGTGCCGCGCCCGACCAGGAGCTTTATCAAGCTTCGATGGGCATCTACGTCTTCAATCGGGATGTGCTCGTCGACTGCCTCGACAATGATATGGTCGACTTCGGCAAGCACATTATCCCGGCTGCGATCAGGGAGCGGAACGTCAGCGGCTTTATTTTCAACGGCTACTGGGAAGACATCGGCACGATCCGCGCATTTTACGAAGCGAATCTCGACCTTACCGATCTGCTGCCGAAGTATAGCTTCTTTGACACGAAAGCGCCGATCTATACGCATCCTCGTTTTCTGCCGGGCAGCAAGATCAACGGTGCCTCACTCCGGCGGGCGATTATCGCGGACGGCTGCATTATCACCGATGCGCACATAGAACGCTCGGTAATTGGCGTCCGGAGCTTGATTCAGACCGGAGCCACGATCCGCAACAGCATCGTCATGGGCGCAGACTATTTCGAGACCGACCACCGAAGCGTGCCGACGGGCTGCCCGTTGATTGGCGTAGGACGCAATTGTGTGATCGACCGGGCGATCATCGATAAGAATGCTCGAATCGCTGATGGCGTCGTGATCACGCCGGAGGGGAAACCCCCGAATTTCGACGGCGGGAATTACTTCATCCGCGACGGCATTGTTGTCGTGCCGAAAAATGCCGTGATTCCGGAAGGGATGTGGATCTAGCGGCCGCCGCCGCCAAAGCGGTCGGCCATCGGGCCGAGCTGGCCTGTTGATTCCCACTTCTCCTGCTTGTTCCACGGCAGTGCGGACTCCGGCCCTCTTGACGGATCGGAAACGAGCTGTGGTTCAGGCTTCGTGGCGCAGGAGGCAAATGCCATAGCCGTGAAAGCAAACGCGGCGAGCTTCGCCGATTCGGGAGAGAAAAATTTACGAACTTGTGCCAGCATAGATGACGGAATCTCCGGGTTGCACCTGGACGCCTGGCGCCAGACTGCTGCCCACGATATCGGCGATGGCAGTGGCCGGTTCAACCGATGAAACGCGAATTTTGCCGATCAAGGTGCCGCCGCGAAGGACCAGCATCTCGCTGTTGGCCTCGACACCCTGGCGGCCGCCGAGATTGAGGACGACAAAGTTATAGGCCTGATTCACTGCCAGAACGGTTCCGCGGAGCTTTGGATTGATAATGACTGCACGCACGGCAGCGGCGACCCGCTTGCGAGGAGCTTCCACGCCGCCGCGCTGATCCTGTGCGCCGCGGATTTTACCCGAGAGGAGCTGCTTCTCGCGCTCGGCGCTGTCGAGTTGTTTGCGAGTGTCCTCCAGCTGCGCCTGAAGGTCGCCGCCGCCGGGCATTGGCAAGGCATCGGGCATCAGGTCCTTCGGTGCCGCTTCGTCGAGACGCCGCTGTAAATCTGCGATTTGCTGCTGGTCGGCCTGCAGCTGGGCGTGCAAGTCGGCTCGTTCAGACTGCGACTTCACTAAATCGGCTTCGGCGCTGGCAATCTTAGCGTCCGTGCGAGCGTCTTTCGCAGCGGAATCCGTCTCACGCTGGCGGCTCTCTTTTTCTTTTGCCATCCGCGCCTGCTCAGCCGCAGCGCGAGCACTGTCGCTCCTGGCCGCGATCTCGCGGAGGCTGCGTGCCTTTGTTGTGTTCAGGACGCCAAACACCGCGGACAAAGTGAGGAACAAAACCGTGAGCGTGACGAGAATTTTCGGCATGAGATTCGAGGGGCGGGGGAAAGCACTCTTCTAGCGCCACGCCTGTGCCGATGGCAATCCTGATTTCGGTACCTACATCAGCACGCGGCGCGGTGGTCTGCTTTCACGGTTGCGCCTCGGGTTCGTTCATCCTATAGACAACGCTTCATGGGCCAGCAACATCGTAGGACAGTCAAACGCCGTCGTCGCGAGGCCTATCTCGAGCGCAAGAAGGCTAAAGCGAAAGCTGCCGCACCGGCTAAACGCGAACCCGCGAAGCCCCGCGCGAAGAAGCCAGCAGCGGCTGCGGCCCGTTAGCGCACTATCGTACGGTTCGCGGCCGTTGCGATTTGATCCCGTGCTGCACCTCCTCTTAGGTGCAGCGTGCGGCCGGATTACCTCATTGTTGATGGACATAGCGTAATCTTCGCATGGCCGGAGCTCCGCGCGCTGCATCAGCGTCGCACGTCGCTCGCGCGCGAAGCACTCGCCCGCAAGCTGCGCGATTACCAGGATTGGACCGGTGTGCGAGTTGTAGTGGTTTTCGACGGACGCGGAATCGCCGTTGATGCCATTGCCGAACCTGGTGAAATCCAGATCTTCTATTCGAAAGCGGGCCAAACCGCAGACTCCATCGTCGAGCGACTCGCGAGTAAATACGGCTCGGACTTCCGACTGCTGGTTGTTACCAGCGATTTTCTCGAGCAGGAAACTGCGACCGCTTGTGGTGCGGAATGCCTTTCGGCGGAAGGTTTACGCGGGTTACTTGATGAAGCGCGAGCTCCGTAACCAGAAAGCAGCAGGCGATTACGCTGCGCCAGCAAGCGCTGTTCGGCCGTCCACGGAATGGCTGCGCGACAGCGCATCACGGCGTGCCCGTTGCTGGCAGGTCGCGAGCACACGTGAGAGCACACAATACAACTGCTCGATCGGAAGATTCTTGCTGACGTAACCGTTAGCTCCTGCGCGGAGCGCAGTGTGCATCCGCTCCTCGTCATAGCCAACGCCGGTAAACACTACGATTGGCAGCGCCGGGCTCATCTCGCGAATGAAAGAGATTAGGGAAGTGCCGTCTACTTTCGGCATGTTTAGGTCGACCACGACAACGTCGCACTCGTTGTGCTCGAGCCACGCTGCGGTGCGGAATCCTTGCGTGAGAGACGCGCATGTGTGTCCCTTTTGCTTGAGGTAGGCCACGAGGAATTTAGTGATTGCCGGGTCATCGTCTATGATGAGGAACTCAGTGGCCGCTCGGGTGAGAAGTTTCATAGCATCGGGTTCTAATTTCTATATCCACTATAGCAACTATCTTGCCAACTTTCGAGTCAGCTCCGCTGTAGTTGGTCCATGCCAGGACTGCGGGCACTGAGCGGCGGCGAAAGAGTGGACGTCCGGGAACTCGAGAGACTTGGCTAGCGGGAGCTGAGCTTCTTTTCGATCTCCCTCACCCGAGCGAAGAGCTGGCCGAGCCGATGCACCCACGCCAGCTGCTGTTTCGCTTCACGCAGCGGGACGGCGACCGTACCCCACCACGTGCCGCCGTCGGCGGGCAGGTCCTTCGAGACGCCTGTGCTCGCGGCGATGATGTTGCGGTCGCCAATCTCGACGTGCCCAGTCACCCCGACCTTGCCGCCCATCATCACGTAATCACCGATGCGCGAACTTCCCGCGATGCCTGTTTGCGCTGCGATGATCGAGTGTTTGCCTATCACTACGTTGTGCGCGACCTGGACCAGATTATCGATTTTCGCGCCTTCCTTTATCCAGGTGCGCCCGAAACGCGCGCGGTCGATCGTCGTGTTCGCCCCGATCTCGACATCATCGTCGATTTGCACAATCCCAATCTGCGGCACTTTCTGCTGCCGGCCTTCGACGACTTCGAAGCCGAAACCGTCAGCGGCAATCACTGCGCCGCTGTGGATGATGACACGCGAACCGATGCGCGTACGCTCGCGAATGGTGACGTGCGGGTAAATGACGCAACCCGCGCCGATGGTTGATTCGTGGCCGATATAACTGTTCGCGCCAATGAGCGTGTCGTCGCCGATAGTTGCGCCCGCCTCAATGACAGCCTTAGGCTGAATCGAAACTCGCGCGCCTAATGTTGCATCCGGTGAGATAAAGCTGCTCGGGTGAACACCCGGCGCAAAACGAATCGGCGGCGGTGCGAGCTTGAGCACCACCTGCTCGAACGCTTTCGTCGGGTTGGCGACGCGGACTTGTGCCGGCTCCATAGCCTCCGCGAAATCCGCGGGAACGAACACGGCCGAGGCACCGGTTTTTCGCAGCTGCAGCATGTACTTCGGATTTGCGAAGAAAGAAATGTCGCCGTGCGTCGCTTCGGGCAGCGGTGCGGCGCCAGTGATGAGAAGGTTCGCGTCGCCGTGCAACTCTCCGCGGCACAGCGTCGCGAGTTCTTGAAGAGTAAATGTCACAAGGGCGAGAGAATTAGCCCGCCGAATATGTCGCCAACAAAAGAGGAGGGGACGCTACCCGCCGACGCTTGCTTGCACGGCGTCCAGCTGACCAGCCGAGCCGAGCTTCTCATTTTTGTGCGCGATGAAATCGGCGTAGGCTTGCATGAAGACTTTGCCCGGTGGGCGGAAGTCGAACTCCGCGGGTTTATCCCGGAAAAACTCGCGATGAACCCGCGTCCAAACCAGTCGTCCGTCGGTATCGATGTTCACTTTCGTAACGCCGAGCTTCGCGGCGGGAAGATATTCATTTTCATCTACGCCGCGGGCGCTTGGATCAAGCTTTCCGCCCGCAGCGTTAATCCGCTGAACCTCTTCGATCGGCACGCTGGAGCTTCCATGCATCACAATCGGCATTCCGGGAACCTTCTGTGAGATCGCCTCGATCACGTCGAAGCGCAGCGACTGCTGACCTTTGAACTTGTAGGCTCCGTGGCTGGTGCCAATCGCTGCTGCAAGCGAATCGCATCCCGAACGCTTCACGAATTCGACAGCTTCGTCAGGATTTGTGAGGCACGCGTGTCCTTCGTCCACTTTGATGTCCTCCTCAACACCGCCGAGCATTCCGAGTTCCGCTTCCACGCTGACGCCCTTAGCATGAGCGCGATCAACAACGCGCTTCGTGATCGCGATGTTTTCGTCGAACGACTCGTGGCTCGCATCAATCATCACCGAGCTGTAGAAGCCTGAGTCGATGCAGTCGTAACAAGTGGCCTCATCACCGTGATCGAGGTGCACCGCGAAGATCGCTTCGGGGAAGATCACCTCGGCGGTCCGGATGATTGCTTCGAGCATCCGTTTATCGGTGTAACCGCGTGCGCCTTTCGACAGCTGGATGATGAATGGCGCCTTGCTCTGGATACAACCGCGGAACAGACCCATGCTCTGTTCAAGGTTGTTGATGTTGTAGGCGCCAATCGCGAATTTCTTGTAAGCGACTTTATAGAGTTGGTCAGTGGTAACGATCATGACATGTGACTGTTGGACGAGCGCACGCCAAGCTTAGGGCGCTCCCTGCGTTTTCCAATCAGAAACGCGAATCGCCCTTCAGCAACGCTTCAGAAGCCAGTTGGGCTCGCCGGGAGCATCACACTGACAGCGGTGCCGTGCGGATTCGATTCAATATCGACACGCCCGTTGTGGTCGAACACCGTCCGCTTCACGATGGGCAGACCCAAACCCATCCCCCGCGGCTTCGTCGTGCAGAAAGGAGAAAAGACTTTCTCCTTCATTTCCGGATCGATGCCTTTGCCGTTATCCTGGATGGTAACGAGCACTCCGCTGGCGGTTTGTCCGTCGCGGATAGGCTTCGCAGCCAGCGATATGCGCGCCTTCGGCTGGCCCGTGGTAGCCTCCGCTGCATTCGCCACAAGGTGCGCAAACGCCTCGGTCAGCGCAGTCTCGTCGCCGAGCACCGGTGGCAGGTCACCAGGCAGATTTGTCTCGATCGGCGTGCCATTCGTCCCGAACCGGGCGCGTGCGATCTCAATCGCGTTGTTTACAGACGTTCGGAGATCAACCGGCTTCATCACCAACTCCGCGGGATGGGCAAAGTTGTTGATCTGTGTGATGATGCGATCCAGACGCTCCACTTCCTGCACGACGATCTCATTGAAGTCCTTGCGGAAATCAGGGTCGTCGAAACGTTCCGGTAGCAGCTGCGCAAAAGTCTTGATGGCGACGAGTGGATTCCGCACTTCGTGCGACATGCTCGCGGCGAGATCCGTCCAGAAGGCAGCGCGATCGACGAGATCCTGTTTCTGCCGCAGGCTCTCCTCTGCCGTAAGATCATGTATAACGGCGACAGCGCCCAGCGGCGTTTTCTGATCGAGCAGCCGGCGCGTCTCCACCGCCAGGGAGCGGCGCGTGTTCAGATCGACCCACTGCTGCGGCGGCAAGTTACCTTTAGCATCAAGGGTCTCACGCAGCAGCGCTGCCAACCGCCCGCCAGCAGCTTCAGCAGGACGATTTAACACCTCCGCCGCTGAAAGGCCAAGAATCTGTTCTGCGGTGGGATTGAACCAGCGGATGATCGCCTCTTCGTCGGTCGCTACAATCCCAGGCGGGATAGATTTCAACAGAGTTTCAGCAAGAGTCTTTTGAAGCGTGATCTCCTCATTCAGCAGTGCATTCTCCAGCACGGTGGAGACGTGCTCCGCGAGGATCATCAGGTTCTCCAGCTCGGGATAATCAAACCGCTGGCCGGTGACCCTGTGACCGAAGAAAAGCCATCCGAGAACCCGCCCGCGTGCATGCAGGGGCACGATCACCTCTGCTCCGAAAGTATCGAGCGCTCGCCGCATCAGCGCACGTTGCGCCTGGTCCGACGCCTGCGGGAGCGTCGTGCGGCAGATCAGGTGAGCGTGCAGCTCAAACCAGCGAACCAGAGGGTCGCGTTCGCCATATTCGATTTCATAGGTCTCGGGCAGGCAGCGCAGCCCTGCGCGAAGCCGGTAGCGATCGCTTTGCCGGATACGCGAGAATATCCCGACCCGCGTGACGCTGGCAGCGTCCGCAACGCCCTCGACAACGCTCGCGAGCAGCGCTTCGACATTGTCAAAACGGCGGAAGACGCGAGGGAACCGCAGCAAAGGCAGCGCAGGTGAATAGCGGTCCGCTGTCATGTCGGCGCGTCGAGGTGCTTCGGGCGCAGGCATCAGCGTGGTTTGATCGCGCAGCTCGCGATTCTCCTGCAACAGCCGCAGGTGATCGAATGCACGGGACACGAGGCCTTGAAAACGGCGACGGTCGATTTGCAAATCTTCCGCAGCGTAGATGCCGGATTCTTCAGCTTCGCGCAACGGCTCGGACCGCGGGGTGCCGAGGGCCACGATCAGAACTTCCGGCCATTCGTGTTGGAGCTGCGCGATCAGGTCGCGCGCATCTTTTGCGCGCAAATCGAGCAGCAGCACGGATGGGCCCGACTGCTGCAGCACAGCGTCGAGGCGATCGAGTTCCGTCACGTGGCGCACCTGCGCGAGAATGCGCAGGAATGCTTTGATACGGCGGGCCAGGTCTGCCTCTTGTGTGTACAAGATGCATACCGCGGGAGGGCTCATGCGGCGGCAACCTCCCGCTCGAAACGAACCAGCGGCAGCAGAATATGGAACGCCGTCCCTCTAGCCACCTGGCTTTCTACTTCGATCTGGCCGCCATGCTCCTGGATGATGCCATGCACAACCGAAAGGCCGAGTCCGGTACCGTAGTCTTTCGTCGTGAAAAACGGATCGAACACGTGACCAATATCCTCCTCACGAATGCCGTCGCCGCTGTCGCGCACCGTGACGCGCAACACCTCGTCGGTATCGCCGTTCGTGCCGTTGATTGCAGTGACCCATTCCTCGGCCGAACGGATCTCCGTCGCTACGGTGAGCTCACCACCCCGCTTCATCGCATCCATCGCATTTAGGAAAAAGTTCAGGAATACCTGTTCAAGCTGGTCTGCATCCGCGCGGATGGTATCCACATCGGCGTTCCACGAACGAGACAATTTGATGTCCTGCTGGTAAAGCCGATGCCCGACGAGCATCAGGGATTTCTCCAGAACGTCGTGCACGTGCATCGGCTTTAGGAGCGGCTTCGCAGGACGAGCAAACCGCAGCAGTTGGTTCACGAGCGAATCGATACGATCGATCTCGTGCCCGATGAGATTCGAGAAGGTCTCGCGGAAATCCGAGTCCTGGTACCGCTCCGGCAGCAGCTGTGCGAAGGTTTTAATAGAAACGAGCGGGTTTTTGATTTCATGCGCCATGCCAGCGGAAAGCGTGCCGAGGCTGGCGAGACGGTCGCTTCGCCGTATTTGCAATTCGAGGCGCTTCAACGCCGTGAGATCCGTCAGCACCATCAGTGCACCAAGCATTTCGCCGGCCTCGCCATGGAAGATCGAGCTGCTCGCACGCACGATAAGACTTCTCTCATCCGAGCGGAGAACAATTTCGCGGTGCTCTTCCAGTTTCCCTGACGCCAATGTATCGCGCAGCACCTGGCCCAAGGCCTCAGGTAGTTCAGCGACCGAGTGGTCGACGACGTCGTGCCACGGTAATTCCGTGATCTGCTCGGCTTCTTTGTTGAAAACGGTGATGCGGCCTTCTGTGTCGGCTGCGATCACGCCTGTCGTGAGGTTTTGCAGCAGCGTCTCATTGTAAATGCGCGCGTTCTGCACCTCGGTAAAGAGTTGCGCGTTCTCGATCGCGACCGCGAGCTGCCCGCATAATACTTGCAGAGCGCTCTGCTCAACCGTGCCGTAGATTCTCCCCGACCGGCGGCCGCCGAGCAGCATGATGCCGACAAGATGCTCGCGGGAGAAAATGGCCATCGCGACCCCAAGCTTCAGCTTGTGCATCTCGGACATCATTTCGTCGAGTTCGGGCGAGGCACGAACACGATGCAATTCCTCGAAGACGAGAGCCTCGGTTGGTTGAGTCTCGAGGTAGCGGACGACTGGATGGGTTCCGGGCAAATCGAGCGGCGTATCGTCCGTGTCGGTCAAGCGCTCGGGGTACTGCTGAACATACCCGCCCTTCTGCGACAGCAGGATCATAAGACGATCGGTATCGACCGCCTGCGCGATTGTGACGCCGAATTGATCGAGCAAATCCCGCAAGGTTGTGACGGAACGCAAGATGCCCGCGGCGTCTTTCATCGTCGCCCGAAAGTCGAGGTGATGCGCACGGATGAAGAGACGCTCAGCAAGCCGGCGAGAAACCCCGCGCGCTGGAGCCATCGCGAACGCGATCACGACGGCGGCGAAGACATGCGCAATGCCGGAGCTGTTGTGCAGAGTCGGGCGCAGTGCCGTTGCGACCAGCCACCACACAAAAGCGTAAAGCGCCAGGAGGTAAGCGCCTAAAACCGCGTAGGACAACAGCCGCCGGAGGAAAACGCCTACCTCCATCAGTTTACGAGTGGCGATGCCATATGCGACTACGACGCTAAAGAGAACGACGCGAAACGGCGCGAACCAGATCAAGCGCGAAGGATCAACGTAGAAGCCAAGCACGTAAGCCAGGAGCAGAGACAGGCCGAGCGCAGCAAGTCCGCCGGTGAGGATAAATGCAAGTTCAGCGTGCTCGCTGCCGGTCGTCTCTCGCAGATCCCGCGATGCGGTAAAGATCAAGGAAATTATCGCAGCTATGAACAAGGCTGCGTAAATAAACACTGCAGGGCCATAGACCGGGAGAGGGGCGGATCCAGACTCCACTGGCAATCTCGCCTCTTTCAGGAACCAGCGCGTCTGACAAAGAATGACCGTGCCCCCTGTGAGAACTAACCAGCTGCGGGAGTGCCGGAGTAATGCGTTCCAACTGATGTCGCGCAACCGCACCGACAGGCGCAACATGTTAAGGACTGCCAGATAGAGTGCCCCGGCTGCAGATGCTTCCCTGATGCCGATTTCCGCCATTGCCGCGTTTCTTGCCGTAAACGCGCAAAAGAGACTGCCAAGCCACGCCGCAATGGCGACCGAGAGCAGGAGAAAGCACTGGTTTACGCGCCGCCTCGGATTGGACTGAAAAACGGCAAAACCAAGCGCGACCTGTAAAGCCAGCGCAGTCAGCGTCGGGATGGAAGCGCTATTCATTCAGGTCGAACCCGCTCGACCACAAGCGTGCTGGCACTCCCCCCTAAGCCACGCACGTTGATTAGCGCGCAGTCGACGACGCCGCGCCGCGCGTGGTTGGGAACAATGTCGAGGTCACATGCCGGATCAGCCGTCTCATAGTTTGCCGTCGGAGAAATCAAGTTGTCGCGCATCGTAAGGGCGCAGGCGATCAATTGAAAAGGGCCGCCCGCCGCCAACGGATTCCCCGTCACACCTTTGATAGAACTTACAGGGATCGACCACGCATGCTTCCCAAACACACGTTTGATTATTTTTGTCTCCATGGCATCAAGGAACGGGTGGCCGGGGCCGTAAGCCGAAATGTAATCCACGTGTCCAGGACAACGGCTGGCGTTCGCGAGCGCGAGTTGCATAGAATGCTCCAGCCCTGAAGCCGGTTGTGCTGGATCGAAATCCCGCTGGCTTGCATACCCGCTAATCTCCAAATACACGCGTGCACCCCGCGCTTCGGCGCGTTCCAGATTCTCGATGACGAAGACACCAGCACCTTCTGAGATCACGCCAGAGTCTCTCGTTAGGTCGAACGGCCGGCTTGCCTTTTCTGGCTCGGCGTTGCGTAGGGAGCTTAGGCCAGTCGCGGTAAAGCTCGCCATAGCTAGAGGCGTAATTGGCGCATCAGCTCCGCCGGCGATTGCAATCTCCGCTTCGCCCGACCGAATCATTTCCGCGGCAATCGCAATCGCGTCTAGCCCGGACGGACACGCCGAGGAGATCGTCGCCGCGTTCGCGCATGAGCCAAGTTTATCAGCGATCAAATTGGCAGCCGCTTGCGGCTTCGACGCACCAAGCGCCGTTGGCGACACTCGATCGGGGCTTCGCTCCGTCACGTCGTGGAACACGCGCTCGATGACATCCAATGCACTCGTGCTGACGCCGATCACAACTGGCGTCGGACTTGGGAGCTCAAGATTTTCTAGATTGAGGTCCGCGTCTTTCAGAGCCATCATCGTGGCTGCGTACGCGAGTTGCGTATGGCGCGCCATGCGGCGGGGCTTCATTTCTGGATCAATGTAGTCGACTGGATCGAATCCTTTCACCTCTCCGGCGATCCGACTCCTGAATGCGCTTGCGTCAAAAAGCGTAATAGGTCCAACACCGCTGCGTCCTTGACATAGGGACTCCCAGAACGCCGTCAGCCCGGTTCCGTTGGGAGCAAGAACACCGATCCCCGTGACGACTACACGATTTCTTTTGATCATGATGAAGAGGCGAGCAGTTTCCGATTCTAACGTCTACGTTAATTAGAGTCATTCTGCTTTTATGCTGCTACGCCGACTCTTATTCACCAAATTTTCGACTTATTCACAAGATGCATCTTGCATGCCGCAGTTTTTCCCGTCAGCGTCGTTTCCGTCGCCGGCGTAGTATGATGGTCCACGCGGCACGTGCTTAGCTGTAAGTGGTTCGCCAGATATGACGATCTCTCCCGATCAACCGCAAATTCTTGTCATTGATGATGAAATTGGACCCCGCGAGAGCTTGCGGATGCTCCTGAAACCTAATTATCAGGTCCACACCGCCGATTGCGTTGAGACCGGGATTCGTTTGCTCCGCGAGAAGAAGCCTGACGCTGTCATTAGTGACATCCGAATGCCCGGCGCGAGTGGCATCGAAGGCTTGCGGCGTATCCGCCAGATCGATCCGCATGTAGCGGTGATCATGCTCACGGGCTTCGGCGCGCTGGAGACAGCGCAGGAAGCATTGCGCCTCGGCGCGAATGATTACATCAACAAGCCATTCGATGCGCACGAAATGCGCGATGTGATCAGCCGTAATGTCGAACGGACCAGAGTGCAACGAACCGGCGAGCATGCCGCCAGCGACATCAAAGAACTCAACAACCGGCTGCTGAAGGAACTTGCGCAAAAAGAGCGGCTTGCCTCGTTAGGTCAGGCGTCGGCTGAATTTGTTCACGATCTCAGTAACCCGCTCACGATCGTCTGGGGTTACGTGCAGTTACTCGCGAAAAAGCTGGAGAAGCAGGAGAATGGCGAGTCGACGCCGAACGGCACGAACTCCGCGAAAGAGCTGAACATCATCGAGCAGAATGTCCGCCTGTGCCGTGAACTGCTCACGATGTGGCAGAACTACGGCAGCGGAGAAGCATCACCGCACAAGGTGATCTCAGTTTCCGGAATTGTGCGCGAACTCATCAACGGCCTCGGCTCCATCGCAAGGCAGAACGGCGTCCAGTTTTCGAACGATATTTCGGGTGATAGTTGCAGTTTGCTTGGCGATTCAGTTCAGATCACGCGTGCGATCCAGAACGTGATCGTCAATGCGATTCAGGCCGCGGGAGAAACGAAGGGCGTGGTGAGTGTTAGTTGCGCTCGTAAAGAATCCTGCGTGGATGTGGGGGTGCAGGACAGTGGGCCGGGAATGACCTCCGGGCAGCTCCAGCGGATATTCGACCCTTATTTCACTACCAAGCAAAATAGAAGCGGCACGGGGTTGGGACTGTATATCACGAAGAAAGTTGTCGACGACCACAAAGGCTCGATCAAAGTCGACAGCACTCCAGGGACTGGAACGACGTTCACCATCCGCCTGCCGCTGCTGAACAACTAAGCACGCTCGGAGCGTCAGCTCCTTTTCGTCGACGGAGGCGTTTCGTCTTTGTGTCTGACTTTGCCTTGTCACTGCGGGCAGGTTCCGGTTTCCTGCACCAGTGTCCGGACCATATCAAGTCGCGCCGATTTTCCTGATTCGGATGGCCGGTGTGGCGTTCGAGCCGCTCGATCGACTTGCTACGCCCCACACTGTTCTGCTCGCGCGTGAGTTGATCCAGGGGAAGCGTCTCCGAGCAGGCGCAAGGGAGGACGCAGAAAAGTTTTTCCATTCGCGCGAGCGCCTGCTCTCAGTTGCGGCCTACCAGGCCCTACGCACAGCCGTTCGGCTCGAAAAGCCGCCGGCAGCAGTCGAAGGCGATTTGCCGAGAGTGTTCACGAACTACGCGACGGCTTCTCATCGTGTCGCAGAACTCGAAGCGGAACTCGACGGCGCACTCGCACTCGAAGTCGCGGCTACGCGCGCTTCCCTTATCGAGAGCAGCGCTCTGCTGCAGCGCTATCTCGTCTTCGGCGCTGATAGCGTGCGTCGACTCCTGACAAAGCAACTAGAGGAATACCCTGCTGATCTCTCGACAATGCGCCCACGCAATAATCCTGCGCGAAAAACCGAGCAGACGTTGTTGCTCTTCCTGCAGCGGGTCGCGGCGAAGAACGACACCTTCAGTGAATTCGGACCCGGAGGTTGGGGGCGCAGTGACGCGCAGACTTCGGCAATTCTGATGGATCCTGAGGATGCGGTCGCTCGGCGGGAAGTTTTTCTCGAGCGGTGGACGGCGCATTCCACTGCTGCCGCGATAAACGCAGACGAGGAAGTGTTCGGCGAACTAATGCCGCATCTGGATCCGAATGGCTCGCTCAACGGAACAACGTTCATTTCCAAAAACACCGGAGAGGTGACTGCACTTAGTCTGCACGAATTGGAACTCGCAAAACGCTGCGATGGGAAGACGCCGGTTCACGCGCTGACGGACGAGGTGTCGACTTTGCGGAAACTGGTAGCTGATGGGGTTCTGCGCTGCGCGATCGAAGTGCCGGCACTTGAGCCAAACGCTTTCGACAGACTGCGGGAAGATATCGCATCGTGGCGAGGTGGCACCGCGCGAGATAAATGGCTGCCGGTTGCGGACGAAATTGCGGAGCTTCCGCGCCGTTTCGACACCACCACCGACAGCAACGAACGACAACAGCTTTTATCGCAGGCATACACATCTCTCCGAAGTGCTGGTGCCGCAGAAAGAACAGGGCACCGGTTTCTGTACGCGGCTGTGAACCCGATTGGCGAAGAATGCTTCCGTGAGTGCAACTTCGCGATCAGCGAGAGGCTGATCGGCGAAGTTCCCGCTGAAGCCGCGCTGTGGATCGATTTCTGGCGCGATACGTATGCCTTCATTGCCAGCCGGGTAGCCGCTGGACTGAGGCAGATCATGGAACAAGCGGCGCCCGGCGCGACGTCGGTGCCGCTCCCCGCGTTTCTGCATATGTGCGAAACGGCGCGGCTGCCGCTTACCGGGCCGGGTTTGATTGGACTTGCCGTACTGGCATTTCAGGAAGTGAAAGCAGCGTTTCGCGAACAGTTGACGCCGCACCTTGCGCTAGACGAGTACGAACTCACGGCCGCGGATTGCCACGTCATCCGCAACAAATTTCAATACGCGAAGTTCGACGAATATACGTTTCCGTCCGCCGATCTTCAGATCGCCGCCACTTCCACGGACGCGGTACAGCGCGGCGAGTACCAGTGGATCATCGGCGAACTGCATCCGCCTGCCGCGCTGCTCCATCATGGATTTTACTGGAGCTGTCCTGACAAAGCCGCGCTGAACCGTGCCTTCGCCGCGACCGTCTTCGGCAAAGCCACGGCGCATTTCGGCTTCTTCGCTGCGGATTTCGCGTCGCACACGACGATCCGTGTTTTCGACGCGATGCCCGAACTGACGAACTTCGTAGCGCCGCAGCGCGGGCATCCCAGCTGGCGAACCACCCGACCAGCCGACGCAGAAGTGTATGTGGACCCGGAATCCGGCGACGTATGCATTCGCGCGATCAAGTCGCACGAGTTCCTCGGTTCGTTCGCGCGGGCATGGCTCATCCCTCTTGGCTTTCATCCGTTCCAGTTCGGCGTCTCACCACACACGCCTCGGTTGCGTTGCGGAAAGGTGATCGTGCAACGTCGCTCATGGGCGGTGACACTGGAGGAGCTCGCACCAGGCGACTTTAACGGCCTTTCGCGTCACCTCGTTCTGACTGTTGAACAACTGCGAGCCGCTCGTGGGCTGCCGCGGTATGTATACATTCGCCCGACTGAAACGGCGCTCCGTCGCAGCGGCGCGGAAGGCCGCGACAAAGACACAAAGCCGATCTTCATCGACCTCGAGAGCTACCTCTTTCTCGAGATATTCCACCGCTGGCTCGCGAAAGCGGGGGAGCTCGAAGTGACTGAGATGCTACCCGATCCGGACCATCTCTGCTGGCGCGAAGCGACGGGGCGACGCACTTTCGAGCTGCGCACATTGATCGTACCGCGCGCATGAAAATCATCGCACTCGCAAATCAAAAAGGTGGCGTTGGTAAGACGACGACAGCCGTCAACCTCGGCTGCGCGCTGGCGCAAAGAGGACATCGGATCCTCCTAATCGACCTCGATCCGCAGGCCAACGCCACAAGCTGTTTCGGTATGCAGGATCTGGAAGGTGAAAGCTTATACGAACCGCTGCTTCGAGAAGCACCGATCGCGGACAAGGTGCTGCCGACTCGGCTCGACAAGATGTTCATCATTCCGGCTGACCTTGATCTTGCCGGCGCCGAAATCGAGATAGCGCGGGGTCCTGACCATCTCACGCGGCTTTCTGAAACTCTCGAGCCTTTCCGCGCGGATAATGCTTTCGATTACATCTTCCTCGATTGTCCACCTTCCCTCGGGATCCTGATGACCAACGCTCTCGCTGCTGCCGACGAGCTGATAACCCCGATTCAGTGCGAATTTTTCGCGCTCGAGGGCTTGGCGAAGATTGTGCGCGTTATCGAGCAGGTGCGAAAATCCGGTGCAAACGATCGCGTCGAGATCGCTGGAATTGTGATGACGATGTTCGACGGGCGCACGAACCTGAGCGGCCAGGTGGTGGCGGAAGTGCGGGCGCACTTTTCAGACAGGGTTTATGATACCGTGATCCCGCGAACGGTTCGCCTGAGCGAAGCCCCGAGTTTCGGCAAATCGATTTTCGAGTACGATCCGAACGGTCCGGGCGCCCGTGCCTACAGGGCGTTAGCCGATGAGTTCATCCGTCGGCACGCGAGCGAGACAACGTGATCCTTGAAACTGATCGATTGCTGCTGCGCGAATATGTGCAGGCTGATGCGGAGGCGTTTTTCCGGCTGAATTCGGATCCGGAGGTATTGCGTTTCACTGCGGATTCTCCGTTGCGGAGCACGGAACACGCGCGCCAAATTTTATCCAGCTACCCGATCGCCGATTATCGTAGGTATGGATTCGGTCGGTGGGCGTGCATCGATAAACGGACTCGCGCCCATTTAGGATTCGCCGGCCTTAAGTACCTGGAAGAATTACAAGAAGTGGAGATTGGGTTCCGGCTCGTGCGCGCGTATTGGGGGTTCGGGTTGGCAACCGAAGCTGCAAAGGCTGCCGTCGCGTACGGATTCGAACACCTCTCGTTGAAAAGCATCATCGGCTTGGTGATACCGGACAACATTGCTTCAGTCAGAGTGCTGCAAAAAATCGGATTGAAATTCAGCAATCAAGTCTGCTGCCGCGGGTTGGAGCTCGAACGGTATACCATTAGCCGGCAGCGGTTCACAAAGCGTAGCTCCGACCTATGAAATCCCTGAAACATCTTTTCGATAACAACAAGGCGTGGGCGGACCGGCTTCGCGAGCAGGATCCGGATTTATTTCTTAATCTCTCCCAGCAGCAGTCACCGAATCACCTTTGGATAGGCTGCTCGGACAGCCGCGTGCCCGCGAACCAGATTGTGGGTCTGCTGCCTGGAGAACTCTTCGTGCACAGGAACGTGGCTAATCTTGTGGTGCATACCGATCTCAACTGTTTGTCGGTGATGCAATTCGCAGTGGATATACTGAAGGTCGGGCACGTGATCGTTTGCGGTCACTACGGCTGCAGCGGCGTGCGAGCCGCCCTTCGGCGCGACAGGCTGGGGCTGAGTGATAACTGGCTGCGCCATGTCCAAGACGTTCGCGAAAAACACGAGAAGCCTCTTGCGACTCTGCGTGGCGAATCAGAGGCATCAGATCGCCTGGCCGAGTTAAACGTCATCGAGCAAGTAGCAAATGTCTGCCAGACGACAATCGTCGGCGACGCGTGGGAACGGGGACAGGAGCTGGTAGTGCATGGCTGGATCTACGGCTTACAGGATGGTTTGCTCCGAGACCTGGATATCACCGTCACAGGCGCAGACGATGCGGTTGCCATTTATCAGGAGGCGGTTACGGCCTTGTTCGCGAGCGGTCCGGACGTAACATTTCGCCTCTAGTCAGCAACGGGCTATCTTCGCTCGGATGGAACGGGTGTTCGGGATCGAGACGGAGTACGGGATTACGATCGACGGCGCGGAGTCCATCGACGTCGTTGCGGAGTCGATCGAGCTGGTGCGCAGCTACATGGGCCACGGCGCGCACATGAAATGGGATTACGAACTCGAAGATCCGCATCAGGACGCGCGTGGATTTCGCGCGAGCGAGCTGCTGCAGGACACGGATGAGTCGGCTTACTTCGAGATCGATAAGAGCCGGCCGCTGCGGTTTGAGGAGATCAAAACCGACCTCGTGCTGGCGAACGGCGCCCGATTTTATAACGATCACGCGCACCCCGAATATTCCACGCCTGAGTGCACAACCCTCCGGCAGATTATCGCTCACGATCGCGCAGGGGAGCGCATCGTCGCGGAATGCGCGCGCCGCCGAAACCTGGAACTCCCCGACGGGCAGGAAGTGCGGTTGTACAAGAACAACACCGATTTCCTGGGGCACAGCTACGGCTGCCACGATAACTACCTGATGCGAAGAGACGTGTCGTGGGATTGCATTGTCGGCGGCATGCTGCCGTTCCTCGTTACGCGACAGATTTTCGCGGGAGCAGGGAAGCTCGGGACCGAAGCGGAAAGCGCAGCGGGTAAGCCTGGCATCTATCAGATTTCGCAACGCGCCGATTTCTTCAGCGTGCTCGTGAGCATCGATACGATGAACCGCAGGCCGCTCGTGAACACACGTGACGAGCCCCACGCCACTTCGGCAAAGTATCGGCGATTCCACGTGATCGTCGGCGACGCAAACATGAGCGAGTGGACGACCGCATTAAAGGTCGGGACCACTGCGCTCGTGCTGGAATTAATCGAGCGCGGCAACGTGCCGGACCTCGAGCTCGCGGAGCCAGTGCAGGCGATCAAAACAGTTAGTCGTGACCAGGATTACAGTTGGATTTTCGAGCTGCGCGACGGTCGAAAGATTTCCGCAGTCGACGTCCAGCGGCTTTATCTCCAGGCGGCGCAGGACATGGAATATCCTCCAGAAGGAGATACGCGATGGCTTCTGAACGAATGGGAAACTGTCCTGAACGACCTGGAGCGTGACGTCGAGTCAACGCGCGATCGGGTCGACTGGGTGGCAAAAAAGTTTTTGCTGGCCGCCATGCAGGAGGAGGAGAAGCTCGCATGGAGTGATCCCTGGCTGCAGGCGATTGATCTCGAATATCATAACGTCGACCGCGAAGCGGGATTGTTCCATGCGCTGGAGCGTCAGGGTGCGATGCGCCAGGTTGTTAGTGCTGACGACATCGCCGCGGCAATTTTCTGCCCACCCGAAACGACGCGCGCGTATTTCCGGGGGCGCTCGGTCGCGAAGTATGCGCCTGCAGTCGAGTCAGTGCAATGGGACGAGGTCGTGTTCGCTGACAACGGGAGGACGCAACGCGTTTCTCTGCCGGAAGTGTCCGCCGATGCGCGGTTGGAGCGACTGAACGCGCTATGTCGCGAGGAACCCGCGATCGGTGAGTTCCTTACAGCGCTGGAGGAGATCGACAGCGCCTGAAACAGGCGCGCGACCGCTGCGCTAGGACCAGGTGATCAGTCGCAACTCGTGTGGCTGGATCAGGTGGGGATGAGTCGGTATCACACGGACGCTGAATCCGTACGTGCCGCTCTCCATCGCGGGTACGGCGCCGCGATAAACGTATTCACCGCGTGACATGCCAGCGTCAGCGCGGTTCAAGATCGTGACGCTCGGATTTCGAACGCCGTCAATTTCGGCTTCGCCGTGATATGCTTCCACGCGGACATGCTCAGGAGCGATACTGCCGAGATGAACTCGAGCCGAGACCTCCAACGATTCGCCCACGAGGATGTTCTGCGGGTCATTGTTGGCGACCTGCACGTCCAAGATGCGCACCTGCGGCCAATCATGTCGCATGCGGGATTTCCATTGGCTCAGTTCCGTGGCGGCCCGGCAGTTATCGCGCGCGAGTTCCTGGTATCCTCGCGCGGCCGGCGTATAGAGCCGCTCGGAATATTCTTTCACCATCCGGTGAGTATTGAAGACCGGCGTGACGCTGCGGATCGACTCGCGCATTAGCTGCAGCCAGGCGAGTGGCAGTTTGCCGTCCGGCTTTGCGTAGTAGAGCGGGATGATCTGGTTCTCGAGCAGTTGATAAAGACTGCGCGCATCGACGTCACTTTGGAAGTCGACCGTGCCATCATCAATCTCAGCACCAATAGCCCAGCCGTTTTTGCCGTTGTAACTTTCGCACCACCAGCCGTCGAGCACGCTGAGGTTTAAGCCGCCATTCGGCGGCAATTTCATGCCACTGGTGCCGCTTGCCTCCAGTGGACGCAGTGGATTGTTGAGCCAGAGATCCACACCCTGAACAAGCCGCCGTGCGATGTACGTATCGTAATCTTCCACGAAGACGATCCGGTTCTCGAAACCCGCTTCGCGGCTGAATCTATAGACCTGTTGGATCAGGGCTTTGCCGCCTTCGTCGCGTGGATGGGATTTGCCGGCGAAGACGAACTGCACCGGACGGGTTGTATCGTTCAGCAGCCGTCCAAGCCGTTCCTTGTCGCTGAACAGCAGCGCCCCACGTTTGTAAGTCGCAAACCGGCGTGCAAACCCAATCGTCAGAATCTCGGGATCGAGGACGTGGATTACATCCCGAATGGCCTCTGGCGATTCGCCCAAGCGCCGCCGCCGCGCGCGGACGCGGTCGCGGACGAAACCAACCAGCCGCAGCTTCAGTTTTTGGTGCGCCTCCCATAGCTGTGCGTCCGGAATGTCGATGACGCCACGCCAGAATTCGACATCCGTGAGGCGCTCCTCCCAATCGCCAAGATACTTGGTGTAGAGAGCGGAAAATTCCGGCGCCATCCACGTTTTCGTATGGACACCATTCGTGATGCTGGTGATTGGGACTTCATGTTGCGGCACGCCAGCCCACACCTCTTTCCAGAGCGATTGACTGACGCTCCCATGGAGTTTGCTCACCCCGTTTGCGTGCCGGCTCAGGCGCAGCGCGAGGATCGTCATACTGAACGGATCGGTCGCATTGAGACGCGATTGGCCGAAAGAGAACAACTCTTCGAACGGGATGCGGAGTTTTGTCGCGAAGTCGCCGAAGTAGCGGCGCATCATCTCCAGCGGAAAGGCGTCGTTACCCGCCGGCACGGGTGTATGTGTAGTGAAAACATTGGCTGCCGACACGAGCTGCAGCGCGGCATAGAAGTCGAGATTCTTCTCCGTCACGAAAAGCCGGATACGCTCGAGCGCGAGGAACGCCGAGTGGCCTTCGTTCATATGGAACACTTCGGCTTCGATCCCGATCGCGCCGAGCGCCTTCACGCCGCCAATCCCGAGCACAATTTCCTGCCGTATCCGCATTTCCAGATCTCCGCCGTAAAGCTCAGCCGTGATCAGACGGTCTTCGGGTGAGTTTTCAGGCGTGTCGGTGTCGAGCAGGTACAGCGTCACGCGGCCGACGCGCAGCTCCCACACTTTCGCGAACACCTCCCGCTCGAGAATGCGCACAGAAATCAGCAGCCGATCATTTCCAACGCGCGCCTCCCGAATTGGGAGATGGTGAAAATTTTGGTTCAGGCTAATCGCCTCCTGCACGCCATCTTTGTCAATCTGCTGCTTGAAGTAGCCGTGCCGGTAGAGCAGCCCAACCGCGACAAAGTTGAGGTCGAGATCGCTCGCTGACTTACAATGGTCTCCGGAAAGAATGCCAAGGCCGCCGGAGTAATTCGGGACTGATTCGTGGAAGCCAAATTCGGCGGAAAAATACGCGACCGGTTTCTTCATCGCAGCCCCTTTGCCGGTTTTTCCGTAAGTGTCCTGTCGCGCGAGGTACGCGCGAAAGGCGCCGTGAACCTGCTTCAACTCACGCAGAAAATCGTCGTCCTCTGCGACCTCTAGAAGGCGGGCCTGACGTGATAACTGCAGCATCCGGAGCGGATTGTGATTCGTGCGGTTCCAAAGCTCGGGGTCGAGATGGCGAAACAGCCGCCGCGCCGAAGGCTCCCACGTCCACCACAGGTTAAAGACAATCTCTCTCAGCGCTTCGAGAGCCGGAGGAAGGGTGGGGATGACGTTGTAGGTTTGATACGTCGGCATTGAGGCGGTATTTAGAAACGAAGCGCCGATTGTGACAGTAAAAACGGGAGCAGCAAGCGTTCCGCTCCGACGCTGAAAATTCGACTACGTGGGGTCGAACTCTCCCGGTTGCGAGCGAACAGGTTCTGGAGCAGGCGCCTTTCGCACCGCGAGCAGTAATCCGACCACGAATCCCACGGCGAATCCGCCGAGATGTGCTGCCATGCTGACCTGCGGCGTAAAAATGTCGAACGCGCTCTGGATCACGAAGATAAGGAGAATGCTTCGCAGCGCGCTGCGATTTTGCGCGAGGTGTCGCTCACGCAAGAGCACGCCCGCCCATACCCCAACGATTCCCATCACCGCCCCCGATGCGCCGACGAGCTGACCGGAGGGAAATGAGCCGAATCGCCACATGAGCGCGACTTGCAGACACGCCGCGACCCCGCAGAGCAGATAGCTCGTCACAAATCGAGCGGAACCGATCATCTTCTCCAGCGTTGGCCCAAAGAACGACAACGCAAAGAGGTTTACGAAGAGATGGAGCGCCCCGTAATGCAGGAACATTGCTGAAACGAGGCGCCAATATTGATGGCCCGTGAGAACGGCATCTGGGTCCATTGCACCGAGCCGGTGGAGGGTGAGAGGATTCGTCGCGCCGCCGCGAAAGATTTCCGCCGCGAACATCACGACATTGATGGCGAGCATCAGAGCGACCGCAGGCGTCATGCGAACACGCGGCTGCCCAAAAAGCGTCGGTAGTGCTGGTTCGAAACGCCGCCCGTGCGCATGCGCCGACTCGAAAGCTGCAACGAGATTCTCGTGGCGGACGAGGCTTTGGCGGGGGTGGACGCACCGGAGCACATGCAAAATGCGCCGTGCGCGTCGGAACTCCCCGCGTTGTGCCGATTCTATCGCTTTCCTGATGGCGACCGCAGGAAGAAACAGAAGACAAAACCAGGCGCCGCCCGCAATGAACCCTGCGTTGGAACGCGCGAATAAGACGGCCATTGCTGTCACGAGCAGCACTAGAATGGCAGCGCGGCGCCAGCTTCGGTCAACGCCTCCACGCCATGTGCGCGTAAGCAACACAGCCGGCGAAATCCAGGCGACGAAGAGCAGGATGTGGTTCAGGTCGAGCACGGCCGGGGGTTCTGAGGCGGACTACTGCTCATGATAGACGTGGGAGGCCAGAGTGTTAGGATGACCGCAGCAGAAGCGATCAACCTTCAACGTCCGAAGCCTAGCGTTCAATGGCAGAAACAACCCCGCGCCTCACCGTCACCAGCTATCTCGATGTGATCTCATCGTGGTGCTTCTGGGCGGCGCCTGCATGGCGGGAATTGCAGGAGCGCTACGCCGGGCGGGTGAAATTCCAATGGAAGGTCGCGTTGATGGATGAAAGCGGCATGCCGAGTTCACACGCGCAGATGGAATGGTTTTATCGGCGCAGCGGAATGATGATGCGGTCCCCATTCATGCTGAAGTCAGCGTGGCACGAGGCGGGAATGACTGAATACCTCGCCCCGAACGCGGTGGCGGAAGCGGCGAGGGATATGGGTGCAGGTGGCGACCGAGTATGGCTGGCTCTTGGCCGCGCAGGTTTGCTCAAGGGACGCAAAACAGGGCGGTGGGAAACCGCCGCGGAGATCGGCGCCAAAGCTGGCGGATTGGAAGTAGCGAAACTGCTCGAACGCGCGAAATCGCCTGAGATCGAAGCTCGCGTTCGTGCGACGACGGCCGAGTTCCATGCGATGCAGGTGAATCAACGCCCCACATTTGTGATTGATACCACGATCGGCGATCGCGCTGTGTTCGCCGGTTTCGCCAAGGTGGCGCCCATCGCTGCGGCGATTGACGCGATGCTCGACGATCTGGCATTCTACGATGCGCACGCCGCGCATTTCGGCGAGCCGCCTGCGTAGGACTTAGATTAATCTTGCGACGGAGCCGATGTTGCTCTCAACTTCCGGTCGGCTGGCGCATGTCGCTCGCCTGTCGTTGCAGTTAATCGCAGCTGCGGCGAGGCAGGAGTGTTCGGTTGGCGAGAGCCACGCCGGAGAAGTGCGATGAAGACGACACACGGCGACGCGGTTCACTCCCTTCTTCGCTGCTCGGAGCTTTGATTTAACCTGCAACCACAAATTCGTGTAAACGGCCGGATTCGCGCACGCGAAGTCCGGGTCATCATGGGCGCCACCGCCGAACAGCTCGGCGTGATGAAATTGTCTGACGCCCTTCGCAAGGCGCAAAGTCTGGGGCTTGATCTGGTGGAAGTTGCGCCGACGGCGAATCCACCCGTCTGCAAAATCGTCGATTTCGGAAAGTTCCGTTACGACATCGCCAAGCAGGAAAAGGAGAAGAAATCCTCGGGCACCAAGCTAAAAGAAATTAAGTTCCGCGTGAACATCGACGATCACGATTACATGACGAAGATCCGTCATGGCGAAGCGTTCCTCGACAAGGGGAACAAGGTTCGCGTGCAGCTGCAATTCCGCGGCCGCGAGATGGCGCACCAGGAATTCGGCATGCAGCTGATGTACAAAGTGCGCGATGATCTGAATGGCATGTCGCAAGTCGAAATGGAACCAAAAGCGGCTGGCCGAAACATCACGATGACACTGTCGCCATTGCCCGCTGCGCGGCGGAAACGGCGGTTTTCCGTCGCGGCCGACGATGCGGATGCCGAGGCGCAGAATGAAGTTGAGAACGCGACGGCAGAGTCCTAGCTCAGAGCCGCGGCCGGCTCGGGAGGAGCAGGCGCCACTGCGGACGCAGGTACTAATTCGTTAACGCGCCTGATGCTCATCGCGCGCCCGGTATTTTCGTCTACCCCCACGATCGCGCCACAGAGCCGCACGTCTCCTTTCGCCACCGGAAACTGAGTCGGCAAATTGGAGATGAAGCGGTGAATGATCGGGTCAATCGCTCTTCCGAGAATCGACTCCGAAGGACCGCACATTCCCGCGTCACAGAGGAAGGCTGTTCCGCCGGGGAAAATTTGTTCATCGGATGTTTGCACGTGCGTGTGTGTGCCGATCACGGCGGATACTCTGCCATCGAGGAATCTGCCCAACGCAATCTTCTCGCTTGTCGTCTCCGCATGCGCATCGACGAAGATGACGCGCGTCTGTTCAGCGATTTCCGCGACCGCTCGATCAACAGCTTCAAAAGGGTTCTCGAGGATCGGCTGCATGAACGTTCGGCCCTGGACGCTAATGACACCCACTTTGCCCTTTGCCGTTTCCAGCACAATGGAGCCGTTTCCCGGCGCGCCAGCTGGATAGTTCACAGGACGTAGCAGCCGCGGTTCGGTCGGGATGAATGAAGCAATCTCCTTTTGGTCCCAGATGTGGTCGCCGGTCGTGACCACGGACGCGCCGGCACGCAGCAAGTCGATGGTGATCTTCGGCGTAATACCGCGACCGCCGGCTGCGTTCTCACCGTTCACGACGACGAAGTCGATTGCGTCCTGTCGCTTCAAGTCCGGCAGCCGCGCTATCACGGCGCTTCGACCCGGTTCACCGACGACGTCGCCGAAAAAGAGGATCGTCAACATCGCGCGAACATCGTGTTAAATACTTCGAAGTCCAAACCGTGATGCTTCTCCTGCGCGTGCCTTGTCGAAAGATCACGTTCCACGCTCTGGCGGTAGTAGCCGTGACGCAGTTCGCACTCGGTGCATCGAACATCAGTCCGCTTGGGAAAAGGCCGGAGTGGTCGTCTCTCAAGCAGTATCAAGAAACAATAACGCATGATGAATTCGCGCGCCTGCTGCAGAACATCTACTGCCCGCGCGGAGTCGACGCTGAGCTCATCTTAATCGACTCCGAGGGAGCCCGGCTCACAATCGATCGTGAGGAGAAGAGTTATTTTAACCTGCGGTTCGCGCGAGACGAGCAGTCTCAGAAACCAGCGCCGCGCTCATGGCGCCCCGCAACCGCGCTTCCGACCGCCCCAAAAAACCTCGATCTTGCGGGTATCAAGGTCGCCATTGATCCCGGGCACATCGGCGGCCGGTGGGCGCAAATGGAGGAGCGCTGGTTTCAAGTGGGCGACAGCAAGCCTGTGCAGGAAGGCGACATGACCTTGCGTGTGGCGAAGTTGCTCGTGCCGAAGCTGCGGCGACTCGGCGCGAAAGTGTCGCTCGTGCGTGACAAGGCCGAACCTGTCACGCCAAAGCGGCCAGCCGACATGACAGAGGTCGCGAAGCAGATTCTACTACGAGGGGGCGAAGCGACGCCCCGCGAAGACTTTTCCGGTCCGACGGACCCGGAGAAGGAGCACACGATCCGCTGGCAGGACGAGCTGCTGTTTTACCGCAACAGTGAGATTCGGGCGCGCGCCGAGATCGTTAACGCGCAGCTGCGCCCGGATATAACGCTTTGTCTGCACTTCAATGCCGAGGCTTGGGACGATCCTCGAAGTCCAAGACTGACAGATCACAATCACCTCCATCTGCTCGTTAACGGCTCATATTCTCAAGCGGAGCTCGAGTACGATGACGTGCGCTTTGAGATGCTCCAGCGGCTACTCAGCCGCGCACATCAGGAGGAGCTACCACTGGCGGAAAGCTCCGCAGCGGCAATGGCGCGCCGCACAGAACTGCCGCCATACGAGTATACTACAGAGAACGTCATTAAAGTTGGCGCTACCGGCTATGTGTACGGCAGGAATCTAATCGCGAACCGCTTGTTCCAATGTCCGGTCGTGTACTACGAGCCGTATGTGATGAACAGCGATGAAGTGTTCTGGCGCATCCAGGAAGGCGACTATGAAGGGATTCGCAACGTCAATGGAACCGATCGGCCCAGCATTTATCGGGAATATGCGGACGGAGTGGTCCATGGGTTGCTCGATTACTATCGCGCGGCCCGGAACAAGCCGCGCCGTTAGAGCGTTGCTACAGCGCGTTCGACATCCTCCAGCGTGACATCGCTGGTCAGACGAGCGGCACCAAGCCGGCGCACGACTACAAAGCGCATTTCACCGCGTTCGAATTTTTTGTCTGCTCGAATCGCTGGCATTATCTTAGCGCGCGGGAAATGAGCCGGAAGCCGGACCGGCAGATCCCGGCTTTCCAATGCTTCGAGCACCTGTTGCCGCTCGCAATCCGCGAATCCGGCGGTGCGTCGCGAGATCTCGCACGCCGC
>JACDHZ010000237.1 GCA_013820755.1 Chthoniobacterales bacterium
AACTACGACTACTCAGGAGCTTTAGCTTGGTAACCAGCGAATTGAGCTTGCAGAACGAATTCGGGCGGAACACGACTAGCTGGGACTGTTCTGCCGTGGAACTAGAACTTTCGATTCTAATGCCATGCCTCAATGAGGTACGAACACTGCCGCACTGCGTGGAAAAGGCGGAGCGGTTTCTGCAGGAGCACGGAATCGTGGGCGAAGTGATCGTAGCTGACAATGGCAGCACCGATGGCTCAATCGAGATTGCCCAAAGCCTGGGTGCCCGCGTGGTGGCAGTGCCAGTTCGCGGCTATGGCGCGGCTCTCGCGACCGGGATCGAAGCCGCACGCGGAAAATATGTCATCATGGGGGACTCGGATCAGAGCTACGACTTTTCGGCGCTTCTTCCGTTCGTCGAAAAGCTGCGGGAAGGTTATGACCTCGTGATGGGCAACCGCTTCCGCGGCGGCATCGCCCCGGGCGCAATGCCTCCCACGCACCGATACTTCGGAAATCCGTTCTTGACCGCGCTCGGGCGCCTCTTCTTTGCCTCGAAGAAATGCGGCGACTTTTATTGCGGCCTGCGCGGCTTCCGGAGAGACGCCGTAAGACGTCTGGAGTTGCAAAGTCAGGGCATGGAATTCGCACTCGAGATGCTCGTCAAGGCGGAGATGCGCTCACTACGTATCACCGAAGTTCCTACCACGCTTTCTCGCGATGGCCGGGACCGTGCGCCGCACCTTCGAAGCTTCCGGGACGGCTGGCGCAGTTTGCGGTTCTACTTGCTGATGGCGCCGCGCTGGTTTTTCGGGTATCCAGGACTCATTTTGCTCGTTAGTGGGATCCTCGTTTCGGCGTTGCTCCTTACCCGCCCGATCACAATATTCTCTATCACATTTGACTACCACACGCTTCTCTACTCGACGGCGGCAATTCTCCTCGGCTACCAATCACTGCTGCTCTTCCTGTTTTCAAAGCTCATGGCAGTCGAAACGGGTTTGCACCCGTTGCGGACCAAGTTCTGGGTTCTCGAAGAACGGCAAACCCTCGAGCGATTCAGCGTTCTTGGAGTTGCGCTCGGGACTATTGGCGTATTACTCGGCTTCATCGCAGCACGGCAGTGGGAGCTGGTGGGCTTCGGCAGCTTACAGCCCGCCGCGACTATCCGGCTTGTCATCTGTTCTGTTCTCTTTCTGTTGCTCGGCGGTCAGACAATCCTGGCCGGGTTCTACTTCGGATTGATGAATCTTGTGGCGGAACGCCGAACCCAACGAGCGGAAGTTTCGGGACAAGTGCCGACTGCGCAGCAGCCTGTCGATGAGTGAAGAAGCGGCAACAGAGCCGCGACTGCGCGAGGACCCGGCCTTGCGAGGCCGTGGACTCGACAGGGGCGAGATCGTTTCTCGATACTGGCCCTGGGTGGCTGTTGTTGCGCTCGCGATTGCTGTCTGGCTGCCACGACTTAACGGCCCGATCGATCTGCGGTATGACGGAGGAGTCTATTACTTACTCGGCTCATCGCTGGCCAGCGGGCACGGTTACAGGATCCCAAGCGAACCCGGATCACCGAAGGCGATACAGTATCCGCCACTTCTGCCCGCGATAACCGCCGCGTATCAGCGCATAATCGGGATTGACGATTTCCGAGCTGTAGGAGGATGGCTCCGCAAGTCATACTTCCTGCTTTACGTCGCCTATGCTTGGGCGTTGCTCGCGCTCGCGAGAAAATATCTTTCCAAGGGATTCGCGTTTCTCGCCGCCGCATTATGCCTCCTGAACTTTGAAACAATCTTTCTGTCAGACCTCCTCTTTGCGGAGTTGCCATTCGCCGTCGTAGGCGCTGTTTTCGCGCTAGTCGCGGGTAACGCCAAAACACTGTGGCATGGATCGCTTCGCGAATTCGTCTCCTATTTGTTAGCTACCGCAGGATTTCTCCTCCGGACGGCCGGACTGGCACTTTTTGCAGCGTGGATACTCGATGCTCTCATTCGTCGCCGCTGGAAACTTGCCGCTGCGCGAAGCGCAATGGCTCTCGTACCAGTACTCGCATGGCAGATATATGTTGCCCGTGTCGTCGCGAGCGAGGAATACGCGCATCCGGCCTACGGTTACCAGCGCGCCTCGTACCAGTATTACAATGTGAGCTACGCCGAAAACATGCGGCTAGTTGATCCATTCCGTCCGGAGTTGGGGCCATTCACGGCGACGGCATTTGCGAGCCGCATGCTGACCAACGCACCGAGCGTGCTGACAGCACTCGGTGAGGCTATCAGCGCGAGAGGAAGCGATCTCGGCCGGCTGTTCAACAAAGCGCAGCGCAAGCTATTCCATCGCGTAGTGATACCTAAAGGGGTCGTATATTTTCCAATCCTTGGCCTCACAATTTTAATTCTCGCAGGGATAATCTTGCTGCTGCGGCGGCGCGCCTGGGTGATGGTCTTCGTCGTCGTATTTTCAGTTGGACTCGTGTGGACCACGCCGTGGCCGGGACAGTTTACGAGGTATTTAGTGCCGCTCAGTCCCTTTCTCGCAATCCCAGCGATGTTGGCGCTGGCAGAATGGCGTACGCGGCAATTGCAGAAAGGCGGGTCACGCAGGCTGATGCACATCGCGATCGCTGGCGTGGTGTCTCTCGCGTTTGCAACGGAGGCGTACCCGTCAGCAAGACTGTTCCGTGCGCGCAGCAGTGCAGAGGGTATGACTGTTGAGCCGGCGGGTAGCGCGCGGGAGAGACTTTTCGCGCACGACTCGCAGTGGCAGAGATGGGAGAATGCCGTGAACTGGCTCGCCGTGCACGCCCCACACGACGCGATCATCGCTACGAGCGCGCCACACTGGTTGTATCTCCGCACGGGTCTTCGTGCTGTGCTCCCGCCCATGGACGCGGACCCGGTGCGAGCGCGGCAGTTGCTCGAAGCGGTTCCTGTCTCGTACGTTATCGTAGACGAGCTGGGATTTCTCGACATCTCCCGTCGCTATGCCGGACCGGCTGTGGAGGGCGACCCAGCGGGGTGGCGCCTGGTGAACACCTTTGGCGGCACGAACATCTATGAACGCGCGCGATGACGTAAAGGTCGAGGCGGGCGTTCACCATGTCGACACGTCGGTGCAAACGTCATCGGCTTGCGTGGCTAGGCCAAAACTTGGCCGGCTCGTCTCGAGTCTGGCACTCCGTGAGCAGTATCGGGATCACTACTGGCGCAAACACGATCCCATCTTGGAAGATCGATTGCGCTGGCGCGCTCAAGCGTTCCGGCACACCGTCCACCTGCTTCCGGGGCAGAGTATTCTCGAGCTCGGTTGCGGAGAGTTTCGCCTGACCCGAACGCTTCTGCACGTTACGCGCGGCGAAAACCCGATCACAGCCGTCACGTTTCAGCCGTCACTGCCCGACGATGCTGAGGTCCGTGAGAGCGTCGAACTCCTCCAGGTTTCGGAACTGCCGGGATGGTTAGCAGGCCGTAGATTTAGCTGCATCATCGCGATGGATCTGCTGGACCGCGCCACGTCCTCGGAGCTTCTCGAGATAGTCTACGAGTTGCTCGAGCCAGGCGGCGAGATGGTGTTCTACGAGAGCAATCCATGGAACCCGGTGCATAAAGCTCGTGCCGCCTTTTTGCGGTTAGCTGGAAAACGTGATCCGCGCACGCTAATAGATCGCCCGGCCCTTTACGAATTGTTGTCGGAGATAGGATTTATCCGGATCTACGCAGTGTTCAACGATTTCGTCTTCGCACCTCTGACGCGTTCCTTGATCTGGTTTCTGCGCAACGCCTCAGTCCTCCTCGAGAACGCACCTCTCGCGCGGAGGATGGCGGGATCGATCCTGGTG
>JACDHZ010000238.1 GCA_013820755.1 Chthoniobacterales bacterium
CTGCGAATTGATCCACCGCAGCTGTTCATAAATCAAAAAGTCGCCGACGGACGCGGATTCGCGCGCGTGATGGCGGCGCAGGATGGTTACCGCGGATACGCTCCCGGGCGCGATTATCTGAATGATGCGGAACGGTCGTTTGTCGTTCCCGAAAAACATTACTTCGCGATGGGCGACAACAGCTACAACAGCTACGACAGCCGATGGTGGGGTCCGATTCCTGAGGAAAACCTGGTCGGGCGCGGGCTCATCGTTTATTGGCCATTCAACCGGCATTGGGGCTTGATTCGTTAGGCGAAATGCTAACGAGCGTGCCGCGCATTTACCCGCTGCTCGGCCTCGGCGTCGGCTATTTGCTGGTAATGTTTTTCAATCCGATCCGCCTCTCGTTCAGGGATGGCCTCCGCTGCATGGGGCGTTTCAAGCGCGTCTGGCTGACCTTCGCGCTTCTTGGCGCAGCGTACTCGGCATTCAAATTCGTTACCTTTTCGCCGCTGCAGTCTGCCACTGAGCTCGATCTGAACCAGGTGGTGGGGTTTTCAAGTTGGACGTGGCCGCGGTTGGTTGAAGTCTGGCGTGAAACTCCGCTGCCGACTCTTGAAGGCGTCGCCGGGATTTTCGATAGTGCGACGACTACATTTCCGCTCTCCGTCGTCGCAGCGGTTTTGTTGCTCTGCAACTGGCGCGGACTCCATGGCGCGCTGCTCAGCGCGTTAAGGAAACGCTTTCGCTTCTGGAGCTATCTCATCTACCTCGTGGTGTTGCTCAGTGCGATTGCCTCGCTCTTCAAAGCAATCGTATTCTGGCGTCTGCCAGCTTGGGGAACTGTCCTACCGGCTGCCGGGCTGCTCCGCGTTTCTGCGACTATCGACGCCACGGCGTTCATCTTCGAATACCTCTTCGGCGTCTACATTCAGGTGTATCTAATCACCGTCTGTCTGGCCTGGATCAAAGGCTTGAGCTTCACTGAAGAGGGGTTGTTTCAGTTCGCAGTGCGCCGCTTTAGCTATGTGCTCGACTGGGCAGGAATCGTAGTCCTGGTCAGCACGGTGATTGTCCGGCTGCCGCTTGTCCTAGCGTACTTTTTCGAGGTTCCAGACGTTCTCGATTACCTGCCGATTGAGCGATACGCAATGAGCATCATCATTATTTTGTTCTGCTCTGTGCAGATCTCGCTTGCGCTGCACAATGAGAGTCTGCGCGCCGCCGTCCGCGCTCATTGGCAGTTTGTTCGTCGCAACGCCGACCGGTTAGGTTGGTTCCTCCTGATCTGCGGCTTGCACTTCTTCATGCTAGTCGCGTCAGATGTCATTGTCCGCAACGCGGCTAGCGATCGCGCGTTGGCGGTCATTCTGTGGAAAATCACCTTTGTGTGCCTGCGTGGACTTGTGACCGGTTGGTTGCTTGCCTCGTGGGTTTGTCTCTTCCGACAATGTGAAACAGGACGTGCGGACCAGGAGACATGGATCGCATACTAGGCGCGCCGGGATGAACGCGAAGACAATCACGCGCCAGAGCAAATCGAATCTTGCGCTGGCCTTTGTTTCGTTAGGTAAAGAAAAACGCGTTGACATCACTACGTTCTACGCGTTTTGCCGTCTGATTGATGACATCGCTGATTCTCCAGTCCTGTCGCGGCGTGAGAAAGCTCAAGCTCTGCGCGATTGGCGCGGATCATTACTTACTTGTCGGGCAGCAGAACCCGAACTCGCCCTGGCGGTGCGGAGGTTGATGGATAAGTATCAACTCGCACCGGCAATGCTTGAGGAGATCATCGCCGGAGTAGAGATGGATTTGAACATCTCGCGGTATGCCACCTTCGACGAGCTTCGGATTTATTGTTATCGCGTCGCGAGCGCGGTCGGGCTCGTCAGCATCGAGATCTTCGGATATCGGAATCCCGGCTGCCGCGAATACGCAGTGCAGCTCGGACTCGCGCTGCAGACGACGAACATCATCCGCGACGTCGGGAAAGATCTTCGCAGCGATCGCATTTACTTGCCGCAGGATGAACTCGCGCGGTTCGGCTACTCGGAAGCCGAGCTAAACTCGCGCACCTATGACACGCGATTCGTTGCGTTGATGGAATTCCAAGCCGCGAGAGCGCGCAGATTCTTCGACGGTGCGCGCGCTGTGCTGCCTCGTGAAGACCAGCAGTCAATGGTGCCGGCAGAAATCATGGCCCGCGTGTATCGCGCCTTGCTGCAGCAGATCGGGCAGGACGGCTTCCGCGTTTTTGAGAAGGAATACCGACTCAACCGGCTACAGAAAGCCCGCCATGTCGCAGCGCAGCTTCTGCGTCTGCGCTGATCCAGCGACAACGATGTATATGTCGGCTACAAACGTGAACATATCGACCACGGTTGTGTGCAGCCGACCGGCGTCCGTTCGACAGCCGATTCAACTCGAAGGAATATATGACTATGAAATTGAATCACTTGGTAGCTGTTGCTCTCGGTGCTGTAAGCTTAATCAGCTTTAGCTCATGTGAGACCGCCACTGGAACAGGCGCTCTCATTGGCGCGGGTACTGGCGCAGTTATCGCCAGCAACACTGGGCCGCACGGATACTACAGAGACAATAGTGGCCGCACGCTGGCGGGTGCTGCAATCGGGGCTGGTGCTGGAGCTCTCATCGGCGCTGCGATCGATGCTAATAACGCCACCCGATATGGTCCTCCTCGCTCGGAGTACCCGTATGGCCGCCGCGTCGGAGGTGGCCTTGTCGAGAGCCCGTATCCTCCACACCAGCTCTACAATCTCCGCGGAGTACCGCCCGGCGGCCTGGTAGAGGATCGCGTGGGCCGCGGATACTTCCGCAAGCCATAACCGGCGGCGCCTCAAGCGCGAAAGAGATTACCGGAATGGTCCGGTCTCGACCGGATCAACCGGATTTCTTTTGCAGAGCGTCGACAAGCCGCTGCGCTTGCTCAGTCATCTTCACGAGCTCGGGCCAGGTGCGATGGTAGTTTTCGCCCGGCAGCTTGCGCGTGGCGTCGAATCCCATGTGCGAGCCGACGTTCTGTGCACTCGGCGCGTGGTCTAACGAGTCGCTCGGATTGCGGATGATCGTGCTGTCGCGTTCGGGATCGGTGTTCGCGCATAGGCGGAACAAGACCTCGCTTGTGTTGTGCACGTCACAATCTTCATCAACGACAACGATGTATTTGCTGAACATCATCTGCCCCATGCCCCATACGCCGTGCATCACCTTGAACGCCTGATACGGATATTGCTTCCGGATACTGACGAACACGAGGTTGTGAAAACGCCTTCTGCGGGGAGAGCCATGTCGACCAGCTCCGGGAAATTCATTTTGAATACCGGCAAAAAAATCCGGACGCTCGCATCGCCGATGTAGTAATCCTCCATCGGCGGAATGCCGACAATCGTCGCCGGATACATCGCATCTCGGCGATGAGTGATCGCCGTCAGGTGGAAAACAGGGTAATCCTCAACCGCGGTATAGAATCCAGTGTGATCGCCGAATGGCCCTTCCGGCCGTGTTTCGCCGGGTTGGACATATCCCTCCAGCACGAAATCGACATCCGCGGGCACCTCCAGGTTGTTCGTCCGGCACTTCACGAGCTCCACTGATTTTTTCCGGATGAAACCAGCGAACAGAATTTCGTCGAGGCCATCAGGAAGGGGAGCAGTCGCTGCGAAAGTGTAAGCCGGATCGTCACCGAGGGTAACCGCCACGGGCATTCGATCGCCGCGCTCGTAGTAAACCTTCCCATGACGAGCGCCGACTTTGTGCACCTGCCAGTGCATGCCGGTTGTGCGGTCGTCGTAAACCTGCATCCGGTA
>JACDHZ010000011.1 GCA_013820755.1 Chthoniobacterales bacterium
GAGTAGAGCGGCTTCAGCACGAACTGCTCGAGCGATTCGCCGGCCGGAAATTCATCGGCGAAAAACGCGCGCGAGGTGTGCTCAGTTTTCAGGAACGGCAGCGAATGTTTGCTGATGCGGAAATACCAGTTCGGGTGCCCGATCCATTTCGCGTCGATCTCGTGCTGAAAACCGAAGCCGAAGCTCAGGTCCGGCCGGCGCAGCAGTTCATCGAAGATCACTCGATTGTAAATGCGCTCGATCCGCACTTCCCGGCCGTCTCGTCGATAGAACAGTTCATTCCCGCGGCGAGTGACCTCGGTAAGGGAGACCGGCGCCACACCCAGCAGCGTATCCGTACAGGCGAAGTCGATGCGTGTATTTTGCTTCTCCGGCTCGATCTCGAGCAGCACCACCGTTTCCGGGTCAGCATCGCCGACGATGACTTTGCGCAGCATCTCGACATAGGAGTGCTCGTCGAGGCCATGGAAAAACGGCTGCCAGCCCGCCGGAATCGCGGGGAAGGCGTGCCGCATCGAGTGCAGCAGGAGAATTTGAAACGCGTAGAGACTTGGAAATCCCTGCAACTCGATCAGACGCGGCACCAGTCGGCCGTGGTGCTCGCAGATCGCAAAGTCGACCTGCAGGAATGTCGGATGCGGCGTCTCCCGAGGGACTTCGAGGCCCGGCGGGATGGCCGCTTTTGCATGCTCCGCAAATTCCGCGGTGCGCACCTGCGCGACGATCGCTTCCGCGGCTTGCGTCACTTCAGTTGTGAATGCTGGCGTTAAAAAAAGTGGTGTCTCAGAGATCCTGAAGTCGACCGGCCAGCGTTCCGTTTCGTTTGCCACGCGGAGCATTTCTGCGTAGCGGTCGTCGCTGAATGCGGCGTTGAAACGGCTTCGGAACTCTGGGTCCATTCCCGCGAGCGTAAAGCGACGGTGCTATATTGCCGACGTAATTTTCGGCGGTAAATCTCACGCGCCCGCGCTTCCACGCCTATCGGTGCAGCAGGCGCAAGTTCGCTGGCAACATCTGGCGAGCCGATGCGGAGTCGCGGCCTGAACCGAGCTCTGGCTCCTGCGCCGCAACCTTCGTTGGCGCCGGCTCGATCGGCGGTTGACCCGCGGCTTTCAGCTTTTCGTTCAACGCCGGCAGATCGGTCGCGATCAACTGCGCGAACTCCTTCGTCACGTCGTCGAGCTCACGCCGCAGCGCATCGATGTTCGCGATCTGGTAATCGCCCGGCTTGCCTTCGAAGCTCAGGATTGCGCCGTACAGCTGATCCGTATGCTCGCGCAAACGTTCTTCGCCCGTGATCGCGCCGCCCTCAGTCGTGGCGACGACTTGCTTGCGCACCTGGTCGAGCTTCTCGTCGAAATCGGCGACCGCTTTGCGCGTCTCGTCGCCTTCCGGCAGCGTCTTCATCAACTGCGCGGTCGCACCGCGCAGCGGCATGATCCGATCCATCAACGCGCTCTCTTCGCCGAAGAGCGCATGCACGCGCATCGCCGCATCAAATTGCGCTTTGCGGTCGGCCTCGCTGAACTTGGCACGATTGTCGAGGCCGACGGTCAGCTTGGTTTCGGAGACTTTGCCGGCCTTCGTCATGCGAATCGTGTAGACGCCCGGTAGGACGCGCGGCCCACTGGTTCCGGCAAACGCCAACTGCGCCGCCGGCGGAACCCGCGGCGGTTTCGTGCGCATGCTCCAGGTCACCCGATTCAAGCCCGGCCGCTTACTGGCGGGCAGTTCGTCGATCACTTTACCCGACGCATCGAGCACCTCGATCTTCAATTTGCCAAACAAATGCCGCGACCGCTGGTAGTAGGTGATGACCGCGCCATCCGGCGGATTTGGACCTTCAAATGTCGCCGCGCCGCTCGCCCAGCCGCCGTTCCCCTGGATGCGCTGCTGGACCGGGCGTAACGGCACGAACGCCGCTTCCTGGGTCAGCAGGTCAGGCGTGAGCGCGCGCAGCGGCGTGATGTCATCGATAATCCAGATGCCGCGGCCATGTGTGGCGAGCACCAGATCGTTCTCCCGCGGCTGAATCGCGATGTCGCGAACCGCAACACCGACAGGGAACCGGCCGCCTTTGAACTGCGCCCACTGCTTGCCGCCATCGACTGAAACGTAAAGCCCGAACTCCGTCCCGAGAAACAGCAGGTTCGGCTGCACGAGATCTTCCTTGATCACGTGCGCGTAACCGCTCACTCCGCTCAACTCCTGCGGCGTCACAAGCGGCGTCCACGTCTTGCCGAAGTCGGTTGTTTTGTACAAATACGCCGTCATGTCGCCGAAGGTGTGGCGATCGAACGTCACGTATGCCGTGCCCGGCGCGAAGTTGCTGGCCTGCACCCAGCTGACCCAGGAATTTGGCGGCAGGTTCGGGACCGCGGCGACGGTGTTCGTCCACGTCTTCCCGCCGTCGCGCGTGACCTGCACGTTGCCGTCATCCGTTCCGACCCAGATGACGTTTTTGTCCTTCGGTGATTCACTGATCGAATAGATCGTCGTGTACATTTCGGCTGCGGAGTTATCGATCGTCACGCCGCCCGATTGTTCCTGTTTCTGTTTTTCCGGATCGTTCGTCGTCAGGTCGGGCGAGATGCGGTCCCAGGTTTGTCCCTGGTTTTTCGAGCGAAAAAGGAACTGCGCGCCGATGTAGATCGTGCCCTTTTCATTCGGCGAAAGCGCGATCGGAGTGTTCCAATTCCAGCGCAGCTTCTCCTTGTAGTTAGGCTTCGGTTGAATGTCGCGGCCCTGGTGCGTCTTGCGATTGACGCGGCCGATGTTTCCGCCCTGTGATTCTGCATACAGGTAATCGGGATCGCTCGGATCAGGGAACATCCAGAAACCGTCGCCGCCAAACATGTTTTCCCACTGCGCATTAGTGATCCCGCCGGGATATTGCGACTCGCCGACCCACGAGCTGTTGTCCTGTAAGCCGCCGTAGACGCGATAAGGATCAGCGTCGTCTACGCTCACATGATAGAATTGCGAAATCGGAAGGTTCTCGCCTTTCCACCATTTTGCACCGCCGTCGTGTGAGTACCAGATTCCGCCGTCATCGGCGCTGATCACGACCTGCGTGTTTGTCGGATCAATCCAGACGTCGTGGACGTCGCCATGCGCGCCGTTGAACCCGCCGACCGTGGCGAAACTCTTGCCGGCGTCTTCACTCATGATGAGCGCGCCGTCGGTTTTGAAAACGCGATCCGGATTTTTCGGATCGACGATCAGGTTCGCGAAGTAGAATGGACGCCAGACCATCCACTGGCTCTTGTCGCGCTTGTCCCAGGTCGCACCGCCGTCATCGGAAACGAAAAGCGCGCTGTCGGTTGATTCGACAAAGCAGTAGACGCGCTGCGGATTCGATGGAGCGATCGCCGTCGCCAGCCGGCCGTAAGGCTCCTTCGGAAAACCTTTGCTGTTCTCCGGCGTGACTTCCGTCCATGTTGCACCGCCATCGGTGGAACGGAAAAGACCGCTGCCCGAAGGTGCGTTCGGACCGTCGCCGCCGGAACGAAAGGTCCAGCCTTTCCGCCGGTAATCCCACATCGACGCGAACATTGCGTTCGGATTGTTCGGATCGAGATCGAGGTCGGAGCAGCCGGTCGACAGATTGGCGCCTTTCAGGATCAGATTCCACGTGCGACCGCCATCGGTCGTCTTGTAGAGCCCACGATCCGGTGAATCGCTCCACATCGGGCCGGGAACCGCTGCATACGCGGTCTCGCTGTTCTCCGGACTAACGACAATCTTCGCGATGCGTTCCGATGCCGGCAGACCGACGCGCGTCCAGGTCTCGCCGCCATCGGTGGAACGGTACACGCCGTTGCCGATCGAGATGGTGTTACGCGTCCACGATTCGCCGGTGCCGACCCAGACGTTCTTCGAGTTCCTGGGGTCGAGCGCGATCGCGCCGATCGATTGCACCGGCTGCTCGTCGAAGACCGGCTTGAAGGTGGTGCCGTTGTCCTCGGATTTCCAGACGCCGCCGCTCGCCGCCCCGACGAAGATCGTGATCTTGCCGGAAGGTTCGCGGTTCGCGGCGATCGCGGCGATGCGGCCGCTCATCGTGGCAGAGCCAATGTTGCGGGCGCCGAGACCGGAAATCGTCGCGGAGCTGTAGGGCGCCTGTTCGGCTGCCTGCGTGAAGTTCGCGAGCGCGAGCGTTGCCAGGGTAAAAGGAAGAATGCGCATGGAGTGTGTTATTTCGAAGGCGCTGCGGGGAATTGGAACATCGATTCGTCGGCCGGCACATTCGCCTCGCCCTTCTCGATGATGATCTTCTGCTTGTCGGACGAGCCTTTGCTTCCCGATTCGATTGAGAACGGAACGAAGACACCGCCGACCTTTTCGTAGTCGCCGAGATCAGTCTCCTCCTCGACTTGTGCACCGCGGAGGACTCGTTGCGTTAGCACCCGGATTTCGAGGAAGTGCTCCGGATCGAGATAGACGTAACTGACGTCGCCGTTTTTACGCGTGACCTTCAGCTTGTGCGCCTCCGTCCCGTCGACGTCCTCGGTCCCGAGATACTCGACCGTGCTGCCTTTCGCCTGCCAATCGACGAGCGGTCCATCGACCTCCGCATCTTCGATCAAGCCCTTCGTGTCATCGCCCGACATCTTCTCGGGGTCCTTGCGTCCGCCGAAGGGTGATATCTTCCACCCCTCCTGCCCGTCGTATGCCTGCACCATGGTCAAACCCTGGACAGTGGCTTCGGTGCGAACTGCGCCGGGACGCTTTTTCGTCTGTGAATATGCCATCTCAAATTGGCCTTGATTGACGAGCAGCTTGCCCGTCAGCTGGACGGACCGAAGCGATTGCAGGGCATCGGCGCCGCCTTTCGCTTCTACATTTTTGGCGACCAGTTGATCGACGGTCGGAGCTTGCTTCTCCTGCGCGTATACGGCACGCGCGATGATGCCACTGCAGGCGAGGAGGATGAGGGTGTGAGGTATTTTCATAATAGATGAGAAGAGAAACTCGCGAAAACTCGGCGTGGCTTATGCACGCCTTGTGCCACCGCGTCTGCCGGAGGCGCAAGGCGATGTTACTGAATCGTTTGGCAGTCAAACATCGTCTATCTTTGCTACGCAATCTTCCCAAAGCCGGGAAAATCAGGTTTCGAAAGCGGGACATTGAACCGGTCGGGTGAGGTGGTGCAAGAAAATGTGTGTCATGTCCGAGGAAACAGACATGTTAACTCTATCGCGGTTCGTCAAACTTGGCGGATGAAATACGCTCTTTGGTCAACTGTCCTCGCTCGCTGCGTTGTCTCTTGAAGCTTCGGCAGCTCCGAGCGGTTCAGCCCCCAGCGCTTCCTCCAAGACGAGCGCGAGCTCAAAAAGCGATGCTCAAAGGCGGCGCGACCGCGACAAAATCATCCGGCGGTGCGCATTCCGGCAAGAAGTTCACGATCACGCGGATGCGCGCGGGGCAGGTCGCATCCGATATGCTCACGCACCCGATGGCGTTGCTCGTGACCGCCGATTCCACGATGCAAGGTGGCAAACAAGGGATCAACGTTTCCGTTTCGTCGCACCTCGATGGACCCGATGGACGCTGAAGGCGGTGGAGAAGATCGGGTATCGGATCACGCAATCAACCGCCACACAGTCGCAACCCAATGCGAAGCCGATCGCGCAGGTGCAGGGCAGCCAAACGATCCCTGCTGCCGGCGGCAAATTCAAGACAGTCGTGGTCGAAGCGTTCATGTCTGGCGACAAGATCAACGACACGAAGCGATCGTCACTGTTCCCGGCGACCAGTAACACTGGAGATCGCCAGTTTGCGAGCCACCGCGGAGGTTCTCCGCGGCGGCTTTTTTTCGCCGCTGGCGTTGAGGCGAACGGTCTTAGCGTCGAGGTGAATGATGCCATCCACCGGAGCGTCGAACGCGTTTCACCTTGTTGATGAAGATCCTCGGCTTTCTTGCGTCGGTAGTTTCGTTCGCGGCCCTGTTCATCGCACCAATGCAATCCACGAGTGCCGCGCGGCGCGATGTCACAGGCGTGACCATTCTGATGCTGGGTGACAGCCTTACCGACGGCTACGGTGTCTCGCGTAGTCAGGCCTACCCGGCCCTGGTCGGCGAGAAGCTGCGGGCGGGAGGCTATAAGTTTGAGGTCATTAATGCCGGCGTCAGCGGTGACACCACCGCGGGCGGCCTGCGCCGCATCCCGAAGTATCTGACGCAGAAGATCGACATTCTCGTCCTCGCGCTCGGCATCAATGACGCTTTCCGCGGCGTGCCAGTCGAGCAGATACGCGCCAACCTGCAGGGCGTCATCGACCGCACGCGCGAACGGAATCCGAAGGTCAAGGTCGTGGTCGCCGGCATGCAGCTTCCGCTCTTCGGCGCGGACTCCTATGTGCGGAGTTTCGGCGAGATGTTCGCCGAGCTGGCAGAAAAGAACCATGCAGCTCTGATTCCATATTTGCTGGAAGGTGTGGGCGGTGATCCAAGTTTGAACCTGCCGGATCGCGTGCACCCAAACGCCGCCGGGCAGCGTGCGCTGGCGCAGAACGTCTGGCGTGTCCTCGAACCGCTCGTTACAAAAGCAACCGCAGCCTCAGCCGGCCGCGCAGAATGAATGATGGACCCAGCCGATCCACACAACCTGCACGACCCCGCCGACCACGAGATTTTAGAGACGATCCAGATCGCGACTGCGGGTAACCACTCTGACGCGTCGATGGAGCGACTTCGCGAGCCGTTGATGCGCGTCGCGGGCGTGAAGGATGTGCGAGCGGATGTGGCGGCGGAGCTGGTGACAGTGACGTTCGATGCACGCAAAACGCACGCACCGGATCTGCACGACATCGTGCTCAAGAGCGGCTACAAGCCCGCCCTCTTCGCCGGCTGACGTGCGCTACTGCGCCGCCTAGCCCATCACGTGCAGGCGCCGCTTCGTCGCTGCGGCTTGCACGAACTTACCCCACGTGAGGTTGTCCTGGCCGGGTAAGTGTTCCCGCACCTTGCGGATCGCCATATCTGAGACTGCGTCGACTACCCAGTCGAAGTTCGCCTGGCCGACACTCGTGATCTCGGCGTCCGGCGCGGGGTTGCAAAAATCGATCGCGAGCGGCACGCCGTCGCGGATCGCGAACTCGACCGTATTCAGATCATAGCCGAGGTATTCGTTCAGTTTCTGCACACCCCAGCGCACCTGTTCGAGGATGTCCTGCGGCGCCTGCCAGTCAGTCTGATAGCGCAAGTGATACGGGTGACGCGGCTCGTAATTCATGACCTTCACGTGCCGCTGATCAATCGAATAGCAGCGGAAGTACATATCGAATACGACCTCTTCCTGCAGCATCATGACCAGTTGTCCGGTTTCGCTGTACGCGCGGAAAAATTCCTCCGGGTTGTGCAGCTTGTAGACGTTTTTCCAGCCGCCACCGGCGAACGGTTTGAAGTAAGCAGGCCAGCCGACGTAGGCGAAGATCGCCTCCCAATCCATCGGATACGCGAGGTTGCGGAATGAGAGATCGCTCGTGTCGGGCGGCACTTGGTGCGACGGCAGCAGCACCGTCCGCGGAACAGCGACGCCGATCTTTGTCGCGAGCGCGTTATTGAAAAACTTCTCGTCCGCGCTCCACCAGAACGGGTTGTTAATGACGGCGGTCCCAGTGAGTGCCGCATTTTTGAGGAACCCACGGTAAAACGGCACGTCCTGCGAGATCCGGTCAACGATCACCTCGTAGCCGCACGGCTCCCCTTGGACGACCTTGTCAATTCGCACGAACTCTGCCTGCATCTTGCCGTGTGCTTTCTGGTTTACACGTTCCACGAAGGCAGGCGGAAAGCTGTTTTCCTGGCCAAAGAGGATTCCGATTTTTTTCATAAGAGGAATCGCAGACTACGCAGATTTTTCGGATTCAAAAGCCTTGGCGGACCAGATGCCGCTCGCGGGCTTGCTTACATCGCGGCGAGGTAATGCGGCAGCATGTCGCGCCAGTAGTTCCAGTCGTGCCCGCACCACTTGCGGTCATCCAGCCAGTGCGGGATGCCCTTGGCATCCAGGATGCCGGAGAGCCGCAGGCTTTCGTGCCGGGTGTTATCCCATTCCCCCGTGCCGAGAATGATGCTCATGTGGTTGAAGCGCCATGTGTCCGGCATGTTCGGCAGGTAGTCATACGGACTGTTGAAGTAGACATTGTCGTCGTAGTAGCCGCCGAAAAAATCGCTGATGTCAAACGCGCCGCTCAGGCTGACCAGGTGGCTGATGAGATCCGGATGCCGGAACGCGATGTTTGCCGCGTGATATGCGCCGAGGCTGGCGCCGCAGACCGCAACTCGATGCGCGGAGCATTCGCACCGTGCTTGATCGAACACATCGTGAATGATGACGTTCTCGAAGGCGACGTGCGTCTTGATGCGGTCGGCGGGATGAATCGCTTTGTTATAGAAGCTGTCGAGGTCGATCGCGTCCGGACAATAGATCGTCACCTTGCCGCTATCGATGTGCGGCGCGCACGCATCGATCAGGTGGAAATCCTTGTTCTGGTAGAAACGCCCGAACGAAGTGGGAAAAAGTACAAGTGGAACGCCATGGCCATCGCCGAAAACGAGCATTTCGAATTCACGACGTAAATGCGGCGTCCACCAGCGGATGTAACGTTCGTTCATTGGAGCTTTCTTTTCGAGCAGGGCCAAAGGCGAGTCGAGAAATCTTTCGCGTTGTATCTTTTGGCGCGAACGGCGATCGAATTGCGGAGCATCCACGGCGCGTCGACAAGCCGTATCTCCTCCACGATAACTGGTGCGCAATGCCCGAACACACACTGACCGGCAACATCCAGAGCCATCCGGATTTCGAATCGAAAATCCTACGGAATCGCCGTGATGCGCTCGTTTATCTGCCACCTGGCTATCGTCGGGCGCGCACTCGCCGTTTCCCGGTGCTGTACTTGCACGACGGGCAGAACGTTTTCGATGCAGCAACCTCTTTCGGCGGTGTTGAATGGAATGCGGATGAGACGGCCCAGCGGCTGTCTCGAGAGAAATTAATCGAGCCGGTAATCATCGTGGCGGTGGCGAACACCGGCGAGAACCGGATCCACGAGTACGCGCCAACCCGCGGCCGTGTAGACCCGCAGAAGCGGATGCGTAGCAAAGGCCTTCTGAGGAAGTACGGCTGTTTTTTGATTGAGGAGCTGAAACCCTTTATTGACGCGACCTACCGCACGCTGCCGGGCGCTGAGTTCACTGGCTTAGGCGGTTCATCGTTAGGCGGTTTGGCAACCTTGGGCCTCGGTCTCTGGTTTCCTCATGTGTTCACCAGACTCGCCGTAATGTCGCCATCGATCTGGTGGGATGACCGCGTGCTCTACGAAATGGTTCGGGCGATTCCGGAAGAGGCGCGGCCGCCGCTAAAAATCTGGCTCGACACGGGCACATCCGAGGAAGGATGGGAGCACGCGCGTGGACTTCGCGATTTGTTGGTGGAGAAAGGGTGGCGTTTGTTCGACGACCTGCAATACGTCGAAGACGAGGGCGGCGCTCATACAGAGGCTGCGTGGGCCCATCGACTGGATGCGGCACTACGTTTCCTGTACCCGCCTCCTCCGCCGGCAATCACGGCCACGCCGCCGCCGCGACCGGCGAAGCCGATCATCCTGCGGCGTCCGACCTTCGTGTGACGCGAGCAGAGCCTCTGGGTGTGCGAGCGTCGCTAACCGCTGACCGTGGGCTTCTATGAAGACTTGCTCCGTTCTGCCGCTGCTCGGGGCCGTATCCTTCGCTTTGTCAGCTTGCGCTCCACTGCGGGACTCGGAGCGCACGGCCGAGCGGATGCCGATCGTGGGTGGTTACAGCCGCTCAACCGACGCAAAGGAATCATCCCGTGTGGCTGCTTTCGCTGCCCGAGAGGAAAGCAGACGAACAGGCATGCCCATTCGTGTCGTGCAGATCTTGAAGAGCGACACGCAAGTTGTCGCCGGCCTGAGGTTCCGACTGCGGATTGCTGCGCAACGTAATGGCGCTTCGACGGAGACTGCGGAGGCGATCGTGTTCCGCGATCTGGCGGGACGTCTTCACCTGACTTCGTGGCGTTGGCTCGCGCGCTGACCTGCTGCTTTGCGCGAACTCCCGCTACGAGTGAGCATTCCGCATGCGCGCAATCTTCACGCCTCAAAGACGGCTCGCTGCGACGCGAATATCGGCTGTCGCACTAATTGTTAGTCTAGCAGCTTGCAGCGACATCAAGCGGCAGATCGTCGGCCGCTGGAAAGTCACGAGCGACACGAGCGCGCTCGTTTGGGAATTCGCCCAAGACGGCACCGTCACGTCGGGTGATATGCGCGGTCGATATTCGCTCGGCAGCCAGGACCGGCTCAAGATTCAGACGCCGTTCGCGACCTTCGTCTATCAGGTTGAGCTGAAGGACGACACAATGACGTGGAAGAACGTCAACGGCTCAAAAACTGAGCTGACGCGGATAAAATGACGGACGGCGAGCGGCGGCAACAGGCTTGCGCACCTAGACTGCGGCTGCTTCGCCTTCGGCAAAGTTCCCGAGTCGGCGGAACTTCTGGTAGCGCTTCTCGAGCAACTCATCAGTCGTTAGCCCTTTTACCCGCTCAAGGTTTCGACGCAGAGCGCTGCCGACATGTGCCGCCGCAAGGTCATGGTCGCGGTGTGCGCCACCTTCCGGTTCAGCGATCACTTCATCCACAACACCAAGACGCATTAGGTCGTCGGCGGTCAACTTCAACGCCTCGGCAGCTTCAGGCGCATGACGCCGGTCCTTCCATAAAATGGCTGAGCAAGCTTCAGGACTGATCACCGAATAGTAGGCGTTTTCGAGAATCAACACGCGGTCAGCCACTCCGATCCCGAGTGCGCCACCCGAACCGCCTTCGCCGATTACGACGGCGGTGATTGGCACACGGAGGCTCATCATTTCGCGCAGGTTCACAGCGATCGCTTCGGCAATGTGGCGCTCCTCCGAACCGATTCCCGGGTACGCTCCCGGGGTGTCGATGAGTGCGATCACCGGGAGGCCGAACTTCTCCGCGATCCGCATCACGCGCAGCGCCTTCCGATAGCCTTCCGGATACGCGCAGCCAAAATTTCGCCGCACATTCTCCTTCGTATCGCGGCCTTTCTGTTGCATCACAACCACGCAGCGATGCAGCCCGATTTTTGCGAGTCCACAAGGCATCGCCTTGTCATCGCCGAAGAAGCGATCGCCATGCAGCTCGACCCAATCGGTGAAGCAGCGGGAAATGTAATCGAGTGCGAACGGCCGCTGGATGTGACGGGCGATCTGAACCCGCTGCCACGCACTTAAATTATCGTAGATGTCGCGGCGCGTGTCGCGGATCTTGGTTTCCATCGATTCGACCTCGGCTTCGAAGTCGATCTCATGCTCATTCGAGTGAGTTTTCAACTCCTGAAGCCGCCGCTGCAGTTCGAGGATGGGCTTTTCGAAATCGAGCGGCTGAACGTCCATCACTAGTCTGTAATGGTGACAGCGGTCTTGCTATTCACAAGGCCGCTGAGCTCCTCCACATCTGCGGGCAGCATTGCAAATCCCGTCGGCGGCGGCGGCACACCTCCCGGCTGCGCATTGGCGCTCGACGGCTCTGCGTATAGGACGTATCCGGGCTGCGCGAGGCGAATCCAGCGCGTGCTGCCAATGTACTCCGGGGTACCGAATCCCACCCGCTTCCCATCGCGGAACGCTATCGTTTCGGCAACGCGCGTTGTTATGCGCGCCGGCTGCTTCGGCGGCAATTTCACCCTCCGGGCTCGGTAACGCTTAAAGAATGCTCCGTTGTCGAGTAGAATTACATCCGCAGCATTCCGCTGGATAAACAGCGAGAATTCGGGATGCGAGATCAGCAGTTTATCACCGATGTGTAACATGGTGCCTCGGAGGTTGTTGGTGCGCATGATTAGCTCAGGAGTGCTCTTCGTTTTTGCAGCTACCCGCGCGAGCACATCGCCGCTTTTGACGGTGTACTCCTGCTTCTCGGGCGAGGGATATTTCGACATCAGGATCTGCATGTTCACTTCACCGAGGAGGTCCTTCGCTTCCTGTGTGTGCAGACTATTGGCATACTTCGTCAGGAACGTGGTGAGCGCGGCGCGAGCTTCATTCAGCTTTCCTTCCTGCCGTAACTGCGCGGCAGCCTGGAATTCCGGGAGGCTGATGTCCACCCGCGGCTCTTCCGGCGCGGTGCCGTTCTGCTCGGCCCGCAGTGCCATCTCCGGCTTCACGATGATGTGGTAGCCGAAAAATGCCGCGCTCCCGAAGATGATCACCGCCAGCAGTAATGCAAAAAGCCACTTCATGAATTCGGCCGGCGATATTCAACTTCCCCAGCTCGCTGCAGCCCTCTCAACGGCGCTTGGGCCAGCGTCCCGGCGAAGCTCGCACTCGGAGATTAGCTCTGCTGATCGCTCGTCCAGGTGTAGTGGCAATCCTCGCAATAGAATTCCTTGGGAAACAATTTCGTTGCGAGAAGAATGGAAGCGAGGCCGGGAATGAACGGAAATTTCCGCGGTAACTGCGGATACTGGATGCGCGGCGAGCGGCACTGCGGACAACGCACTGCGCAGCCGATATCCGGATCGGTAGGCTCCCAGTCGATCATCAACTTCTGCGCCTGGGTAAAGTCCTCCTCCTCAACCAAAACCTTCACGTTCGCTTGGGGCTTTCCGACCAGTCGCGCCGCCTGTTCGTGCCCTTCATTATGCACATCTGCCTTCACGCCGGCCTCCTGAAGCCGCTCTTTCAGGTGCTTCGCTTTGGCTGATTCGTTGAACGTTGCGATCGTCACCATAGAGTCGGTTCTTCCGTCGTTGCTCCCGGTGAGATCAAACATCAACAACTTCCGAAGCGCAAGGCCCGCCGCCTTGTGCGACGCCCGGGCGCGCGGAACAGCAATCAGCGAACGCCTGGCGGCGGAAACCATTGATAAAGCATCAAGTAAACGAGCACGCCTGTGACTGAGACATACAGCCATACAGGCATCGTCCAACGCGCGATGCGCCGGTGTTTCTCCCATCGCCGACGGAGCGCGGGAATGAGAGTCGCGATTACCAGCGGCAGAATAATAATCGCGAGCAGGACGTGAGTAATCAGGAGAGTGAAATAGACCGGGCGAACGATCCCGTCGGCCATAAAATGAGTCGATTTCTCGCCGACATGCGCGTGATAAACCAGATATGAGACGAGAAATGCGCTCGATGAAATGACGGCTGTGATCATGCACGCGACGTGCTGCCTCCAGTAGCCGCATCGAATGGAATACCAGCCGGCCCCGATAAAGATGGTGCTGAGAAAGTTCAGACAGGCGTTCAGGGCTGGCAGATCAGAAATCGTCATGCGGTGCCATCATAACCGAACAACCTCTCGTCCGCTGCCGCGACATGTACGGAGGTGTCACGAGCCGCCTGCTCTCCGCGCGCTTGAAATTCACAGCGTGTCAGGCCACTGAAACGCATGCCGCCTACGCTGATCGATGTGCCGGAACGGCCGCGCCTGTCACGGTCGCGTTACCGCCGCTGGACGTGGCAACGGCAATTGGCTGCGAGCGGGCTGCGGCTTATGCTACTGGCGCTTCTTGTGACCTTCGCGTGGGGCGCATGGTATCTCGCCAATAAGGGCTTCGGCCGTCAATGGCGTCTCACCGTTGTCGAAGAGCTCCGGAAGCACGGCGTCGAAGCTTCAGTGCATCGCCTCACGCTAGATCCGTTTCGGGGCCTCGTTGCGCAGGACCTTCGGATATTCGACTCGAACGACCGTGACAACGTACTCGCCGTGGTCAGTGAGGTTTCTCTCGACATCAACTACGCTGCCTTGTTGCACCATCAACCATTCTTGAATGCGGTAGACGTACGGGGCGCTAACGTTACGTTTCGTAGTTCGAGTGCTGACCCTCAAGCACCGAAAGCGGAGCTGAAGCAGTTTCGAGCGCACGTATACTTTCCGCCGGAGCAGATCTACATCAGTCAGGCCGAAGGCATCTTTTGCGGCATCCGCATCTCCGCGACGGGACAGTTGATCAAACGGAGCGACTTTCAGCCGGCGAGTCAAATTTCGGATGAACAATGGCGTCAGCGTATGGACCTGCTCCAGCGTCTCGCCGCGGAGCTGGGACGCTTTGACTTCGCCGGTGGACCGCCTTCGCTACAGGTCAAGTTCTCCGGCGATATCGCGCACATGGAGCTCGCGCGGATCGAAGGCGTGTTCCGCGCCGAACGCGTGCAAAGGGGCGCGTACGAGATGAAAACAGTTACGGTCTCGGCCGGGTGGCGGGATCGCCAACTCAACATCCCCGAGTGCGAATGGACAGATGCGCACGGCGATGTTGCTGCGCGCGCAAGCTGGAACGCGGTTACCAATGCTGCGGACCTCCAGGCACATAGCTCTGTCGATGCGAAAAAGTTGCTGGAAGCATTCGGCTTTGGCGAATTCCTATCCGAGGCCACGTTTTCGGCGCCGCCGTCCGTTGAACTCTCCGGTTCAGCTGATTTTTCTGGTACGGCTCCCCGCCTCAGCGTCATCGGTCGCATCGCAGCCACCAACTTCACCTACAAGACCATTCCAGTCGTGAGTCTTGCAGGCGATTTCTCGTGGGATGGCGAGCGCACGATGTTGCGCGATGTGCGGGTGCGACATCACACCGGCGAAGTTCTCGCTGATCTCCTCGATGCTCCTGACGATTTTCGTCTGAATGTGCAGAGCACCATCAATCCCGCCGCGGCCGCGGCGATCGCGCCGCCCGATGTGCGGCGATTCCTCGCCGAATGGGAGTGGCCGCGGACTCCTACGATCCGATTGCAGATCCGCGGCGCGTCGCACAATCCGCAGACATGGTCAGGTGAAGGAAGTGTGGGGATGCAGCGGGCGCGCTTCCGCGGCGTATGGATGAACAATGCCAACGCAGACGTCCGCTTCAGCGGCGGAGCAGTGACGTTTCACCACCTGAACGTGACACGCGATGAAGGTTTCGGCAGCGGAGCTTTCACTTACGATTTCAAGAAGCACAAAGTTCGGCTCGACAATCTCGTGACCACGCTGCGGCCTGCAGATGCCATTTACTGGGTGGAGCCGAAGCTGCATAAGGCCGTTGTTCCCTACAAATTCCGAAACCCGCCACATCTAACCGTGAATGGCGTCGTGCAATTGCATGGCGGCAAGAACTCGCACCTTGAGATCGGCGTCGATGCGCCTGCCGGAATGGATTACGTTTTCCTGGGCAAAACGCTCCCGTTCGAAAAGGTGCGCGGCCGCCTGCTCTTCACCGACGATCGATTGCAGCTCAGCGATCTCGAAGCCGCGCTTTTCGACGGCACCGCGCGGGGCACGGCTGACATTTCTCTCGCGAAGGACAATCGGCAGTACACCGCCAGTATCGCTGTCGACGGTGTTGATTTCCCGCGGGTGACCGACCTCTACTTCGGGTACGAAACGGCGCGGGGCCAGCTGTCCGGCTCGTACGACTTCCAGGGGATCGGGAACGATGCACGTACGATGCATGGAAAAGGCGAAATCAAAGTCGCCAACGGCAACGTCTTCGCGATCCCGATATTTGGGCCGCTCTCCGGGTTACTCAACGGGATCTTTCCGGGCGCCGGCTATAGCGTGGCAAAACAGGCCACCGCGAGTTTCACGGCGAACGACGGTGTCTTTCACACTGACGACTTCAAGGTATCCGGTAAACTCTTCGGGATGATCGGACATGGCGATATCCACTTTTTGGATAACAAGCTCGATCTCGATATCCGCATCAGTGCGAGCGGCCCAGGCTTGGTGCTCACGCCTATGTACAAGCTCTTCGAATACAAAGGCGAAGGCACCCTCTCGAAGCCAAACTGGCACCCTAAAAGGTTCTAACGATGCAAAAAAAATCCGAGCGGCGACCGCATGTGCCGGCTCCGGCAAAGCGTGCCCGAGAGACAATCCTCCTCGGTGCTCACATGTCGATCGGGGGCGGCGTGCACCGCGCGATCGAGCGGTCCTGTTCCGTGGAATGCACTGCGATGCAGATCTTCGTGAAGAACAACATGCAGTGGTTCGCGCGCCCCTTTGCCCCAGAGGAGATTGCCGCCTTCCTGCGTCACGCGCAGAGGAACCAACTAAGCTCCGTCTTTGCGCACGCGAACTACCTGATCAACCTGGCCGCGACGAATCCGCAGTTCCACGCTAATTCGCTGCGGGCCCTGGCGGAAGAGCTCGTGCGTGCCGATCAGCTGGAGTTGCCATTTCTTGTTCTGCATCCCGGCGCGCATTTAGGCGCTGGCGAGGAAGCGGGGCTTGATAGAATCGTCGGGTCGATTGATGCGGTGCACGAAGTCCTCGCGAAAACGAAAACCCGCATCGCTTTGGAGACAACTGCCGGTCAGGGTTCGTGCCTTGGCCACTCGTTTGAACACCTCGCTTACATTATTCGCAACGTGCGAGAGCGGGAGCGCCTCTGCGTCTGTCTTGATACCGCGCACGTTTTCGCCGCCGGATATGATTTAACCACGGAAGCGGCGACGAAGAAGATGTTCGCGGAGTTCGATCGCACCGTCGGACTCAGGCATCTGGCAGCTGTGCATCTCAACGATTCAAAGACGGCCCGCGGCTCCCGTGTTGACCGACATGAGCACATCGGAAAGGGGGAAATCGGATTGCCAGCGTTCCGGTTCATCATGCGCGACAGGCGTTTTCGAAAAATTCCAAAGGTGCTTGAAACGCCCAAAGGCAAAGAGCTGCTCGAAGACGTCGAGAACATGAAAACCCTGCGAGTGCTCGCGGATCCCCACGTCCAGAGCGGAGATTCTTGATGCAGCTGTCCACACCAGCATCAAGCAGTGTCTTCTCCTTCGAGACGCCGTCGCTGCCGGCGGGCCCAAAGCTGACGAAGCACGGCGCGGTCCGATTCCTCTAACCCGATTACCTTCCATGCGGCCACATAGACGCCGAGCAGCACGAGCCCGGCGGCTAGCTCACCACGCCAGCCATCGATAATTACGCGCAACGGTATCGCGGCACCGAACGCGAACGCGAATGCAATCGCCGGGCGGGCAAAGGCACTCCACGGCCAGTGCCATTTAAACAAAATCCGCAGCTCGCAATAACGCAGCACGCCTTGCGTGAAATAGGCGAGCAGCATCGCAAGCGCGGCACCGGTCGCACCGAGCCAAGGAATAAGCAACAGGCTTGCGCCGAATTGTAGCAGCACTGTGAGGCCGGAATTAATAAGGTTCAGATTCGGTCGCTGAATCATGATCACGGTTTCCGCCAGCCCCACGAAGCTGTTTGTCGCGTGGGCTACGGCGAGGAGCGCGACCCACAACATCCCTCGTTCGAATCCTGTCCCGAATATCCTCAGCCCGATGCCTCCGGCGACACACAGGACACCCATAAGCGGTAGCTGTGCAGCGAGCACCCAGCGCCCTAGTTGGGCAAAACTCTTCTCCATCGCCGCCTGGTCTTGCACTGCTGATTGCCGCGCGATGATCGGAGTGAACATGGGGTCGAATGCCTGCCGCACCTTCCGCATCCCGCCGGCAATTTCGACGGAAGCGACGAAAACACCGACGGTGGCAAGGCTCACACCAGCGCGCGGGCCGAGGATGCCGAGTAACAGCACATCCATCCGCATAATCAGCATGTTCAACAGGCTGTACATCGCGATTGGCGCGGAGAACCGCAGCAGCGGAGCGTGGACTTTCGCCACTGTTGCGGCTTGTCGCGCCAACAGACCCCGCGCGAGAGTGAACGCCATCAGCCCCCCGGCGGTGGTTCCAACTAACACCGCGACTACTGGTGCAAGATCCAGCAGCCCTATAGCGATCGCGACTAGCAGCGTCACTATCGTGCCGAACGTCTCGGTCAACCCCTTCGAATAAAGGTCGTGCTTCATCACCTTCATGCCACGAGAGACTCCGTTGCAAACGCGGTAGAGAGTGATTCCGGGCAGCGCGAGCAGCATTAGACATGTGCTGCGTATTAGCTCGGGTCGCTGACTTAGCCGCGCTCCGAGAAGCTCGAATCCGATGATGCCGACGAGCGCCGTCACCACACTGAAAAGCAGCCCGAACAGCACAGCACGGCGCATTATCGCGCGGCTGCCGTTGGCATCGCCCTCGGCCTGGCGTCGCGCGACCAGCGCGATTGTGCTCGTATCCATACCGAACACGCCAAACTTGCTTAGCAAATCCGTCGTGGACCATGCAATGCCGAAGGTTCCCAGCGCCGCTCCTCCGAGAAGGCGCGCAATCAAGAATGTGAAAATGCCACGAAGGTTCGCTGCGAAGAGCGACACCACGTTCATAAGCGCGCCACGGGCCAGCTCCGCCCCGGTGTGCATCTCTGTTGCGACCGACTCGCGCAGAGCTGCTTCGTCCATCTTCCCGCTCATGCCGGGAGAGATGTAGGGCACTGTACGATTCGGCGCACGGAAACGGTCCCGCGGCTACTTGATCAGCCGAATCGTTAAAGGGTAGCGATACAGCTGCCCTTCGCTCGCTTTCAGCGACGCGACGATCACAAGCACCACGTCAGCGACATACAGGACAGCCAGCAACGGCAGCAGCAGAAAACCGATGAGCACGAACATGAGGAAGAAACAGACGACCCCTAGGACGGCTGTGTAGATGAACATCGAGATTTGGAAATTCAGCGACTCCTTGCCGTGCTCGTCTATCTCCGCCGAGTCGCCGCGTTTCAGCAGCCAGACGATCAATGGCCCGACAATGTGACCCGCCGCGGGAATGATGAATCCGGCCAAGGCGCTCGCGTGACAGAGCACGATCCACGTGCGCACATCTGGCCGATGATTAGCTACTGGCCGTAGTGGTTCCATCTCAATCTGCCTTCACGCGTTCGATGTGGGCGCCAAGCTCGCTCAGCTTCTCATCCAGATGTTCGTATCCACGATCAATGTGGTAGACGCGGCTGATCTCGGTCGTTCCTTCCGCTTTTAGGCCGGCGAGCACGAGAGCCGCTGATGCACGGAGATCGCTCGCCATCACGGGCGCACCGAGAAGTTTCTCCACGCCCTGGATCACCGCCGTCGAACCCTCAATCTGCACCTGAGCGCCCATGCGCTTCAGCTCCGCTACGTGCATGTAACGCTGTGGAAAAATGTTTTCCGTCACGACGCTGATTCCTTCGGTGGTCGAGAGCAGCGCACACATTTGCGCTTGCATGTCTGTTGGGAAACCCGGGTATGGCGCGGTAACGATTTCAAGGGGCTTTGAAGCGCCGTTCGGCGAAACTGTGGCGGAACGCTCGTGTATGTCGATCTTGAAGCCTGCGCTCACAAGCGCGGTGGTGACCGCCTCGATGTGCGACGGCTCGACGCGGTTCACGGTCACACCTGTGCCGCAAACTGCGCCAGCTACGAGAAATGTGCCTGCCTCGATCCGATCGGGAATAATGTCGTGCTCCGCGCCGTGCAGCTCCTGCACTCCTTCGATGATCAAGCGGCGCGTCCCTGCGCCTTCGATCTTCGCCCCCATCTTGTTCAGGAAGTTCGCGAGATCGACGACTTCCGGCTCCGACGCAGCGCCCTCGATAACTGTCGTCCCTTCCGCCAGTACAGCCGCCATCATCACGTTATCCGTGCCAAGAACCGTCGGGCCGAATTTGCCAGTGAGATTGATGATGGCGCCCTTCAGCTGCGGCGTGAACATCCGCACATTTCCAGCTTCCACGCGCACCGCGGCACCTAGCGCCTCGAATCCCCGCAGGTGCAAATCGATCGGTCGATCGCCGATGACGCAGCCGCCCGGTAACGACACTGTCGCCTCGCGGCAACGTGCCAACAGAGGCCCCAGCACACAGACGGATGCGCGCATCCTTCGCACCACGTCGTATGGCGCCACGGACTCCACCTTCTCCGCCTGCACGCTCACCGTCCCGCTCGCCCGCTCAACCTGTGCGCCGAGATACATCAGGATCTGCAGCATGTAATTCGTGTCGCTTAGGTCGGGCACATGGCGGAGGACGCATGGCTCCCGAGTCAGCAGCGTGGCGGCGAGAATCGGCAGGGCCGAGTTTTTCGACCCGCTGATCTTGATGGACCCGGAAAGCGGACGGCCGCCGTGAACGAGAATCTTATCCATACCGCGCGAGTAGGAAGCGTGTCACACCCGCAAAGTCCTGTCTCTGGGAAATATCGCGGTACTTCGCTTCGGTGAGCAATGCTGAAAGCGCGTTCGCCTGACCCAATCCAATCTCCAGTGCCAGCAGTCCGCCCCGCGTGAGATGCGGCGCTGCGGTGACTATCAGCGCGCGAATCATTTCATCCCCACGCTCTCCTCCGAAGACCGCCGTTGCCGGATCGTGCAGTACCTCACGGGAGAGAGTTGCACGATCGGTTGCGGCCACATACGGCAGGTTTGCGACGATACAGTCGAAAGCGCCGTCCACCTGCGCAAGCAAATCACTGCGTCCGAACTCGACGCGCTCAGCGAGACCGAGGCGCGCGGCGTTTTCTCGTGCAAGCGCGAGTGCCTCATCGGAGATGTCGACGGCATGTACCTCCGCATCCGGCAGCTTCGCGGCCAGGCTCAATGCGATCACACCGCTTCCCGTCCCCACGTCGAGAATCGTCGACGGCTTTTGGTCAATGGTCGATTGGATGATCAGTTCGACTAGTTCTTCAGTTTCGGGTCGGGGGATCAGAGCGCGATTGTCGCTGATGAACGTTCGTCCGCAAAACTCCACCGTCCCTAGCAGATGCTGTAGCGGCTCTCCCTGACCGCGGCGCCGCACCAGCTTCCGCAGCGGCGCCAACTCGCCCTCGGCTAGTTCGCGTTCGAATTCGAGATAAAGATCGATGCGCTTCCGGCCGAGCGCGTGCGCCAGAAGATGCTCCGCATTCAATCGCGCGCTCTCAACCTTCCGCTTCGTGAAGTACGCGGTGGTCGATTGGAGCACTTCAAGCAGAGTCATCGGTCGTTAGCGGCAGCCACGGTGCCAGTGCCATCGTCTCTCCTTAACAACAGTGCCAGACTTTGCGATCTGATTTTCCGGCGTATCGCTGACAGATGACGGATCCACGGCCGCGGAGGAACGATCGCACGTTGTCTCCAATCCTCGGGGCGGTTGTCGTCGCGACAGTATTTCTGCTAGGCGCAGTTCACCGCTTCTCGTTGCCGCAGTTACCGATTGCCACGAGCGACGTCGGCTATTTCTGGTCTGCTTTGAATAAGCTGGCAGGCGGGAAGTTCGAGCCGCTCAACGGCGTGAACTTCCTCTACCCGCTAATTGTTTACCTGGTTCTGTGGCTCTTCGACGAGTTCCGCCCGCTTGGCGTAATTCAGCACGTGCTGGGGCTTGCCGCCGGGGTCGTCTTTCTCTGCGTCTGGCGCTGCCTGGGGAAGTTCACCTTACCGACCGTATTCGGCAATGAATTGCACCGGTGGCTGGGCATTGTAGGACTCGCGATCTACCTGCTCTCGAACGGCCCGCTTCAGTTCGAAAGCCTTCTACGCGCAGATGCCGTTTGTATGTTCATGGGCATCCTCTCTGTATGGCTTTCATTAGAGTCTATCTGTGATTCTGTTGTCCGCGTAAATCGGCGGCGGGCCGGGGCCTTAGCCGTCGCTTCGATCGTCAGTTGCGTCACTCTCGCAACGTTCAAGCCGAGCTTCGTCGCGGCTGCGTCGGCGATCATCCTTGTCACGGCGTTTGTTACCCTCCGCCACGCCAGAAGTCCTGCTATAGCAATGGTCATCGTTAGCGCAATTGTGGTCACGGCAGTCGTATCCTCCTCGCTCCACAGCTATTTCAGCCGTGGAGACAGCTTGACGAAGATTTTTCTCCCGCAGACCTTGTTCAGCATTCACGCAAACATCATCTACGAACAGATGCGAGAGGAGGTTTGGCAGGAGAACAGCAACGGCGCGTCGGCTGTGTGGCTGCAGCAGGCATGTTCTGACCTCGGAGCCGCTATCGAGGAGACACACGCCCGCTTCCCTAAGCCATTTGCGCGTCTTGGGTTCGATCCTGACCGCCTTGTAAACGGCTGGGACGAGCGACCATCATTGCTAAGTCGCTGGCGGGCGGAACTTGGCGACGATCGATACAGGGAGTTCTTGTCGTATTGGTATTGGCATACACTGCAACGAAGACCAATCGCGTTCATGAGAAAAACCGGAGGGCAACTCTCCGTCTTTTACTCTCTCGACTGCCCGGCATTTTGGGGCGGCGGTCGGCTGCTGCGGTTCCCTTACGAGCGCACGATTTCCACGTTCGATAATTTTTCGCTGCAAAGTGTTGTCCGAAGCGTTCCGGCTGCTCAGCGATTCGTGATTCAAACTCGCGAACTGCTGCGGACCGCCCCTCCTGAATCGCGCGAAGGGGAAGCAATTCACTTTCTCAATAAACTTTGTGGACGCACTTACCTCGCTGCACTCCTGCTTAGTCTCATCGCCTGTTTGTGGTGGCGGAACTTCACCCATCATGAGAGGACTGGAGTGCTTCTCGTGATTTTCTTATATGCGCTGAATCTTGGAAACGTGCTCAGTATTTCCATTGTTCACTCGATGGAGATTGGGCGGTATTCCGGCGTCCAGTTCCTTTCAGCTTTGCTTGCTGAACTTTGGGCCGTGTTGTGGCTTTACACTATCGTTGACCGCGCGATCCGGCAGCGCCAGACGAGCACCGGCCTTACGCTGTGAGCGTTGACTCTTTGAGCCGCTCCTGCAGATCGGCGGCTTGGAGAGCGTCGATCATCTCACCGACATCGCCTTCCATCACACGGTCGAGGTTATACAGGGTAAGACCTATGCGGTGATCGGTGATGCGGTTCTGTGGGAAATTATAGGTGCGAACCTTTTCTTCGCGGCCGCCGGAGCCGATTTGATTTTTACGGTGCGCCGAGTACTTCGCTTCTTCTTCGCGCTGTTTATCCTCGAGCAGGCGCGCGCGCATGATACTCAGCGCCTTTTCCTTGTTCTTCTGCTGGCTGCGGCCGTCCTGACAGCGAACGATTCGCCCAGTCGGAATGTGCATGATCTGCACAGCGGAGTCGGTCGTGTTGACGCCCTGCCCGCCGGGCCCGCCGGAGCGACACACCTCGATCCGCAGATCTTCGGGCTTGAGGTCGATGTCAACATCCTCAGCCTCGGGCAGAACAGCAACTGTGGCGGTGGATGTATGGATGCGGCCTTGCGCCTCGGTTGCGGGGACCCGCTGGACGCGATGCACGCCGCTCTCGAACCGCAGCTTTCGGAAGACATTTTCGCCGGAGACTTTGAAGATGGCTTCGCGCAGTCCGCCAAGCTCAGAGGGACTGGATTCCAGGTCCTCCATCTTTAATCCCGCGGATTCCGCGTATCGATTGTACATCCGGTACAAGTCTGCGGCAAAAATCGCCGCCTCGCTGCCGCCGGTGCCTGCGCGAATCTCTATGATTGCATCGCGGTTCTCGTTCTCGTCTGGCGGAAGCAACGCAATCTGGAAATCGCGCTCCAACGTTGCGAGCCGCTTCTCGAGCTCCGGAATCTCCTCCCTGGCCAACTGCGCCATTTCGGCCTCGTCCGCCGCTGCCAGTTCCCGATTATCCTCCAGTTGTTGCCGCGTCGCGTCGAGTTCGCTCCAGAGCGCAAGCATCTGTTTCACGGCGGAATGCTCACGCATGATCTCGCTGGCGCGCTTCCGGTTCTCGAAAAGCGCCGGGTCAGCGATCTCCCGCTCGAGCTCCGCAAACCGCTCGCGTTTTCGCTCTATCAGGGACTTAAAATCCATAAACGAAAACGGCGATTGCGCGCAGAGGCGCAATCACCGTCAGAAAACGCTTCAGTAGCTACTTTTTTACGACGCGAGTCGCCTTTGTGCTGCCATAACGGCGCGCGAACTTTTCAACGCGACCGGCAGTATCGACGAACTTCTGTTCGCCGGTGAAAAACGGATGGCACGCGGCACAGATACCGATTTTGATGTCCTTGCGAGTCGAGCGTGTGTGGTAAACGGCGCCGCAGGCGCACGAGATTTCAGTCTCGTTATAGTCAGGATGGATGTCCGTTTTCATGGTCAGGAGCCGATTGCGAAATTAGTGCCGATGCAGCACTCGCGCAAGTGGCGAACGCGCACGTCCGTGGCTTGAACGAGGCCAGGCATTACAAGCAACGCGCAGGAATCCCGTTGCGCTCGCGGCTTACTTACATCACGCATGTGGCAACTTCGCTGAGATGATGCCACCCAATGACGCGCTGATTCAATCGTGGACGCAGACGGTCGCACGACGGCACGCTGATGCTGCGATATACAACACGCGCGGCGAGGTGCTCCGAACTTTCGCGCAAATCAACGACGAGGCGCGCGACTTTATCGCGAGCGGCTTCGATGGCCTTAATCCAGGCGATGTAATCGGCATCCAGGCGGGCAATCATCCTTCCTGGCCCGCTCTCTTCCTGGCGTGCCTCAATGCCGGCATAGTGGCGCTTCCTCTCGAGCGTTCGATCGCCGAACAAGAGCGTGATGCTGCACTCAATGCTTGCCGCGCGTCCGCGGTCGTCACGAGTGGCACCTTCGCCTCCCCAGTCGTGATCACACGTCGGTCAGCCGTGCCAACGGATTGGCGCGATTGTCCTCCGTCGTTGTTGAAGCTGACCTCCGGCACCACCGCCGCGCCGCGCGTAATCCGCTTCCGCTCGCACCAGCTGCTAGCGGATTGCGAGCAGATTTGCGACACGATGGGCATCAGTGACCGCGACTTGAATTTCGCCGTGATTCCGGTGTCGCATTCGTATGGCTTCAGCAACCTTGTGACGCCACTCATCGCCCGCGGGGTGCCTGTGGTGCTCAGTAGCGATCGGATGCCACGCGCGGTGCTGGATGGTCTCGCCCGCACGCGAGCGACAGTCTTCCCGGGCATGCCAGTGTTTTACCAGGCGTTTGCGCAAATGGATCCGGCTCCCGAGTTGCCCGCCCTTCGGCTCTGCATCTCGGCGGGCGCGCCTTTGCCGCTTGCGGTCGCACAGCAGTTCCGCGAAGTGTTCGGACGCGCGATTCACTCCTTCTACGGGTCGTCGGAGTGTGGCGGGATTTGCTACGACCGCGAAGCGCAGCTCGAGCAGGAGGGTTTCGTCGGCGAGCCGATGCAAGAAGTGCAAATCGAAGCTCTTGATCCTCAAGCCGCCACGAGCCGGGTGCGGGTGCGTTCTGCTGCCGCCGGTGACGGTTACTTCCCAAACGCGGACGAAACGCGGCTCGGGAACGGCTGCTTCGTCCCCGATGACCTGCTAGCACAGCGCGGCGCCGGCTTTGCTATCGTCGGACGAGCCTCCGACATCATCAACGTAGCGGGTAAAAAGGTGAACCCAGCTGAAGTGGAAGCTGTGTTGCTCGGAGTCTCGGGCGTCCGTGAAGCAGCAGTATTTGGAATCACATCTGCCCTGCGGAACGAAGAAGTAGCGGCCTGCGTCGTCGCTGATGATTCTGTGCGTGAGGAGGGCTTGCTGAAATTCTGCCGCGGCAAGCTAAGCGGCTGGCAGGCTCCGAAAAGGATCTTCTTCCTGCCTGCCATGCCCACGAACGAGCGCGGGAAAATCAGCCGCCGCGCGCTCGCGCAGCGTTTCGCATCGTGACTCTCTTCTAAGTCGCCGAGACACTCACCTGCGGCCCGTTCTGCGAATCAATGGAAGAAACCAACAAAAAATATCATGCGAAACATCCTTCTTCCAATCGTCGCGGCAGTCACTCTCATGGCCGTTTTCAGCAGTTGCACCACTACAGTCAAGGCTCCGAGCGGCCGGACGGCGTCAGTGAGCACAGAAACGCGGTAGGCAAACGCGGCAATCCGCGATCAACATTGTGAAATCGGTGCGCAGACAGCTCGTCGCGCGTCTGCGCACCGAGAAATGCTTTTCCATTTCGCAAGAAGCGGGCATTTTAAGGAACGCGGGCATGTCCTGGCCAGGGGCCGTTGCGTGGTTTCCCGCGCCCCATTGTGAAGGAACCAAGGTCGACACACGCCGCAGTTCTTTCTGAGCAGGAGCGACGGAGCGTTCTTCTCGCTCGTGACGAGAATCTTGGGCTTACGACGGCCGTCGGGCCATCTGGAGCACGCAAGATTCTCGTCATCGACGACAGCGCGACGCTGCTGAATGTCGCAAAGAAAATCCTCGCTGAAGCGGATTATGAGGTCACCACCGCTGCGACTGCGGAGGAAGGCTTGCGAGCAGCGAGCGCTGAAACGCCCCACCTGATCCTGCTTGATTGCGCGCTGTCGGACATGCCCGGAGATGAAGTGCTGCGCCGGCTTACGGAAGAGCCGGCAACTGCTGCCTCTCGCGTTATTTACATGTCGAGTTCTGCTGGCGACCTGAAGTTTGTCCCAAAGCAAAATCCGAACGTCATCGGATCACTCAATAAACCGTTCACATCCGAGCTTCTGCTTCAAACGGTCGAGACTCACATGGCCGAGGAAACTGCAGCCTCGAAAGCGACGCCCGCCGATCGAGGCGCGGAGAAACTGCACGGTGTCTCACCAACAGAAACGGGAGAGCTGCTGCCTGCGAGTTCCATTGCGCCCGAGGCAGAAATCATCCGCGAAGCGCCTGCAGAGTCCGCGAAAGCAGAGGCGTCCAAGAACGCTACAGAGGAATCGTGGTGGAGTGCCGCGCCAGCCACTATCCCCGCTGCCTGCGCGGACGCGTTAACAGCGGCTACATCCGAAGCGACAACGGAGTTGGGCGTGAGCGCGACGCCCGACGCTTCGCGGAATATCGAATTTCAAATCCCTCCGGGAGTGGCCTATTTTTGCGGCGATACCACCTTCTTCTCGCTAAATTGGGCGCTGCGTACGATTGCTTCGCAGAAGCTCACAGGGCGGCTGCGTTGCTTCTGGAACAGAGAGCCTGTCGAGTTGCTATCTCGAGACGGAGAAATCCTCATCGTCACCACGCGGGACCCCGAACTGTATTATACCGAAGCACCGATCACGCTGGTGAATGTGGAACAGGACTGCATCACTGCTGCGCGTGATCAGCAGCGGGAGAACGGCCGGCCGATCTTCATGACGCTTACGGACGAAGACCAGATTTTACGCGAGCCGGCGCTGCAGCTGATGCAGCACTACGGGCAGAAGCTTTTTGCGCAGCTTTGGACCACGCCGCCTGTCCGGTTCGTGTTTGAGCGGGCTGAAGTCCCTCCCTACGCACAGGATCTTACCGGCGAAGAAGACGTCGACCATTGGTCGCTCGGCACGCTGCGCTTCATCCAATTCCACGAACTCGGTGAAGAGGCTAACTACGATACTGCGTTCATTCCCGCTTACACCCGCGAAGGGTTCGATCGCGTGCAAAGGCTGCGACTCACCGTCGCGGAAGCGCAGTTCGCCTCCGAGTTCAATGGCTCACGATCGATTGCGCAGATCGCCAAAAACCTTCGGGTCGATCTCAAGTTCGCGCGACTGACGCTGTTCCGCTTTCTCGCGCTAGAAATCGTGGAGTGCTGGCCGCCCGTCGTCGCGGCGAAACAAGAAAGACGCGGCGTCTTCAGCCGCATTTTTAGCCGCTAAACGGACCGAGATGCAGTCAAAAGCACAACAGCCTGCCGCGGGAATCCCGGCGAATATCGTGCCGTTACCAGATCAGTCGCCGCAAGGACAGCCGAAGCCTCTTTCTGCGCCGGAAAATTTCATCAATCGCGAGCTGAGCTGGCTTGAGTTCAATCGACGCGTTTTCGAGGAAGCACAGGATCCGACGCAGCCGCTCATCGAGCGGGTAAAATTCCTTATAATAGTCAGCTCCAACCTCGATGAGTTCTTCGAGGTTCGGGTAGCGGGCATCAAGCAGCAGATCGAAAGCGCGACAAGTGATGTCGGTCCAGATGGATTAACCCCTACGGACACATTCAACGCAATCCAGCGCACGGCGCACGACATGGTGGCGGCCCAATATGCGCTCTGGCGTGATGAACTGGTGCCCGTTTTGGCCAAGCACGGAGTTCGTATCCACGACGTGACACAGCTGAACGCAAAACGGGCCGCCTGGGCGCGGCGTTACTTCCATGAGGAAGTTTTTCCGATGCTGACGCCGCTGGCGGTCGATGCGAGCCACCCGTTTCCACAACTTCTGAACAAAAGTCACAATCTCCTCGTACGGGCACGCGAGTCGAAAGGCGGTGAGCCGCTCCATGCTATCGTTCAGGTTCCGCGGGTGTTGCCGCGTTTGATCCTGATGCCGCGCGGGAAAGGAGAGGATGAGCCGTGGGATTACATCTACCTGGCTGCACTGATTAAACATAACATTGTAGAGCTGTTTCCCGGATTGCTTCTTGATGGCGTCCACGCCTTTCGTGTCACGCGAAACAGCGACTTGTACATCGACGAGGAAGAGGCGGATAATCTGCTCCGCAGCATCGAGCAGGAGCTGCGGCGTTCGAGTCGCGGCGACGCCGTGCGCCTTGAAGTGGAGGCAGATTGCCCGAGGGATTTTCGGGAATTGCTGCTGGAATTTTTTGATTTGGGCGAACCCGATCTCTACAAAATCAACGGGCCGCTCACAATGACGCATCTCACGCCCCTGGTCACAAACGACGCGTTCGCGAACCTCAAGGACCGCGTTTTTAAACCGGGTCGCGACCCTGCGCTGCCGCCGCACGCGAAGATTTTCGAAGTGATGCGACAGCAGGATGTGCTGCTGCATCATCCGTACGAAAGCTACGATCCGGTCGTCGAGCTGATCGAAAGCGCTGCCGAGGATCCCCATGTGCTCGCATTAAAGATCACGCTTTACCGCACCAGCGGCGATTCTCCTATCGTGGAGGCGCTAATCCGGGCCGCCAACGCTGGCAAGCAAGTCACTGCGCTCGTTGAGCTGCGCGCGCGCTTTGATGAAGCGGCAAACATTCAATGGGCGCGGCGCCTCGAGGAGGCGGGCGCGCACGTGGTTTATGGAGTCGTGGGCTTAAAGACGCATTGCAAAGCGCTGCTCATCGTACGCCGGGACACAGACCGGTTGCGTCACTACGTGCATCTCGGCACCGGCAATTACCATCCGCGCACCGCTCGCATCTATACGGATTTCAGCCTCTTCACGACGAACCCGAAGCTCACTGAGGAGGTTGCCATCGTGTTCAATACGTTGACGGGCCTCGCCAGTTATCCGGGGCTGGAGAAGCTTATGGTCGCGCCGTTTGATCTTAGCAAGCGCATCATGGCGCTGATCGAACGAGAACGGGATCATGCTCTCGAAGGGCGGCGCGGGCATATGATCGTGAAGCTGAATTCGCTCGTCGACCAGGAGATCATCGAGAAGCTCTACGAAGCGTCACGTGCCGGTGTAAACATTGACCTGATCGTCCGCGGCATTTGTTGTCTGCGGCCGAAAGTGCCGGGTTTGAGCGAGAACATCCGGGTGATCAGCATTGTCGGCCGTTTTCTCGAGCACAGCCGCATCTACTATTTTGCAAACGACGGTAACCCTGCAATTTATCTCGCGAGCGCCGATTGGATGCCGCGGAATTTCGTACGACGTGTCGAGATCGCCTTTCCGATCGAAGATCCCGCGCTCCGGGAGGAATTGATCAACGAAGTGCTCCCGTGTTTTGTGAATGATACCGTCAAGGCTCGCGAGCTGCAGGCCGACGGCACCTACGTGCCCCTGAAAACTGACGAGGGCGAGCCCCGGGTCCAGGCACAGTGGCAGTTTCGCGAATTGTCGCGCGGACAGGCGCGCAGGCTCGCGGAGTCGCAGAAGGCACCGACGATCAAACTTTCTCCACTTACCACTCCTAAAAAGGAACGTTCGTGAAGAAAATTCTCGGTGTCGACATCGGCGGCACTCACGTGAAACTGATGATTTCGCGCACGCAGAAACGGAAATTCGTTTCCGGTCTGAAACTCAGCCCGAAGCAGCTCGTGGCCGGAATCAAAGAAGCCGCGAGTGATTGGGATTACGACGCGGTCTCGATCGGATTTCCATCACCCGTGAAAGCCGGCCGAATCGCACGCGATCCGAAGCACCTGGCAAAGGGCTGGGTCGGCTGGGATTTTCACAAGTCGTTAGGTAAGCCCACACGCGTCATCAATGACGCCGCGATGCAGGCTCTCGGAAGTTATCACGGCGGCAGGATGTTGTTCCTCGGCCTGGGTACGGGACTTGGCTCGACACTGATGTGGGATCGCTATGTCCTCCCCCTCGAGCTTGGCGATCTGCCGTATCCCGGCGTGAATCGCATCGAAGAGGTCCTTGGCAAGGAGGGCCTCGCTCACATGGGTAAAAAGGTGTGGAAGCACGAAGTTACCTGCGCCGTGCAACAGCTGAAAATCGCGTTCATCGCTGATTATGTGGTGCTCGGCGGCGGAAACGCGAAGCAGTTCACGACGTTTCCGGAGAACGTCGAGCCCGGGCACAACCGGAATGCGTATCTCGGTGGCTGCAGGTTGTGGCAAGTCGATCGCGCAGGCCGCCCGAAGTGGAATGTGATCTCCTAGCGGAGACGACGCTACTCGAGGACGATGGTCTCCGGGTCGAACTCTGGAGCCGGATACTCCGGATGCATCGTTTCCAGTGTGTCGACAACGGTCTGGAGCATCCGGACATTGCGCACCCACTTCCGATCCGCCGGTACGATGTGCCACGGCGCGTAATCGGTCGCGCACGCGTTGATCACTGCCTCGTACGCGGATTGGTACGCCGGCCAGAGCGCACGCTCCTTGAGATCTCCGGGGTTAAATTTCCACAGCTTCGTTGGATCTTTCAGCCGGGCTTCCAATCGCGCTTTCTGTTCTTCCTTCGAAATGTGCAGGAAAAATTTGATCAACGTCACGCCATTGCGTGTGATCATGCGCTCGAAGTTGTTTATGTCCTCGCAACGTTCCCGCCAAACTTCCTGGGTGATCTGGTCGTGAACACGTGGCACCAGCACATCTTCGTAATGCGATCGGTTCCAGATGGCGATCGACCCCTTACGGGGGGTCGCGTGGTGAATGCGCCAAAGGTAATCATGATCCCACTCCTCGGCTGACGGATATTTGAAGTTCGTTAGCTGCACGCCGTTTGGGTCGAGGCCGCTGCACAGCACTTTGATTGCTCCGTCCTTGCCACCCGTATCCATCGCCTGCACGACAATCAGCACACTACGTTTGTGCTGGGCAAACAGCGCGACTTGCAGCTCGGCCAGTCGCGCTTGCAGCTCCTCCACAGTTTTTGAACCGCGTCGTTTCGATCCCGGCGGCTTGGCGGCAGGGTCAACGTCGGCAAGGCGGATATTCGAGTCTGGACGGACAACGATCGCGTGGGCACCGGTCCTTCGCCGCGAAACAGGCCGCAGTTTAGCCTCTCCGTTCAATGCTGCATTATCGGAAACGCGCTGCGATGACTCAGACATTGCCCCGACGATACAGCCGCAAATGAGCTGGGCAATGTGCCGCGCTTCCTGTGGCATGCGACCTATCGGCTGCTCTGCGCAGCAACGTCCCGCTTGAGCGCGTTGATTATGATCGTTTTCGCGGTCGCCTCTGCGCGAGTACAGAAGCTCACTTCACGCGAATTCCGAAATGGTTTTCGTGCAGCAATCAGATCGCCATCCGGGAGCACGGCCGCATAGCGTTTCTCTAACCCGACCAACTCCGGTTTGACCGCGGCAATTACAGCTAACGAGTCGAACATTGGTCCGCCGGGATGCCGAACGATCGCGGTCCAAAACCACAACCATATGCGGCTGCCGCGTTGCAGGAACCTTCCAGCGGCACCGTCGGAAGAGAGCTTCCGCGCATCATCGCGCGTCAATACGAGTTGCGCGCCAACTTCCGTTGGCGCGAGCAGAAGCGGCACTTTGCTTTCGAACACCACTCGCGCTGCGGTCGGATCTTTGAAGACGTTCGCATCGTGAATTTGCAACCAGCCGTTCGTGCCGAATGCAAGCGCGCGGCCGGGCGTTCTGCCTCCTACAAAGATTACGCCGTCGAGACGCGACGCGAGCTCGGGATGGACCTGCAACAGTGTGGCAAGATTCGTCAGCGGCCCAAGAGCGACATACGTGAGGCGTTCCTCCTTCAACACAGCGGCAAGCGCTTGGGTGGCCGCAGTGGACCGCCCAAGCGTATCATTTCCTGCGCTGCCGGCGTAAACGCATGCTTCTGTCACACCCGCAGGCGCACCAAACCGCCGGACTAGATCACGGGCTACAGTAGTTGTGCGTTTAAGGCCGGCATTCCCGTACGTCGTGCTAATGCCTGCAATCCGCCGTTCAGGCGAATGAAAAGCAACGACTAGCGCGAAAGCATCATCTACCTCGCGGTATGGCGAGCCGATGGAGGGATCGGTGTCGATCCATATCCTCGTCTGCGCCGGCGCATGCTCCGATCGAAAGAGAGCAGACGCGACGACCGCCGCTGCCAGGAGGCGAAAGGAGTGCACCGTTCAGGAATGCTCAGGCTCGTCAGGCATCGCTTCTCTGCCGCGCAACATCTCCCGGTCGGACTGCAATGCTTTCTCGAGATTCTCGATGTGCAGGCGCGCCATGGAGGCGTAGCCCTCGGCGTCGCCCGTCCATTGCGCCATCTCGCGCACGGACGCTTCGTCGTGTTCACGGAAGATCCGAACTGCCCGGCGCGCACGCTCCGGCTCCACGCCGAGTGCCAGTAATGCGTCGCTGCTGAGATCGAGCGCGCTCCCGAACGTTTCGCGGTATACGTCCGCGACTCCTTTGCGCAGCAGCTCGTATGCGTGCTGCCGGCTCACAGCGCGTGCGAGCACATGCAGGTGTGG
>JACDHZ010000091.1 GCA_013820755.1 Chthoniobacterales bacterium
CAGCGCGCGCAGGCGTTGATTTTGCGAGCGATTTGAATGGATGGTGCCGGTTTTGATTCCGCCCGCTTCCAGCCGCTTCGCGATGCGATCTGCGCCGTGCTTGGTGCGCGTAAAGACGAGCACCGTGTCGAATTGCGGATTAGCCAGCAGATGCTGGAGTAACGCCGGCTTGAGATGTTGCCGGACTTCATAGACGAACTGCGTGACCGTCTCGGCCGGATTGGCCCGGCGACCAATCTCGATGACTTTCGGTGAATGCTGGAACTCGTGGGTGAGCGCTTCGATCTCTCGTGAAAGCGTAGCCGAGAACATGAGCGTCTGTCGTTTTGGTGGCAGCGCGCGGACGATCTGGCGGATCGGGGGCAGGAACCCCATGTCGAGCATTCGATCCGCTTCATCGAGGACGAGGAATTCGATGCCAGAGAAATTGACGTGCCGCTGCTGCATCAGGTCGATCAGACGACCAGGCGTCGCCACGACGAGCTCCACGCCCGAACGGAGCGCCTCGATCTGAGGGCGTTCACTGACACCTCCGAAGACAGTTGCCATCCTCAACGGCAGATGTCTTGCATACGCGCGGACGTTCTCCTCGATTTGCACCACCAGCTCGCGCGTCGGAGCGACAACGAGCGCGCGCATGCCGCGCCTGCCTTGATGTGCGGCGACAAGCTTGTGCAGGATCGGCAGGACGAAGGCAGCGGTTTTCCCGGTCCCGGTTTGAGCGATGCCGATCACATCGCGCCCAGCGAGTACCTCCGGAACCGCCGCAACCTGGATCGGTGTGGGTTCTGTGTAACCAGCTTCCTGGATTGCTTTGTAAATGCGGGCGTCGAGCCCTAACGAACGGAATGGCACAAGCCGCCCAGCTTACGCCAGTTCATCCCGATCTCATGCGATACTTTCGGCAGCGGCCGCCTGGGAGCGTGTCAGTTGACCGCTTTCGTCCGGATGTCCTGGAGGTAGCACAAGCGTGCCGCCTGTGGGGACACCGGGCATCTTGCCCTGTAACTTAATGATCTACAGGCGCGGACGCCATCTACTTGTTGGCGATTTCGCGTGAACTCCAGCTGGAGCATCCATTCCATGCCAGTGAGACATCCTGCAGGAACTCGTGGGCAAGACACACCGGACCGATTGAAGCCGTTTTAGTGCCTGGGGGCCAGCGCGGCCAAGCACACGGATTAACACGGATACGAAAAGTGTCTTTGAACTCATCCGTGTTCGTCCGTGGCTAAACTTCTTGTCCGAAGCTCCGCGAGCGACGAGAGGATGCAGACAATGAAAGCAACATGGAATGGCGCGATCATCGCGCAGAGTGACGACGCGATCGTGGTGGAAGGGAACCACTACTTTCCCGCAGACTCATTGAACCGCGCGCATGTCGGTGGGAGCGACAAGCACACGACGTGCAGCTGGAAAGGCGAAGCGAGCTACTACGACATCACGGTGAACGGTGAAGTGAACCAGGATGCCGCCTGGTTCTATCCGGAGCCGAAGGAAGCGGCAGCCAACATCAAGGATCACGTCGCGTTCTGGAAAGGCGTGGTCGTTCAGGAATCCTGAGCGCACGTGTGAAATCAGCACCCGAACCGATCAGCTCTGTCGAGGAGATACGAGCGCACATCCCTGCGCTGCAGCGAACGCAAGGCGGACACCCGGTCGCGTACTTCGATGGTCCCGGCGGAACGCAGGTGCCGCGCGCCGTTGTCGACGCGATGAGCGATTACCTGCTCCATCACAACGCGAACACGCATTGGGCGTTTCCCACCAGCGAGGAGACCGACGCGATCATCGGCGACGCCCGCGCGGTGCTGGCCGATTTCCTGAACGCCGCGCCTGGCGAGATCGCGTTCGGCGCGAACATGACGACCCTGACGTTCCATCTCGCGCGGGCCATCGGACGCGGCCTGCGAGCAGGCGACGAAACCGTCATTACCGAGCTCGATCATCACGCGAACGTGGCCCCGTGGCGCGCCCTAGAGATCGAGCGCGGCATCACGATTCGGCTCGCGCGGATGATTCCCGAGACGGGGCAGCTCGATTGGGAACACTTCGCGGAGCAACTTAACAGCCGCACGAAACTGGTCGCGATTGGCGCGGCCTCGAATGCGCTTGGGACGATCACGGATGTGCGTCGCGCGGGCGAAATGGCGCATGCGGCAGGTGCGCAGATCTTCGTCGATGCGGTGCATTACGCGCCACACCAGCTCGTCGATGTGCGCGCGTTCGACTGCGACTTCCTCGCCTGCTCAGCTTACAAATTCTACGGTCCACACATCGGCATCCTTTACGGCCGGCAAGAGCTTCTCGCGGGGCTCGATTTCCCGAAGCTCATCCCCGCCCCCGACACCGCACCAGAGCGCGCCGAAACGGGCACTCAAAACCACGAAGGCATTGCCGGTGCAGCTGCGGCCGTGGAATTTCTCGCTTCGTTAGGCGCAGGCGACACACGCCGCGAGCGGCTCGGCTCATCGTTCGCAGAGCTTCATCGACGCGGCAGCGAGTTAATCACGCGGCTGTGGGAGGGACTGTCGGAAATCAACGGCGTACGCACCTTCGGCCCGCCGCCGCATCAACCGCGCACGCCGACCATCGCCTTCACAGTCGAATGCGCCTCGGTGCTGGAAGTTTGCCGCCAGCTGGTCAACCGCGGCGTCTTTGCGTCCGACGGACACTTCTATGCCATGACCGTGATCGAGCGGCTCGGCCAATCGCAACGCGGCGTCGTCCGCGCAGGCTGCGCGTGTTACACCACCGCCGACGAGGTCGAACGCCTGATTGCCGGCGTGGGCGAGATCGCGACCGCAGGCTAGTGGACCTGCGCCGGGACAGGCGCGCGTCTCATCCCAGCGCCCGACATTACTCTGGCATGTTCTGCGGACGGCGGATAAAACGCGAGTCATTTCATGGCCCGCTCCTCCAAAGAAACTGGCAACTTCTCTGCCTCGTTAGGCTTTGAAGCCAAGCTCTGGCTCGCCGCGGACAAGCTGCGCAGCAACATGGACGCGGCGGAATATAAGCACGTCGTCCTCGGCCTCATCTTCCTCAAGTACATCTCCGATACCTTTGAAGAGCACCATGCGAAGCTCGTGCAGGGGAGCGCGGGCGCCCCGCCCGCAGTGATCGGCGCCCCCGCCGATCAGTCTTGGGTTGCCGAATACGCGGGAGCGAACCCCGAAGATCCCGACGAATACAAAGCAGAAAGCGTCTTCTGGGTTCCGAAAGAAGCCCGTTGGTCGCACTTACAAGGGAACGCGAAGCAATCCACCATCGGCAAGATCGTCGATGACGCGATGGTCGCTATCGAACGCGACAACCAGCGGCTCAAAGGTGTGTTGCCGAAAGATTACGCGCGTCCAGCTCTCGACAAGAACCGCCTTGGCGAACTCATCGACCTCATCGGCACGATCGTGCTTATCCGTTCGTCGTCCGGCGCGGACATCGCGAAGGCAGAACTGCCTGCCGATGCCGGCGAAGGCGAAGCCAAAGGAAAGGTCGAGACGCCGCCTTTACCTTCTCATCGCTCCGTCGATCTCCTCGGCCGCGTTTACGAATACTTCCTCGGCCAATTCGCCAGCGCCGAGGGCAAGAAAGGCGGCCAGTTCTACACCCCGCAGAGCATCGTCCGCCTCCTCGTCGAGATGCTCGCTCCGTACAAAGGCCGCATCTACGATCCCTGCTGCGGCTCCGGCGGCATGTTCGTCCAGAGCGAGAAATTCGTCGAAGCCCACGGCGGCAAGATTGGCGACATCAGCATCTACGGCCAGGAATCGAACCCCACCACCCGCCGCCTCGCCGTCATGAACCTCGCCCTGCGCGGCATCGAGGCCGACTTCGGCCCCGAGCACGCCGACACCTTCCGGCGCGACCTCCATCCCGACCTCCGTGCCGACTACGTCCTGGCCAACCCGCCCTTCAACGACTCCGACTGGTTCCGCAAAGACGATGACGTGCGCTGGCAGTATGGCGTCCCGCCCCGGGGCAACGCCAACTTCGCCTGGGTGCAGCACTTCATCCACCACCTCGCGCCCCACGGCATGGCCGGCTTCGTCCTCGCCAATGGCAGCATGTCCTCTCATCAGTCCGGCGAAGGCGACATCCGCCGCGCTCTCATCGAGGCCGACCTCGTCGACTGCATGGTCGCCCTCCCCGGCCAGCTCTTCTACAGCACGCAGATTCCCGTCTGCCTCTGGTTTTTGTCAAAATCGAAAGCCGCTGACGCGAAGCGCGGTTTCCGTGAACGTCGCGCGCAAACCCTGTTCATCGACGCTCGGAAAACGGGCACCCTGATCGACCGCGTTCACCGCGAGCTGACCGACGCCGATCTCGCGAAGATCGCGGACACCTATCACGCGTGGCGTGGCGATGTTGTAGCCGGGGGCGCTGACCCCGGCCCGAACGGCCTCAATGCGGCCGTCTACAACGACATCCCCGGCTTCTGCAAAGCAGCCACGACAAAAGAGATCGCCGCCCACGGCTACGTCCTCACCCCTGGCCGCTACGTCGGCGCCGAAGAACTCGAAGACGACGGCGACCCCTTCGAGGAAAAGATGCCGCGCCTCGTTGCCGAGCTGCATGCCCAGTTCGCCCAGTCCGCGAAACTGGAGCAGGCCATCAAAGCAAATATGGAGGGACTGGGATATGGCCGGTGAGCCGCTCATCTTTCGCGTCCACGCGATCCAACGCATGGCCCAGCGTGGGATCAACGTCGAAGATGTCAGGCGCGTTTTGGATACTGGGGAAGTGATCGAGGATTATCCCGACGACTTCCCCTATCCCAGCGCGCTTGTGTTAGGTTGGATTGGCCGCCAGGCGACTCATGTTGTCGCCGCGACCACACCGGCCGAGAGAATTGTGATTACCGTCTATGAACCCGATCCGGCCCGCTGGGAGTCGGATTTCAAAAGGAGAAAGCCATGAAATGCCCCATCTGCAAAAAAGGCGAGACCGCGACTGGCACTGCGACCGTGACCTTGGAACGAGGCGGCCTGACGCTGGTAGTCAAGGACGTGCCCGCACAAATCTGCGATAACTGCGGCGAAGAATACGTGGACGAAAAAGCTGCAGCTCAGCTTCTCGCCGAAGCCGAAGCGTCCGCCCGCGCCGGCACCGAAATCAACGTGCGACATTTCCAGACGGCGTAACCTCATGAACGGCGGCACCGAAAAGCTCGGATACCGCCACATGCAGTTCCCCGAGTCCGCGAAACTGGAGCAGGCCATCAATGCAAACCTAAAGAGACTGGGTTATGGCGGGTGAGTGGGAAGAAGTTCCGCTCGGTGAGGTGATCACGCTCCAGCGTGGTTTCGATTTGCCATCTCAAGACCGAAAACCCGGAAAGGTCCCTATCGTTTCATCATCCGGCGTAAGCGACTACCACTCTGAAGTGGGAGTGAAAGGCCCCGGCGTAGTTACCGGACGTTACGGAACTATCGGACATGTGTTTCTCATCAAGGAAGACTATTGGCCGCTGAACACGACGCTATGGGTTAAAGACTTTCACGGCAACGATCCTCAATTCGCTTCTTATCTCCTGCGAACGGTCGATTTCAGATCGTGCAGCGACAAGAGCAGCGTTCCCGGAGTAAATCGGAATGACCTGCATCAGATTCCTGTCTTACGACCGCCCGTCGCCGAGCAAAAAGCCATCGCGGCGGTGCTTGGGGCGCTCGACGACAAGATCGAGTTGAACCGGCGGATGAACGCGACCCTGGAGGCGATGGCGCGGGCGCTGTTCCAGAGCTGGTTCGTGGATTTCGACCCCGTCCGCGCCAAACTCGACGGCCGCCAGCCCGCCGGCCTTAATGAATCCGCCGCCGCTCTTTTCCCTGCCGCATTCGAAGACTCCGAGGTCGGTCACATTCCGAGAGGTTGGACTGTCGAGCCAGTCGGCCAAGTCGTCGATTGCGTGGGCGGAGGAACACCGACCACCGCCGAGCCAAAGTATTGGGAAGGCGGCACGCATCACTGGACGACGCCGAAGGACTTCTCCTCACTGCAAGCGCCCTTCCTCCTCGACACCGACCGCAAACTTACCGCTGCAGGTATCGCCAAGATTTCCTCGGGTCTGCTTCCGGCCGGAACGCTACTGCTTTCATCGCGCGCACCTGTCGGCTACCTCGCCATCGCAGCCACGCCTGTCGCCATCAATCAGGGTTTCATCGCGTTGAAGCCTAACGAGCGCGCCTCAAACTTCTTCATGCTCAGTTGGTGCCAGACCAACATGGCCGAAATCGAAAGCCGCGCCACCGGCACCACCTTCGCCGAAATCAGCAAACATAACTTCCGCCCGATTCCCGTCGTGTTGCCACCGGAGCGACTCATGGCTGCGTTCTCTGCCAAAGTCGCGCCGCTCTACGCCCAAATCACCGCTAATCTCCGCCAATCCCGCACCCTCGCCACGCTGCGCGACACTCTTCTACCGAAGCTGCTCTCTGGACAACTACGTGCGAAAGGGGCATCAACTCGCGTTGTGTAGCTTATGCCTGATGTCAATCTCACGCAGTTCGAAGCGGATGCATTGCTGGCGATGCCAAAGGTGCGCGAGAACGACACGATTCATCTGTTTCCAGTCGGCGGCAGCGGGTTGATCGTTCCACTGATGGCGGAGGACCGGACGGAGAACTTCCTTCTCGATATCAGCCGCGGAAGAATTGATCTTCAGAAGGCGAAGTATCAGAACAGAGGACGACAGATCGTCGTTCTTGCCCGACTCGATCTTCACGGAGCGCCCCATCGTAATCCTGACGACGTGGAAGTGCCGTGTCCGCACCTGCACGTCTATCGAGAAGGTTACGGCGACAAATGGGCGGTGCCCGCACCAATCAGCAGCTTTCCTGCGCCGCATGATCTTTGGCAAAGCCTGCAAGATTTCATGGCCTTCTGCCACATCGTCGAGCAGCCGCACATTGACCGAGGGTTGCTCGTATGACGGTCGACGAAGTCCAGAAGTTGCTCGACCGCTACGCGCTCTGGCTGAAGGACAAGACCAAAGTGCGGCAGGTAGAGGATTGGGTTGAAATCACCACGCCATATCTGGATCGGCACAACGACTACATCCAGATTTACTCGCAGCGAGAGAATGGCGGTTACGTGCTAACCGACGACGGCTACACGCTTGAAGATTTGCGACAATCCGGCTGCAGCCTCGACACTCCGAAGCGCGAGGCGCTCCTGCGCATGACGCTGAACGGATTCGGCGTGCAGCTTCGGAATAACGCCATGCAAGTGCATGCCGGCGAGCAGAACTTCCCGCTGCGGAAACACAATCTCCTGCAGGCGATGCTCGCGGTGAATGACCTCTTCTTTCTCGCGTTGCCAAGCGGTCTAAGTCTCTTTTACGAAGAGGTAGTCGCGTGGATGGATCAAGCGGATGTTCGCTACACCACAAACGTCAAATTTACCGGACACAGCGGCTACGACCATCACTTCGACTTTGTGATACCAAAATCGCGGCGAGAGCCTGAGCGAATTGTTGAAACGATCAACCGGCCGAGCAAAGAGACTGCGCAATCGCTCGCCTTCGCATGGATCGACACGAAAGAAGTCCGCCCGCCGGATTCGCGTGTCTACGCAATCCTCAACGACGCGGAAGCGCGAGTTCCAAATGCCGCTGTCGATGCGCTGCGGAGTTACGATGTAAGACCGGTGCTATGGAGCGAACGAGAGGAAATCATCAACGAACTCGCCGCGTAATCCGAAGAGCCCACCGACTAACCGGCAATTGCAAATGATGAAGACTGGATACCGATACGTGACGCTCCGTTATGTGCATGACGTCGTTACAGAAGAGTTCGTGAACGTCGGCGTAGTTGTATTCGCTTCCGATCATCATTTTCTTCGAGCGCGCTTCAGTACTAATTGCGGGCGGCTGAATGGGATGTTCGGCCAGATAGATGAGGCGCATTTCAAAGCGACGATTGACCACGTAGATGCTTCGTTCACGAATCAAAGCGAACACCTGAAACCCGGGGTGAAAGACATCCACGAACTCGTTGGTCGCATTTTGCCGGCAGACGATAGTTCTCTTCAATGGTCGAGATCAGGGGGCGGTCTTACGCGGGATCCATCCGAAACGTTGAACCATTTGTTCTCTCGCTTCGTTGAGCGCTACATGGAAGAGACGCCAGTTCCCGCGTAATCGTGTCGATGGGAAGGTTCAGCGAATCTACGGTTGAAGAGGCCGCGCTGAGCTGGTTTCGCGATCTCGGCTTTACGGTCGCGCATGCGCCGCATCTCGCGCCCGGTGAAATCGCGGCAGAACGCAGCTCGTTCGCAGACGTTGTGCTCATCGGCCGACTGCGCGACGCAATCGCGCGGCTGAATCCCGCGATTCCAAGTGACGCATGCGAAGAAGCGATGCGCAAAGTGCTGCGGCACGACGCGCCGTCGCTGATCGGAAACAATCGCGCAGTTCGTCGTCTGCTGCGCGACGGCGTGCCCGTGGAGTATCGCCGCAATGATGGAACCATCGCCGGCGATCACGTCCGGCTAATCGATTTCGACAATCTCGACGCGAACGACTGGCTGGCGGTGAATCAGTTGACCGTCATCGAAGGCCAGAACAACCGCCGCCCTGACATCGTCGTCTTCGTCAACGGCCTGCCGCTCGGGATCATTGAGCTCAAGATTCCGGAAGACACGGACAAGTGGTTCGCCGGCGCGTACAATCAGGTCCAGACCTACAAGCAGGAGATTCCTTCGTTGCTGCACTACAACGAAGTGACGGTGATCTCCGATGGATTGGAAGCGCGGATCGGATCGCTCACCGCAAATCAGGAATGGTTCAAGGTCTGGCGCACGATCGAGGGCGAGTTCGATGCGCCGAAGACGGCGCTGGAACTGGAAACACTGGTCAGGGGAGTTTTCGAGAAGCGGCGTTTCCTCGATCTCATCCGCAACTTCATCGTCTTCGAGGACGACCCCGACACCGGCGCGGTGCACAAGCTGATGGCGGGTTATCATCAGTTCCACGCGGTGAAGGCGGCGGTCGATGAGACGATCCGTGCCACTGGTCGCGAAGAGACGGCGAAGGTCGGCGAGTCACCCGGTCATTATTGGGCGGGCAAGATGCACGGCGGCAAGGAAGGCGATCGCCGCGTCGGCGTGATCTGGCACACGCAAGGCTCGGGCAAGAGCTTGTCGATGCTCTTCTACGCGGGCTGCATCATCGAAGAGCCGGCGATGGAGAATCCGACGCTGGTTTTCCTGACCGATCGAAACGACCTGGACGATCAACTCTTCGGCCAGTTCCAGCGTTGCCACGAAATCCTGCGCCAGACTCCGGTGCAGGCGGATTCGGTCGAGCATTTGCGGAAACTGCTCAATGTCGCGAGCGGCGGCGTGGTTTTCACCACCATCCAGAAATTCATGCCGGAAGAGAAAGGCGGGAAGGCGCCGCTCCTCTCCGAGCGCCGGAACATCGTCGTGATCGCGGATGAAGCGCACCGCAGCCAATACGACTTGATCGACGGGCTCGCGCGCAATCTGCGCGACTCGCTCCCGCACGCGTCGTTCATCGGCTTTACCGGGACGCCGATCGAGAAGACGGACGCCAATACGCGCGCGGTCTTCGGCGATTACATCAGCATCTACGACATCCAGCGCGCCGTGGCCGACAAGGCGACGGTGCCGATCTATTACGAGAGCCGGGTGGCGAAGCTGGGGTTGAACCAAAGCGAGCTGCCGAAGATCGACGAGGAATTCGAAGCGATCACCGAAGGCGAAGAGCTGACGCGCAAGGAGAAGCTCAAGACGAAGTGGGCCGCGCTCGAGGCGCTGGTCGGGAATCCGAAGCGGATCGATCTCGTCGCCGCCGATCTGATGCAGCATTACGAGCGCCGGCTCGAAGCGATGGAAGGCAAGGCGATGATCGTCTGCATGAGCCGCCGCATTTGCGTGGAGATGTATAACGCGGTCATCAAGCTGCGCCCCGAGTGGGCGAGCGGGGCGAATGACGATGACAACGGGAAGTCATGCGTGGCCAAGATCGTCATGACCGGCAGCGCGGAGGACGGTCCGGATTGGCAGCCGCACATCCGGAACAAGGAGAAGCGGCGCGCCCTCGCGGGGCGGTTCAAGGATCCGAAGGACGCGTTCAAGATCGTGATCGTGCGCGACATGTGGCTGACCGGTTTCGACGCGCCCGTGCTGAGCACGATGTATGTGGACAAGCCAATGCGCGGCCACGGTCTCATGCAGGCAATCGCGCGCGTGAACCGCGTCTTCCGCGACAAGCCGGGCGGCCTGGTTGTGGATTATCTCGGCCTGGCCGATCAACTGAAGCAGGCACTGGCGAACTACACGCAAAGCGGCGGCAAAGGTGACCCGAGCATCGACACTGCGAAAGCCATCGCAATCATGCTGGAGAAGCACGAGATCGCTTGCGGCATGATGCACGGCTTCGATTGGTCGAAGTGGCACGACGGCACGCCTGCCGAGAAGATGTCGCTGCTTCCTCCAGCGCAGGAGCACATCCTCCAGCAGGAGAAAGGCAAGGAGCGCTTCGTTCAGGTCGTGACGGAGCTATCGCAAGCCTTCGCGCTCTGCGCCGGCAGTGAAGACGCCGTCGAGATTCGCGACGACATCGGCTTCTTCCAAGCCGTGAAAGCTGCG
>JACDHZ010000239.1 GCA_013820755.1 Chthoniobacterales bacterium
ACCGACATTCCACAATCCCGCGTTGCTCGCGAAGCAGGCGGCGAACATCGATGAGATCGCAGGTCCGGGCCGGCTTTCGCTGAACGTCGTCTCCTCGTGGTGGGCGGATGAAGCGAAGAAATGCGGCCTGCATTTTGACACGCACGATGATCGTTACGCCCGCACCGCCGAGTGGCTACAGGTCGTCGACGGGATGTGGAAGGAGGATCACTTTTCCTTCGCTGGTAACTACTACCGCATCGAAGACTCTTTGATGCAGCCGAAGCCAATCACCAAGCCGCGGCCGGTGATCTACGCGGGTGGCGAATCGGAAGCCGCCAAGGAACTGATCTCGGAACGCTGCGACGCCTACGTCATGCACGGTGATCCGCCTTCGCGGATTCGCGAAAAAATTGCCGACATGTCGGAACGCCGCGAGCGGAAAGGTTTGCCACGAATGAAATACGGCGTGGCTGCGTTCTCCATCGTGCGCGATACCGAACGGGAAGCGAAACGCGAGCTGGAGCGCATCACGGACGTGAAACAATCGGCCGCCGGTTACGACAATTACCAGCAGTGGCTTGCCGGCACGAATCTCGACCGGAAAGTCTCATTGGAGGATTACTCCGTCACAAACCGCGGACTCGCCTCGGGACTGGTCGGAACTCCTGCGCAGGTGCAGGAGCAAGTCTCTGAATTCGAAGACGCCGGCGCCGATTTGCTACTCCTGCAATGCAGCCCGCAGTTCGAAGAGATGGAGCGCTTCGCAGAGACCGTCATTCGTCGCGAAGCGGCACCGGCTCTCGCATGACCGAGCCGCGATTCGTTTCGCTCCCACCGGGGGAGCATCTTTCCGACGAGCAAATTCGCCAACGCGCCCGCGCCTTTGAGGCGACGATGCAACGACGTCGCACGGTTCGCGACTTTTCCCCGCGCGCAGTGCCGCGCGAAGTGATCGAAGATTGCCTGCGCGCCGCCGGCACCGCTCCGAGTGGAGCAAACTTGCAGCCGTGGCACTTCGTCGCCGTCGCGGATGCCGCGAAAAAACACGAGATCCGAATGGCGGCCGAAGAAGAGGAACGGGAGTTCTACGAACACCGCGCGCCGGCGGAATGGCTCGAAGCGTTAGCCCCGCTTGGGACTGATTCGAGCAAGCCCTTCATCGAGATCGCGCCATGGCTGATCGCCGTTTTCGCGCAGCCCTACAGCATTCTGCCCGACGGCAGCCGGATGAAACATTACTACGCGATCGAGTCGGTGGGGATCGCGACCGGTTTCCTCGTCGCGGCCGTCCATAATGCCGGACTCGCCGCGCTCACGCACACGCCGAGCCCGATGGCATTTCTCAATAGAATCCTCGGCCGCCCCGCACACGAAAAGCCATTTCTCCTGCTCGTCGTAGGTCACCCAGCAACGGATGCGAAGGTGCCCGACATCAGCCGCAAGCCGCTCGATACGATTAGCACATTTATCGGTGGACCTGTGTCGCAATGATCCGCCACGGAATGACCGTTATCCGGCGTTAGGCATTCTCTGAAATATTCAACCGCCGGCTCGCTCCTATTGGTATGTTCCGGATCACATTTCTTGCCACAATCATCATCGGCCTAACGACACATCTTCGCGCGGCGGACCTCACCCTTGAAAGCGGCCCACGAAGAACGCATCTCTTGGAACTTTTCACCTCGGAAGGTTGCAGCAGTTGTCCCCCGGCTGAGGCATGGCTGAGCAAACTGAAAGACGATCCTGGGATCTGGCGCGATTTCGTCCCGCTCGCCTTCCACGTTGACTATTGGGATCGGCTCGGGTGGCGCGACCCGTTCGCATCGAAGGCTTGGACAGCGCGCCAATATGAATACTCCGCGCGCTGGAAAAGCAGCAGCGTTTACACGCCCGGTTTCGTGCTCGATGGACGTGAATGGCGGAATAGCGGCGTGCCTTCGGCCGCGACCGAATCGCCAGGCACACTCAAGCTTTCCGTCACCGGCGGCGACAGAATCATCGCGTCGTTCCAGCCAGCAGCAGGCGAGAGCAAGCCGCTCGATCTGCACGTAGCGCGACTCGGCTTCGGGTTGAACATCAACGTCAAAGCCGGTGAAAACAGCGGTCGCAAACTCCAGCACGATTTCGTCGTGCTCTCGCTCGAAACGGCAAAGTTGAGTGGTGGAAAATCCGAATCACGCTTGCCGGTCGCAGCGGGACAACAGGACGCAAGCTCGCGGGGCGCGATCGTCGCGTGGGTCACTGAACCGGGCCAGATCGAGCCGATCCAGGCAGTCGGCGGCTGGCTGCGATGACGCCGATCAAGGACTATGCGCTCATCGGCAATTGTGAGACCGCAGCGCTAATCAATCCGAACGGCGGGATTGACTGGCTTTGCCTGCCCGCGTTCGATGCAGGGTCGTTCTTCGGCGCGCTGCTCGATGAAGAGAAAGGTGGAAGCTGGTCGCTCCATCCCGCAGCGCCTTTCCGCGTGGAGCGTCAGTATCTCGGCGACAGCGCGATTTTGGAGACGCGCTTCATCACGGAGCGCGGGGTGGTGAAGGTGACGGATTTTTTTGTCGTCGCCCGCAAGTCCAGCGCGCGGTTTTACGACTTCACCTCGCTGCATTCGACCAGTCGGCTGCTCCGCCTGGTGGAAACGGAAGAAGGGAGCGGCATCGAGATGGAAATGCAGGTCAGGGCCCGTCCCGACTACGCGCGCAAAGTCGCGGGGTGGCAGCCAAGCAGAAGCGGCGCTTACTCAACAACGGAAGCGACGCTCTTCACCAACGCAACGCTGCGGCCAAACGGAGACGACTTGTTAGGCAATTTCGTCGCCCTGCGCGAAGAACGTATCTTTTTCGTCCTGGATTACAACGAGGACCGCCGCGCGCCGGACCAGAAGATGATCGATGAATGGCTTCGCATCACGACCGCCTTCTGGCGCGAGTGGAATCTCTTTAACTACTACCGCGGACCGCACGAGAAGATGGTTCGCCGCAGCGCGGTGACGTTGAAGCTGCTCACCTACGCGCACACCGGCGGCTTCGTCGCGGCGCCGACCACGTCACTGCCGGAGCAGATCGGCGGCGATGCGAATTGGGATTACCGCTTCACCTGGCTGCGCGACACGGCGCTTTTCATCCAGACGCTTTTTGGCCTCGGCTATTCCGGCGAAGCGAAGGCGTTCCTCGATTTCGCCGTCAAACAATGGATGCAGCGGAACGAGAAGAAACGCGGCGGTAGCGACGCGACGACCATCGATGTGATGTATCCGGTCTGCGACGCGCCGATCCCGCCGGAGACGACGCTCGATCATCTCGCCGGTTACGGCGGCTCGCAGCCGGTGCGAATGGGCAACGCCGCGGAGGAGCAGTTCCAGCTCGATAACTACGGGCACGTCGTGCAGTCGCTCTTCTTCTTCCGGCACACCGGCGGGAAGATCGACGCTGACAAACGCAAGATGCTCGAGACATTAACCGCGGAGGCGGTGCGTCACTGGCGGGAGGAAGACAACGGCATCTGGGAAGTGCGGGCGAAGTCGCAATACACCTACGGCAAGATCATGTGCTGGCTGGCGCTGGAACGCGCGCGCGAGTTGCTCGGCGACAAGGATGGCGCGCTAGAAAAAGTCTGCGCGGAGATCCGGCGCGAGGTGATCGAGCGCGGCCTCGTCGATGTTGATGGACGCAAGGTGCTATCGGCGAAGCTGGACGAAGCCTCACTCGATGCGTCCACACTGCTGGCGTTCACCACCGGATTTCTCGACGAGCATGTGGCGGCGCTCACGCGCGAGACGCTGGAGCGGAAGCTGGC
>JACDHZ010000240.1 GCA_013820755.1 Chthoniobacterales bacterium
GACTTTTGAAATTACTTATGCACCAATCCTTCTCGATCAGTTGGCAACTGAGTCTGCGGCCCGAGGGCGGGCCGACTCCAACGCGACGCTCCAACGCGAACTTCCTAACGCGGCTTCCCTACGCCGATGGAGCCGGCCGGCCCTCAGGCCCGATAGAGAATTAATGATGACGACCTACCAGATTTGCGAACTGCGAAAGCCGGCCTGCATCCTTTTTCGGCTCGGCGCGCGAATAGTTGCTGCACGGCCTCAGTGTCGAGCAATGCGAAAGCTGAGAATTCCAGTCGCGACATGTCCATCAACGCTCCGGATTTCTTATGATCGCAAACCGCTCCTCTTCTTCAGTTCGTCTCGCCCTAGCAGGGCTGTTCATAACCGCGGCAGCCTCGCTTGCGCCGGAGCATGTTTTTGCACAAGCGCTGCCGGCGTTCAGCCAGATCATCGTGTTTGGCGATAGCCTTTCCGACACTGGAAACGTTCGCGACCGCACAAATTCCAGCACCGGCGGCACGGTCGATTACCCGAGCAACACCTTCAATTATAGCGACGGCCGCTTCACCAACAGCAGTGACACCGATCCATCATCCACCACTTACGTCGGAGTCTGGCACGAGCAGCTCGCGCGCACTTTCTTGAATCTGCCGCCGGCCAGTTTCAGTCTCGGCGGGGGAACAAACTACGCGTTTGGCGGGGCGACGACGAATGACGGCACGAACGAGCGGGTAGCGGTCTCGGTTCCATTGTTCGGCGATGTGACCATCACGATTGATAACATGGGCAAGCAGGTGGACGATTATCTCGCTGGCTACGTCGTCGATCCGCAGGCTCTCTACATCGTCTGGGGCGGCGGCAACGACCTTTTCGACGATGATAGCGCGCCGAGCGTGACTGCAATCGCCGCTCGCGCTACGGCGCTTGTCAGCCGCCTCGCCAATGCCGGCGCGAGATACATCCTGGTGCCAAACGTCCCGCCTCTCGGCGAGATCCCGGAGCATTCAGGCGATACGGCGGCCATGATGTCCCTGAACGTGGCCTCGGCGAATTACCGCGCTGAGCTAAACGCGGATTTGACCTCGAGCCTGGCAGCTCTCTCTTGGCAAGGCATCACGCCTACAGTTTATCGGTTCGACGTCTGGAAAAATACGATCCGTATTCTTAGCAATCCCGAGAGCTACGGGTTCACGGACGTCGTTAATCCCTCGCAAGATCGCTCCGAAGTATCTCCCGACGATTACCTTTTCTGGGACGATAAACACCCGACGACCGCAGGCCATTATCTGACCGCGAAAGGCGCATACGACGCGCTGACTCTGCCGACCATCCCCGCGGCCAAAGCGGTTAACATTTCCACCCGCGTCGACGTCGACACCGGCGAGCGAGTTTCCATCGCCGGCTTTATTGTCACCGGCGACGCGGCCAAGCGGGTCTTGATCCGCGGTACCGGGCCATCGCTCAGCGCGAGCAACGTTCCGAATCCGCTTGCCGATCCTACGCTCACGTTGTTCGACGCGTCACGGAACACGCTTGATTCGAACGATGACTGGAAGCAGTCGCAACGGCAGGCCGAAATCATGGCCAGCGGCATTCCTCCGAACAACGACTTGGAGTCGGCGATCATTGCGACACTGGCGCCGGGATCCTACACCGCGGTTCTTGCCGGCAAGGACGGCAGCACCGGCATTGGTCTGGTTGAAGTCTACGACCTTGACTCCGCTGCCAATTCCACTCTTGGTAATGTCAGTACGCGCGGCTTCGTTGGCACCGGCGATAACGTCATCATCGGCGGCGTGATCATCGGGGAGGGTGACAGTCCCATCGTGGTGCTGCGTGCAATCGGTACGACCCTAACGAACTCCGGCATCGGCAATCCGCTGCTAGATCCTACAATCGAGCTGCACGATGGAAATGGCGCTGTCATTGGCTTCAACGACAATTGGAAGGACAGCCAGGAGCAGGCCGTCCAAGCGACGCAGCTTGCACCCTTGGACGACCGCGAGTCAGCCATCGTCGCGTTCCTCACGCCCGGAAACTACACTGCCGTTGTTCGCGGCAAAGGCGACACGACCGGCGTGGCCTTGGTGGAAGCCTACCGCGTTCCGTAGCGCGCGATTGCGCTTCAGGGGGTAATGACTCGAGAATATAAAAGGTGGGCTGCGTCGGATGAAAATAAACTGTAGCGCGAAATTCACCTCAACCCGAGCGCCCAGCGGCGTTGAGATGGCAAACCAGTATCATTGTTCCCGCGCGAGCGAAGAGTTTCATCTTCTAGAAGCGGCAGACTCATCCGCGACTGGCAGAGACTTTCTGCGACCGCAACCGGGTTTAATCCGGTCAATCGTAGTTTTCTGCCACAGGTCCTTCGAATTTGCCGGATAAATGTTCGCCTTTAAAGACAAATATTCGTCTAATGGGAGTTAGATGGAAGCCACGCGTAATGCCGTCGTGATCGCATTGACAGCGACTGGTCTATTCGCGATTTCGATTGGTGGCAGCTCGTGGAAGCTGCGTCATAGCGGTAAGCAGTTCGTTCCGGTTCGGTGGGCAACCGACGCTTCAGGACTGAGCCTCGAAACCATCAGTGTTGCCGCTCTCGTGAATGGGTTTGTTGCTCATCATGGGCGGAGCCGAGATGTGTCGCCGCGTGGACAAACGTGCCGAAGCTGCGGCTCCGGGCTTTTCGCTGCCGCGATCTTTCGGGTTTGCTATTTTTCCTGCGGCTGGCGTCGGCTTTCTCGGATGGGCCTTTCTGAATGCGTATTGGCTCACCTAACCATCTAACCAATCGATAAAGCTGACGGCGGGAAGCCTTGCGATTAACCTCTGAGGGATGATTAAAATGCTTTCACTGCGGGCGATGTGCTCTCCCTCCCGCCGCAGCTTATCTCCGTCTCGTTAGGCGTCGCTACGCGTTTTGTTTGCTGTCTTCAACATAAGTTCGATCGTTCTGCAACTACAGGCAGAGGCTATGGACGCCAATACAAATCTTGGCAGCCTACTGCGCAAGTCTCTCGCTGTCGCTACGAAGCTTCAGCTCGCCGAATGGATTGCGTGGTGCAAAAGCGAACTTAACGGATACCCCAGTGGGGCGAAATTCCCGAATACCGCAACCTTTACGGCGAGATGAAGATGTTTAATCCTTACAACGGCGTCTGGATGCAGTTTGCGGGACTCGGACCTGTCAAGACTTCCTGCTCCCAGTCCGTTGCCGAGGTCCAGGAGTTGGCGAACTCCGATGGCATGATATTCCAACCGGTGCCGCCGGAGGCTTACAAGCGCATGAGAGACATCATCACTCCTCCGCAACTGATTTTACAGAAGACGAGTATGATCGGCATTCTGGACGCCGTCCGTAACACCATTCTAGAGTGGACGTTGAAGTTAGAGGCCGATGGAGTTCTTGGCGAGGGAATGACATTCAGTCAACAGGAGAAGAAAGCTGTTATGAAGAACGAAACGAACTATCACATTGGCACTTTTAGTGGAGTGCTGGGGAATGTATCGGGCGGCAACGTGCAGATCGGAGATTACAACCAACTCGAGGCGCAACTAAAGGCCGCAAAAGTTCCGGACAGCGAGCGCAAGGAACTGAAGGAACTGATGGACGAGCTTCCAAAGGCAAGTCCAGACAAGAGGTCGAATATCGTTGCGCGGGGAGTGGCTTGGACGGTTCGCAATGCAGTCCCTCTCGGCGCTCTTTCGGATTCAATCCGGGAATGGTTTCAGAAATGACGAACCCCTAACCCCTATGTAGGGAGTCGAGC
>JACDHZ010000092.1 GCA_013820755.1 Chthoniobacterales bacterium
GCCGCGCCGCTGCGTCAGGGCAAAGGCACGACCTGGGAGGGCGGGGTGCGGACGCCGACGATCTTCTGGTGGCCCGGCACAATCAAGCCGACGGTTGTCACGGATATTGGATCGGCGATGGATCTGTACACCACGGCCGGTCTCCTGGCCGGCGCTGCCATCCCCACCGACCGAGAAATTGATGGCGTCGATCTGCGCGCTCCGCTACTCGGGACGGGCCCGAGCCCGCGCCAAACGCTATTTTACTATGCCGACAACGAACTCCGGGCCGTGCGCAAGGGAGCTTACAAGGCCCACTTCATCACAAGCGGTGCGTTCGGGATTGGCAGGCCAAGGATGGAGCATAATCCGCCGCTGCTGTTCGATCTGACAGCAGATCCCGGCGAGCAGCACGACGTAGCAAAGGAATACCCCGAAATCGTTGCTGACATCCGCAAGGAGGCAGCGGCGCAAAACGCGACGGTCAAGCCCGGGAAGCCGCTGTTCGATGAGATCCCGCCCCGCAGCCTTGACCGTAGCGGAGCCGATTAGCGCTCGCTTCGAGCATCGTTACGTTTGAACGGGCGGCAGAAAAAAGAAGCGCGCGGACGTTTTGCACCCGCGCGCTTTAATTTCAAGATTTGCTGTCGCTTATGCCTCGACCGGCAACTCCACGTCCACCGGACGTTCCTTCTTGCCGAGCGCGCGGCGCAGCTTCGACAGCGCGATGTTCTGCAGCTGACGGATACGCTCGCGCGTGACGCCGAATTTCTTGCCGACTTCCTCCAGCGTCTTTGGCTTGCCGCCATCGAGCCCGAAGCGCGAGAAGATGATCTTGCGTTCGCGATCGTCGAGCACGTCGAGCAATCCGCCGACTTCGTTCCGAAGGTTCTTGTCGCGCAGCAATTCGAACGGCGTCTGGGCTTCTTCGTCGCCGACGATCTCGCCGAACTCCGTCGAATCGTCGTCGCTGATCGGCGCGTCGAGCGAAGCGGGCCGGATCGAGACCGTCTTGAGCTGCGACACCTTGCCGCTCGCAATGCCGATTTCCTCGCCTAGTTCGTCATCGGTTGGTTCACGGCCCAGCTCTTCGCTCATCTGAAGCGAAACGCGGCGCATCTTCGAGATTTTGTCGACGAGATGCACCGGCAGACGGATCGTCTTCGACTGGTTCGCGAGCGCGCGTTTGATGGATTGTTTGATCCACCAGGCAGCGTAGGTGCTAAGCTTCCCGCCTTTCGCAGGATCGAAACGCTCGACCGCCTTCATCAGGCCGATGTTGCCCTCGGAGATGAGGTCAAGCAGCGGCAGGCCGAGGTTGGCGTAATCGTGCGCAATCTTCACCACAAGACGCAGGTTCGACCGGATCATCAAGGCGCGCGCTTCGCGATCGCCCTTCTTGATCTTCGCAGCCAGCTCGATCTCCTGATCGGGGGTCAAAAGCGGGATCTGCCCGATCTCACGCAGGTAAATCTTTATTCCAGTGTCACTATCTTCAGCAGCCATAAAACTCTTCATGTAACGGGAAATTCGTGCCTTTGTGCAAGTGTCCAGTGTTACGTGCCTGAGACCCTTGCAGGTTGCACATGCGGGTGACGTTAAAAGTCTTTAACGAGGTTAAGTATTTCGAAATTCTGACAGCCGCTGGATGGCTTTCGTTCAAAGAATTTCCAATCCAACCCAAATAACTGCTGCGTAATGGCTTGTGTGCAGAGACTCAGCAGGAGCCTGGGTGCAAGGCTTCGCGCCACGCGCCTCCGCGAAGCCGCGGCCGTCGCTTTTTTCCGGTTTGCGGGGGGCGCAGCCGCTCGGCGGGGCTTTTGGCGTTGACCAGCTTGTTCAAAGAACCTAACAACACGGCACAACGGAGGCTGATGTAGCCAACACCGCAGACACATGGGCGTGAAAAAAGTTCTTATTACGGGTGGCGCAGGTTTTGTTGGATCGCATCTGGCGGATCAGTTGCTCGCACACGGTTATCAAGTGCGGGCGATAGACAATTTAGCGCCCCAAGTCCACGGAGCCGGTGCCAGCCGACCTATTTATCTCGACCCCGAGGTCGACCTGATCGTCGGCGATGTGCGCGATCGAGAAGCCGTAAGCCGGGCGTTGGAAAATGTGGACGCCGTTTATCATCTCGCGGCGACGGTCGGCGTCGGCCAGAGCATGTATAAGATCGCGGAGTACACGAGTGTCAACGGCGAGGGCACCGCGATATTGCTCGAGGCTCTGGCTCGAGAACCGGTTGAGCGCCTGGTAGTTGCATCGAGCATGAGTATTTACGGTGAAGGGCTCTACTCCACGAAGAACGGCGAACTAGTGGAGGGCCAGGAACGTTCTATCGAGCAACTGAAGGCACACGATTGGGAGGTCCGAGGGCCTGATGGCGAGCCGCTAAAGGCAGTGCCAACTCCTGAGAGCAGCTGTCCGGCCGTCCCGTCTGTTTACGCGATTTCGAAGTATCAGCAAGAACGCCTCTGTATGACCGTGGGCCGCGCCTACCGAATCCCCACGGTCGCGCTGCGCTTCTTTAATATCTACGGCACGCGTCAGGCGCTCTCAAACCCTTATACCGGCGTGCTGGCGATCTTCGCCTCCCGTTTTTTGAACAACAAACCGCCGCTGATCAACGAAGACGGCCAGCAACAGCGCGATTTTGTCAGCGTACACGACATCGCGCAGGCTTGCCGCCTTGCACTTGAAGTGCCCGACGCTGCGGATCGCGTGTTCAACGTCGGTAGCGGACAGCATTTCTCGATCCGGCAAATCGCCGAGCAGATGGCGCAGGTGTTGAACAAACCGGAGATCGAGCCGGAGATCGTCGGGCGTTGTCGGGTCGGTGATATCCGCAACTGCTTTGCTGATATCGGTCTGGCGCGAGATGTTCTCGGCTACGAGCCGGCGGTTTCGCTGGAGGAGGGCTTGGTGGAGCTCGCCGCGTGGCTCGAGGGGCAGACAGCGGTCGATAATGTTGCCGACGCTTCCCGTGAACTGGCGGCGCGTGGCCTCGCGGTATGAGCAGCTCAAACGCGCGGCCGGTTTTCGGCATTTTGGAATGGCTTCGGCCAGGGGAAGAGGAGCGGGTCGAGCGGTTGATCGAAGACGTAAAGGCCATCGGCGCCACGGAGCTGCGCACTGGGATTTCCTGGGCTGATTGGCACACGGACGGCGGTCAGGATTGGTATGGATGGTTGCTTCCGCGGCTCGCACACGCGGTAAACGTGCTTCCGTGTTTTCATTACACACCACCGACGCTCGGCATTGCGCCCAACATCTGCTCGCCACCGCGCGATCCGAAGCAATACGCCGACTTTCTCGATGTTTTCATCACCCGGTTCGGCGAGCACTTCGAATGCGTCGAGCTTTGGAATAAGCCGAAGAACCCGCTCGAGTGGGACACGACGCTCGACCCGAATTGGCTGATCTTTTGCGAAATGGTAGGCGGCGCGGCTCATTGGGCGCAGAAGCGCGGCAAGAAAACGGTGCTCGGCGCGAGCGGCCCGATGGACGCGCAGTGGGTGCGCCTGATGTGCGACCGCGGCGTCCTTCAATACATTGACGCGGTCGGGATCCACGGCTTCCCCGGCACGTTCGAGTTTTGGTGGGACGGCTGGAACGCCAAAATCGCCCGCGTCCGCAACGTCCTCCTCCAGCACAAATCAAACGCCGAAATCTGGATCACCGAAACCGGCTACTCGACCTGGCGGCACGACGAACAGGCGCAGATCGCCGCGTTCACGAACGTCATGTCGGCGCCCGCGGATCGTGTCTATTGGTATGCCGCGCACGATCGCGACCCGGGCCAGGGGATCGACGCCGCGGTCTCGGACGAGCGCGAGCTGCACTTCGGCCTCCGGCGTGCGGATGGCTCCGAGAAGTTGCTCATGCGCCTGTTGCGACAGGGCGGCATCGATGCCGTCGATAAGTCGGAATGGCTGAGCGCGCCCGCAGTCCATGGCAGCAAGGGCCGCGAAAAGCCCGTGCTGATCACCGGCGGCTCCGGCTTCCTCGGCTGCAATCTTGCCCATCGCCTCTGCTCCGACCGCCAGCCGGTCTTGCTCTACGACAACCTCTCGCGCGCCGGTGTCGAACAAAATGCTGCCTGGCTCCGGGAGACACACGGCGACCTCGTGCAGCTCAAGGTCGCCGACCTGCGCGACGCGCAATCGCTCGCCGAAGCGGCCCAACGTTCGTCCGCCGTCGTCCACCTCGCGGCGCAAGTCGCCGTCACGAGTAGCCTCACCGCGCCGATCTACGATTTCGAGATCAACGCGCGCGGCACGCTGAACCTGCTGGAGGCGTTGCGCGGGATGAGCGATCCGCCGCCCGTTGTTTTCACGTCGACGAATAAAGTCTATGGCAGCCTCGACGACGTGGCCCTGCGCTTGAACGGCGAACGTTATGAGCCGGACGACGAACACATTCGCAGCAACGGCATCAGCGAAAACCAGCCGCTCGATTTCTACAGCCCGTACGGCTGCTCGAAAGGCGCCGCCGACCAATACATCCTGGATTACGCGCGCACTTTCGGACTGCCGGCAGTCGTGTTCCGGATGAGCTGCATCTATGGGCCGCACCAGTTTGGCACCGAGGACCAGGGTTGGGTCGCGCATTTCCTCGTCCAGGCGATGAAAAAGCGCCCCATCACACTCTACGGCGACGGCAAGCAAGTGCGCGACGTATTGTTCGTCGAGGATCTGGTCGATGCGCTGCTCCTCGCACGGAAGAACATTCGCACGCTCTCCGGTCAGGTATTTAACCTCGGCGGCGGCCCGCAAAATACGACCAGCTTACTCGAGTTGCTCGACTGGATCGGCGACCTCGAAGGCGAGAAACCGCGGATCTCGTGGGGCAACTGGCGCCCGGGCGATCAGCGATACTACGTGAGCAACTTCTCGAAATTCCAGACCGCCACTGGTTGGAGGCCCAAGGTCGGCATGCGCGAAGGCGTCGAGCGGTTGCACGCGTGGCTGGAGGAATTCCGCGGGATCGCGGCTGACCGCGAATCTCTCGCCACCGCCTGATGTCAGCCGACGCGCCGACGCCGGTGGCGGAGCGCGCCGCGCCCGTCGTGTGGCAGATGCGTGCTTCGGTCATCGCGGAGCCGCGGCGAGTGGAAGTTCAAGAAATCGCAAAGCCGCGACCCCGCGCAACACAAGTGCTCGTGCGCCTCGATGGCTGCGGCGTGTGCGCATCGAACATTCCGCCGTGGGAAGGCAAGCCGTGGTTCAACTACCCGATGGCGCCCGGTGCGCTCGGCCACGAAAGCTGGGGTCGAGTCGAAGCCGTCGGCAATGACGTGGCGGAGTTCGCGCCCGGCGATCGCGTCGCAATGATTTCGAACAACGCTTACGCTGAGTACGACGTGGCTGATGTCAACGCGGTTGTGAAGCTCCCACGATCGCTCGACGGCGAAGCATTCCCGGCCGAGCCGCTCGGCTGCGCGATGAACATCTTTAAGCGCGCCGCCGTTCAGAAAGGCCACACCGTTGCGATCGTCGGTATCGGCTTCCTCGGCGCGCTCCTCACACAACTCGCCACGGCCGCCGGCGCGCGCGTTATCGCCATCTCGCGCCGGGAATTTGCGCTGCAGTTCGCGCGCGACATGGGCGCGGCGCACACCATCCCGATGGATGATCACCACAAGATTATCGCGGAGGTGAAGAGCCTAACGAATGACAAATTCTGCGACGTAGTGATCGAAGCCGTCGGCAAACAATGGCCTCTCGATATTTCCGGGGAGCTCACACGCGAGCGGGGCCGGCTCGTTGTTGCCGGCTACCACCAGGACGGTCCGCGACAGGTGAGCATGCAACTTTGGAACTGGCGCGGCCTCGACGTCATCAACGCGCACGAGCGCGACCCGGCAATTTACCTGCAAGGCATGCGCGAAGCCGTCCAAGCCGTAGAAACCGGCTTGCTCGACCCGCGCCCGCTCTACACCCACCGCTTCCCGCTCAATCAGCTCGACGCAGCATTGAACATGAGCGCGGAACGGCCGGAGGGATTTATGAAGGCGCTGATCGAAATGCGATGAGCGCCACTTGCGAGCCGAAACGTATCTTGGTGACTGCCGACATTGTCGGCGGCGTCTGGACATATGCGCTCGAGCTCGCTCGCGCTTTGCCGCAGATAGAGTTTGCCCTCGCGACGATGGGTGCGCCGATCAGCGACGAGCAGCGTTCCGAAGCGGCGCAGCTCCGCAACGTGACGCTGTTCCCAAGCACGTACGCGCTTGAGTGGATGGACCACCCGTGGAGCGAAGTCGACGAAGCCGGCGAGTGGCTATTGGGAGTCGCGACGAAGTTCAAACCCGACCTGATTCATCTAAATGGCTACGCCCATGCCGTGTTGCCCTGGGATGCGCCGATGATCGTTGTCGCGCATTCGTGCGTGCTCTCATGGTGGTCTGCCGTTAAAAAATTCAACGCTCCGCGCGAGTACAACGAATACCGCCGCCGCGTGAGTGATGGGCTGAATGCCGCAGATCTCGTAGTAGCGCCGACGGCAGCGATGCTCGAATCGCTGCGTTCGAACTACGACTGGTTTGGTGAGGGCTCGGTCATCTTCAACGCTCGGGAGCCGCGGCTTTTTGCCCCGCGTAAAAAGCGCAATTCCATCTTCGCGGCGGGGCGGCTGTGGGATGAGGCGAAGAACCTCGCTGCGCTCGAAGCAGTCGCGCTGCGCGTCAGCTGGTCGATCGAGGTCGCGGGCGATGCAGCGCACCCGAATGGAAAAACACGTGAGTTCAAGCACGTGCATTCGCTAGGCCGGCTCTCGTCTGCTGAGCTGGCTGCTCGCCTTGGCACAAGTGCGATTTACGCGCTGCCAGCGCGCTATGAGCCGTTCGGTTTGTCGGTTGTGGAGGCGGCGCTTTCCGGATGTGCGCTCGTCCTCGGCCACATCGCATCGCTGCGCGAAGTGTGGGGCGACGCCGCGCTGTTCGTCGATCCGGACGATCACGATGCCTTGGCTGGGACTCTCAGTCACTTGATCGAGGACAAAGCGCGCCGAACAGATCTCGCGCAGCGTGCTCGTTGGCGCGCCTTGGAATTTTCGCCGTCGAAGATGGCCGACGCGTATCGCGGTGCATATCGCGATTGCCTGAGGCAATATCACAAGGACGTGGCGGCATGAAGATCGTCCTCTTCTATCACTCGTTAGAATCGGATTGGAACCACGGCAACGCGCACTTCCTTCGCGGCGTGGCGACGGAATTGATCGCCCGCGGCCACGAGCTCGCAATCTACGAACCGCACGATTCATGGAGTCGGCAGAACCTCGTGCAGGAACATGGCGAAGAACCGATCGCCGAATTCCACGAGCGCTATCCGCGCCTGTGCTCGACCCGATATACAATCGACGCGCTGAATCTCGACGAAGCGCTGGCCGGCGCGGACCTGGTGATCGTCCACGAGTGGAACGAGCACGAGCTCGTTAGCCGGGTCGGCAAGCACCGCGGGGAAGCGGGAGGCTACTGGCTCTTCTTCCACGACACGCATCACCGCGCGATCACGTCGCCGTCGCAGATGCAGGGCTACGATCTCGCGAAATACGACGGCGTGCTCGCGTACGGCGAAGTGCTGCGCGCGCTTTATGTGCAGCAGGATTGGACGCGGCGCGCATGGACGTGGCATGAGGCGGCGGATACGCGCGTGTTCCATCCGATTGACACGACTGACCGCGGGGGCGACGTCGTGTGGATTGGTAATTGGGGCGACAACGAGCGTTCCGCCGAGCTCGACGAATATCTGGTGGAGCCGATCGCGGTGCTTGGATTACGAGCAAAAATCTTCGGCGTTCGTTATCCGGAGAGTGCGCGTGAGCGGCTGCGGCGCTCCGGCATCGACTACGGCGGATGGCTGCCGAACTATCGTGCGCCGGAAGTTTTTGCGCGTTACCGGATGACGGTGCACGTCCCGCGTCGGCCATACGTCGAGGCGTTGCGCGGCATTCCGACGATTCGGCCATTCGAAGCGCTCGCGTGCGGCATTCCGCTCATTTCGTCGCCGTGGGAAGACGCCGAGCATCTGTTTGAGCCCGGCAAAGATTTTCTTGTGGCGCGCAATGGCGACGAAATGAAGAAGCACATGCGTGCCCTGCTCGAAGACAAACAGATGGCGCGCGACCTGGCGGCGCACGGACTGCGGACGATCCAGGCGCGACACACGTGTGCACATCGCGTGGACGAACTGCTTCGCATCTACGAAGAAGTAAACGCGTGAACATTGCCTTCTTCGCTTCGAGCCTGCTCTCCGCCTATTGGAACGGCGCCGCCACTTATTATCGCGGCATCATCAAGGCGCTGCACGCGCACGGGCATCACATCACGTTCTACGAACCGGTCGCCTACGACCGCCCGCAGCATCGGGACATGGAGCCGCCGAGCTGGTGCGACGTCGTGGTTTACGATGGCACCGAAGAAGCCGCTTGGCGGCAAATCGAAGCCGCCCATGGTGCGGACATGATCGTGAAGGCGAGCGGCGTCGGGATCTTCGACGAGCTGCTCGAGTCGGCGGTGCTCACGCTGAAAACACCGGGCAATCTCGTGATCTTCTGGGATGTCGATGCGCCGGCGACACTGGACCGCATCGAGAGCGATCCGGCGGATGCGTTTCACAAGTGCATCCCGCAATACGATTTCATCCTCACCTACGGCGGCGGGTTCCCGGTGGTGCGCGCCTATGAGTCACACGGCGCCAAGCTTTGCGTCCCGATCTACAACGCGCTCGATCCGGACACACACCATCCCGTTCCGCCGAATACGAAGTTCGCAGCTGATCTCGGATTGCTTGCGAATCGCCTACCCGACCGCGAGAAACGCGTTGAGCAGTTCTTCCTCGAACCGGCCGCGAAGTTGCCGAACAAGCGGTTCCTGTTCGGCGGTAACGGCTGGTCCGACAAATCGATGACGCCGAACGTGCGCTATCTCGGCCACGTCTACACGGCGGATCACAACGCGCTCAACTGCACCTGCCGGTCCGTGTTAAACATCTGCCGAGAGAGCATGGCACGGTATGGCTTCTCGCCGCCGACCCGCGTCTTTGAAGCCGCGGGCGCTGCGGCGTGTTTGATCACCGATGCATGGGAGGGCGTCGAGCAGTTCTTCGAGCCTGAGACAGAGGTGCTCGTCGCGCACAACGGCGACGACGTCGCGCAGCACGTGGAGAGACTAACGAGTGAACGCGCGCGGCAGATCGGCGATGCCGCTTATCGGCGCGTGCTCGCTGAGCACACCTACGCGCACCGTGCGAAGCAGGTCGAGGAAGTGCTTCGGGGAGCGCACGCGCCCTCGCGTGCTGGTTTTGGCGCCTCGCCGACACTGGCTTTCTCCGCCGCTCCTGATTCGGCAAGTTCGCTTGGCAAGGGCGCCTCGCCGGCGCGCGAGGGAGCGTGCGCTCCCCAGACATGAAGATTGTCATCCTTGGCCTGTCGATCACCTCCTCGTGGGGCAATGGCCACGCGACGACGTATCGGGGTCTCGTGCGCGAGCTGAGCGCGAACGGGCACGACATCCTGTTCCTCGAGCGCGATCAGGCATGGTACGCCGAAAACCGCGATCTGCCGCAGCCGCCATTCGGCGCGACGCAGCTCTATCGCAGCCTGGCCGAACTGAAGCGCCGCTTCGCTGAGGAGGTGCGCGACGCCGAGTGTGTGATCGTCGGCTCGTACGTCCCGGACGGCATCGCGGTCAGTAAATGGGTCACGGAACAGGCGCGAGGCGTCACCGCATTTTACGACATCGACACTCCAGTAACCCTCAGCGCGGTCGAACGCGGGGAGTGCGACTACATCTCAAGCGAGGTGATCGGACGCTTTTCCCTCTATCTCTCCTTCACTGGAGGCCCGACCCTGCGGAAGCTGGAGGGTGAATATGGCTCGCCACGCGCGCGTGTGCTTTACTGCTCGGTCGACCCGGAGATGTATTTCGCGGAACGCGCTTCGGAGAAATGGGCGCTCGGCTATCTCGGCACTTACAGCGACGACCGCCAGCCAACGGTCGACCGACTGCTCGCGCGACCCGCGGCCGAGATGCCAAAGGAGCGGTTCGTCGTCGCAGGGCCGCAGTATCCTGATTCGATCGACTGGCCGCAGAACGTGGAGCGAATCATGCACATCGAGCCGAAAGATCATCGAGTCTTTTACAACGCGCAGCGGTTCACGTTGAACGTCACGCGCGCCGACATGATCCGCGCCGGCTACTCCCCGAGCGTGCGCCTTTTCGAAGCGGCCGCTTGTGGCACGCCCATCATAACCGATAAATGGCCGGGCCTGACGGAATTTTTCCAACCCGGCGAGGAGATTCTAATTGCGGAGCGGACGGAAGATGTGGTGGAGATTTTGCGCGAGATGCCGGAAGGTGACCGTCTCGCGATGGGCGAACGTGCACGTGAGCGAGTCCTCGCGGCGCATACCGCTGCGCATCGCGCGGTGGAGCTGGAGGGGCTTATCGAAGAATGCCGCTACCGAGCGCGGCGAAACGTAGTGAGTTT
>JACDHZ010000241.1 GCA_013820755.1 Chthoniobacterales bacterium
TATCAGATTTCAGGTGGTGATAACGATGATCCCCCACCCACGTCACTGGGTCACCCGACAGCGCCACCGCAGATCCGGTTGCGAAGAAAAACTTCAACCATGCCGGCATCTCGAAGCCGCGATGTGTCAGATATCGATGCAGATAAAGCGTCGTACTGATCCCCGCCCAGAGATAGATGAACAGCATGACGGGGAGATAAGACCAATCGAAGCGGGTGCAGAGAGCAGCGACACCGAGCACTTGCAGACCGATGAGGGCGAGGAACAGGAAAAGATTGAGCTTGTTGTTTTTGAACATGGGAAACGGAAGGTGGAACGCGGCGTGCGTGCCGACCAAGGCGTGGGCGAGGCCGGACACATTGGATTCGAACTACAGCATTCGCAAGGCCTTATTTCCGTAAATTGTTTTCGCAGCGCACAGAATCTTCCGAGCAGCGGCATGCAAACAGGACGAGCAGGTATCGGAGATTCCGCATGCGCGAGTCGCTCCAGCATGGTAAAGACTCAGCCGCGTTACGGGGTGTAGCTTAGCTTGGTAGAGCGCCTGGTTTGGGACCAGGAGGTCGCAGGTTCGAATCCTGTCACCCCGATTTCCCGCGGCTTTTCGCCAGTGTGCGCACGATTGTTTCGAAATCATCATTTCTCCGGTTGCTAAGCATGAGGGCTCGTCTGTGCGAACATTTTGCCTTACTGCGCTCGCTGGCAGTCGTCGTGACGCCCCTAGTGCTGACGTTGACCACGGTACGAGCACAGGAAGTGGCGTTGCCCGAGCCGGTGACAGAAGACACGACACCACTGCCTGCCGCAACGAGTCCGAGCCCGACGGCCACGATTCCGCCGCCGCAGCTGATCCCGCCCGATGTGCTCCCGATGCCGGACCCATCCGCGCCACCTGGAACCGCGTCGGGCCTCTCGGCCGTTCAGCAGTTAGACGAAGAGTTGAAGCCGAAACCGTTAAGCCAGGAATCGGAGAACTACCGGCTGCACGTTGAATGGCGCAAATTGCGCAATCAGGCGACGAATGATCCGGGCGTGAAAGCAGCGCGTGCCGCAACGGAGCGGGCCCGAAACGACGTCGAAAGGCGACAACTGCTCGCGAATTATTTCAATGTTTACTTCGACAAGATGATCGCGATCGGTCCGCCGGAGATGAAAGCGTACTTGAACGACCGCCGGCGCGAGCACCTGCGGTCTTTGCCGCAGCCTCGTGTTCGGCCGTTGTCAGATGAAGCGGCAGCGCAATTGAAACGGGAACGGGCGACGCAGTCAACCGCTGCGCTGGGCACCGCGCTTTCGGCACCTTCGCCCCGTCCATCGAAATCGCCTAGGAGCCGTCCTTAATCACGCACAACGCTGCGCTGTTCGCCGATGCCAGACTTGCCCAAACATCGTGCTCGGCTTACGATCGCCGCGCAATATCACGGCGCATTCGTCTAGTGGTTAGGACACGGCCCTCTCAAGGCCGGTGCACGGGTTCGATCCCCGTATGCGCTGCAATGCTTCGTCGCAGGTAATATTCGCTCAGACCGACAAATACGCGTTGCTTTCGGACAAATTTCGGACAGGATTCACGCAAATGAGGTTACGAGACGCGCAGAAGCAAACATTTCCGCTAACCCTCAAACGCGGGTCGTCATCCGTGAAGATTTACCGGGACGTTAAACCCACCGGAACGTACTATCGCGTTGCTTATCATCTCGGCGGCAAACGACACCGGATGAACTTTGCCGATCTCGAGAAAGCAACGTCGGAAGCCGAAGCGAAGGCAGCGCAGCTTTCTCGCGGGGATGTGGACGCGATGCAGCTTTCAGGACGCGATAGGCTAATATATGGGCGCGCTCTTGATGCGGTGAGAGCCACCGGTGTACAGCTCGATACTGCCGCGATCGAATACGCTAGTGCCATTAAGATCCTCGATGGATTGCCGCTCCTCGATGCCGCGCGATTCTATGTTCGGCATCACGGCCGCGGGATTAAGCGCAAGCCGGTGCGGGAAGCGATCGACGAAATGATCGTATCCAAAAAAGCCGATGGCGTCAGCGGGCTCTACCTGGCCGACCTTCGTTATCGACTTGGCGAGCTGGCAGAGCGTTTTCACGGGGATCTCGTCTCGCTAACGGGCGACGATGTTCGCGGATTCTTCGATGAGCTCCGTTTGAGTCCGCGCAGCTTCAATAATTTTCTCGGCGCACTACGGACGTTTTTCGCATTTGCGGCGGATCGTGGGTGGTTATCTAAAGACGCCGACCTTCTCGCAAGCGTGAAACGGCGGAAGGAAAAGAAAGCGGCGGTTGACATATTCACCCCGGCTGAACTAGGCGCTCTCCTTAATCATGCGTCCATTGCGCTCCAACGTTGCTTCGCGTTGGGCGCGTTTGCGGGTTTACGGTCGGAGGAAATTCTTCGGCTCGAATGGGCTGATGTGAGACGCAGGCCGGGCTTTATCGAAATCGCGGCCGACAAAGCCAAGACAGCATCACGGCGCCTGGTACCGATCACGCACAATCTTTCGCGCTGGCTCTCCCCCGCGTTCGGCGAAGATGGACGAGTGTGGCCGCATACGAAGGCGACCTATTTCAGGAGTCGCCTTGCTGTCGCGACCAGAGCGAAAGTCGATTACAGGCCGAACGCTCTCCGGCATTCCTACATCAGCTATCGACTCGCAGAGATCGCCGACGTGAATCGTGTCGCGCTCGAAGCCGGCAATTCGCCGCAAATGATCTTCCGGCATTACCGGGAGCTGGCGACGCCTGAGCAGGCGCAGACGTGGTTTGCGCTCGTGCCAGAGACCAGTGCGGACATCGTGCCGATGCACCCCAGTGCCATCCCGCAACAATGAAAGCCGAATTCAACCCAGACGCCAAATTTCCGTGGACGATTGATGAAGTTGAAGCGGTCGCGAGCGTCTTCTACGAGAAGATGCCGAAACGAGCTGAGCGGGATAAATGGACGTGGGCAGCGCGAGAGGCGGTCAACTATCTCAACGCGCGCCGGAACGCATGTAGCAAGCGCTACAGCGCGACAAAGCCACTTCTGACACCTACGACAGAGCAAGGGCGCTGAGCAAAGACTGCTATGAGAAGTTACCCGAAGAGTGGCCGTACGAAAAAGCAGTGAAGTACATCACCGGCGAGCGAGTCTGGAGTAGAGCACTCAAAAAATTTAAGGAATTCACTCTCCATTTGCACAAAGGCGACGAAGTAAAAGCAGAAGAGGATTTGCGGAACCTCCGTCTCAAAATCATGAACCGCGATAATGTCATCGAACTCCGAACGCTATTCGTTCCGTTCTGGCGCCATCACACTCGGACACAAAACCGCGCAGCAGGCAAAAAAGGTGGCAGGCCGAAAAAAAGATTTGAACGGATTTTGACGCTAAAAATCTGACACTCGCTTTCCGCATCTCCGGTTGGGAGCGGGTTGACACCGAAAAGCGGACAACCGCTTATTACAATTCCGCAGTCGGTTTCTAAAAGCAGCATTTCGCTTTTCTTGTAGCGCAGAATAGCGCGAATTCGCCCCAGTAAATTGCGGGACGATGAATGCTAGCACTAAAGAAGACGACGCCGAAAGCGCCGGCGACGGCTTGGATACAAAACACACTCTCGCTCCCAAGCTGCGAGTTTCGATCCGCACCGTTGACCAGTACATGCGCGACGGGCGGATCCCCTACATCAAGGTAGGGAAGACAGTGAGATTCCGATGGTCTGACGTAATTGCGAAGCTCAACGAGTGCCGGGTCAACTAAGAGG
>JACDHZ010000242.1 GCA_013820755.1 Chthoniobacterales bacterium
GCGTAGGCAGCGCCCCTACTTCGACTGTTGTCCTAGTGGGGTTCGGCTTCCCAGGGCCCGCAAAGTACTCTGGATATATCCGGTTATATGATTGGAAATCCTTCTTCATATCGGTGAGGAATACCGTCACATCCACGATGTCATTCCAGCTGGCGCCGGAATCTTCGAGCACGAGTCTCACGTTCTCGAATACCGCATGACATTGCGTTTCGATATCATAGCTGACCACTACGCCAGCACTATCCAGGGAGACTCCGGGGATGTTCTTGCTGCCGCGCACCCGCGGCCCGATTCCAGACAGGAACAGCAGGTTACCGACGCATTTCGCGTGCGGGAACGCCCCCACTGCTTCAGGTGCACGGGCGCTTTCGAACGATTCGTTCATCCCTGCTTCGCGATGCAGACGTTCTTCGGCTCAGTGAAAAAGCGTAGCGCTTCGTCGCCGCCCTCACGACCGACACCACTTTGTTTCATCCCACCGAATGGCACCCGCAGGTCGCGCAGCATCCAGCAGTTGATCCAAACAGTACCGGTGTGAATCTTCTCCGCGACCCGGTGAGCGCGATTGAGACTTTGTGTCCACAGGCTCGACGCGAGGCCGTAGTCACAATCGTTCGCGTATGCCACCACCTCATCTTCGCTGTCAAATGGCGTAACTGAGACAACTGGGCCGAAGATTTCCTCGCGATTTGTGCGACATGATACGGGGAGATCGGTGATGACCGTCGGTTTGAAGAAGTAGCCGCCCCGGCAGCGATCGTTGATCGCTTCCGGTGCTGATCCGCCTGCGGCGATGCTGCCACCCTCCTGCTGTGCGAGATCGACGTAGAACTTCACCTTCTCAAGCTGGTTCTTCGACACGATCGCACCTTGATCCGTATCCTGCTCCAATGGATCCCCAACGCTCAATTCCGATGTTTTCTCCACAAAACGATCCACGAAGCTCTGGTATGCAGGACGCTCGACAAACACGCGAGAGCCGCAAAGGCAGACCTGGCCCTGATTCGCGAAGGACGATCGAAGACTACCGGTAATTGCCGCATCGAGATCGGCGTCAGCGAAGATGATGTTCGGATTCTTGCCGCCGAGCTCGAGCGATACTTTCTTAAACATCGGCGCGCAGGACTCCGCGACCTTTCGGCCGGTGATGGTGCCGCCGGTAAACGAGATCGCTACCACTTTCGGGTGCAACGTGATGGCCGCTCCAACGTTCTGACCGGTGCCTTGCACTACGTTGAGCACGCCTTCCGGCAATCCCGCTTCGCGGCAGATCTCGCACAAGAGCGAAGCCGTCACCGGCGTCAGCTCACTCGGTTTCGCGACCGCGGTATTCCCGCACGCAAGCGCGGGCGCGATTTTCCATGTGAGCAGGTATAAAGGAAGATTCCACGGCGAGATCAAGCCGACTACGCCTAAGGGCAGGCGCAATGTGTAGTTAAACGCGACGTTATCGGTTATGTGCGCTTCTGATTCGGTGTGCAGGATTGCGGTGGCGAAAAAGCGGAAATTGCTCGCGGCGCGCGGTATGTCCAGATTGCGAGCGAGCGAGAGCGGCTTGCCTGTGTCGACTGACTCGGCTCGTGCCAGTCTCTCGGTGTCGCGATCGATGAGGTCGGCAATCCGCAGCAGAATGCGCGACCGCTCCGCCGCCGATGTGCGGGACCACTTCCCGAAGGCCTTCTCCGCAGCGGTGACGGCGAGTTCCACATCACGGCCATCGCTGTCCGCGACGTGGGAATACGTTTTGCCGGTTGCGGGTTCGATGTTCTCGAGATAACAGCCGCCAACTGGTTCCACGAACTCCCCAGCGATGAAATTGCGAATCTGCATGCCGCACGTCATTTGCGACGCGAATCCCGAAGCGTCAAGTTCCGCCAACTCTTCACACACACGGGCACTCGCAGGGATAGCGTTCCGCAGCCGTTGCGCCCAAGCGAACGTTGCGCGTTTAGTGGCTGCGAGGCTGCGCATTTAACAAACTCAATATCGCTGCGGCCGCTTTCCCGCTACTCCCGGCTTCACCGAGCTGTTGGACCAGTCGATCGAACTCGGCGAGCATCACGCTTCTAGTTTGACAATCATCGAGGATTTGCTCGAGAGCCGTGCGCACGGCCCCGGTAGTCGCGCGGTGTTGTACAAACTCCGGCACTACTTCTTTGTTCGCCAGCACATTGGGCATGCCGAGGTGCTTCACGTTGATCACTAGTCTCGCGGCAACATACGTCAGCCACGAAACTTTATATACCAGCACAAATGGCAGGCGAAGGCAGGCGGCCTCGAGCGTTGCGGTTCCCGACGCGATCACACCGGCGGACGCGCGCTGCATCAGCGAAGTTGCTTCCCCAACGGTGACGCAAACAGCGTCGGCCCACGCGCCACTCTGCGAGAGCATGTTGCTGATTGTGCGCGCGAGTTGATGCGACGCCGCTGCGACTTCGAAACGTAGGCCCGAACGCGTGCCAAGAAGCTCCTTCGCGACCTCCAACATCAGCGGAAGCAGCCGCGCAACCTCACGCGGCCGGCTCCCAGGAAAGAAGCCGATGAGCTGCGGATCACGTGCAACATCGGAGCGCTTCGATCGGAGCTCTTCGATAAGCGGGTGTCCAACAAAAACGGCGCGAAGGCCCGACTGCTTGTAAAGATTTTCCTCAAAGGGGAAAATGCAGAGCATCAAATCGAGCCATTTCGCCATGTGCGGAATCCGGCGGCGGTTCCATGCCCAGACCTGAGGGCTGATGTAGTAGACGATCTTTAGCCGTGGCAGCCGAGAACGTAACGCTCGTGCTAGACGGAGATTGAACCCGGGATAGTCGATAAGCACCAGTGCGTCCGGCGATTGCGCAGCGATTTGCTGGATCGTGGCGTGGAACTGCTGGCGAAAATACCCGTACTGCTTAAGCACCTCCCATAATCCGAGCACTGATGAGGACTCGCTCCAGTCGACGAAACTGCCCGTGGCCAGCTCACGCATTCGGGGCCCGCCTCGTCCGAGAAACAAAAGATTCGGATCGTGCTCGCGCAGCGCGGTCATTAACGACGCGCCGTGTGTGTCGCCGCTTGCCTCACCCGCAACGAAATAGAGCGTCATCGTTGCGATGCAGATCGTGGGCCGGACATGCGGAAGCATGTCCCTCCGGGGGGACGCGCTTCCGCGCATCCGCTGGCATCGCTCACCATCGCGACCCGTTTACCTCGCCCTGGTAAGGCCGATCAGCTGCATTCGACACGAGTCTGTGACGCACGGGGTTGCTGCACACGTATTCCCATTTGTCGCCGTAACTCTCGCCGCGCCCGAGCTGGCGATCCCAGTGGTGCCGCTGCCAAAACTCGCCGCTACACCGCCCGAACTGTTTCGTCACTATCGACTTCCAATAGCGCATCCACCGCTCAAGCGCAGGCGCTTCGATGCCGTTTGGCGAGTAGAAGAAGTGCACACAATCTGGCATGATGACATAGCGGCCGACCAGCCATTTAGTCGCGGATTGCCAGGCGGCGACGATTGACTCGTGCGCGACCGACGAGGCGAGCAGCTTGCGCCGCTTTGCATTACAAGCCGTTACGAAGACGATAATCGAGCGATTTGCGCCTCTAAGGGAGAAAGGTGGATCGGGTGACGGCGCTCCGGCTCCCCCGGTTTGCGGAGGGACATGCTTCCGCATGTCCGCTCGTGCGTGTGGCTCTCGCACTGAACCGGACGTGCGGAAGCACGTCCCTCCGCGGCTTCTGCATCGCCGCTC
>JACDHZ010000093.1 GCA_013820755.1 Chthoniobacterales bacterium
ATCGTGAATAGCCTGCCGGCCTACGATATTACCACGACCGCTGGCTACACCGGGCCCGTGCTGGTTTGTTTCACCCTTCGAGGAACGTGACCGAGGCAAATTTTGCGCGTCTACGCATCTTGCACCGGGAGAATGGCGAGCTGGTGGATCGCACCATTCTCCCGCCAGACGACCCCGCGCCGAACTTTGCCACGCGCACGGTCTGCGCACGGGTGAATTCACTGTCACCCTTCGTGCTCGCGCTGGCGGCGCCGGGGCAATCGACATCGGGGCGATTGTTGAACATCTCGACCCGGCTGCGCGTCGGCACCGGTGAAAGTGCTCTGATCGGCGGGTTCATCATTACCGGGACTGAAGCGAAGAAGGTGATCATCCGCGCGCTCGGCCCATCGCTTGCGGATAGCGGAGTGAGTGGCGCCTTGCAGGATCCGACGCTGCAGTTGTTCGATGAGAAGGGCTCGATCGCATTCAACGATAATTGGAAGCAGGACCAGCAGGGAGCGATCAAGGCAACGGGGATACCGCCGAGCCGTGCAGCGGAAGCAGCGATCGTGCGGACTTTAGCGCCCGGAAATTACACCGCGGTGGTGAAAGGGAAGAACGACGGCATCGGAGTGGGCCTGGTGGAGGTGTATGACCTTGCGCAGGCGGCAGAGCGCGAGCTGGCGAACATCAGCTCGCGGGGTTTTGTGGATACGGGAGACAACGCGCTCATTGGCGGTTTCATCGTAGGCGGAGATACGCGCGTCGTTGTCCGGGCGCTGGGACCTTCGCTGGGCGATCAGGGGGTGGCCGGCGCGTTATCCGATCCGACGCTGGAGTTGGTTAACGCCGACGGGATGAGGGTGCGCTCAAACAATGACTGGAAGTCGGGTCAGCAGGCGGAATTGATAGCGATTGGCATTCAGCCGACCCGCGACAAAGAGGCAGCGCTGGTGCAAGCGCTTCCTGCGGGCAACTACACCGTAATCGTCCGGGGGGTGAGCAACACCAGCGGCGTCGGCTTGGTTGAAGTCTACAACGTCCAATGACGCACCCGTTCCAGCGACTTTGAGGTAAACCGGCAATATCGGCGGCGGGCGGCGACACTGCAGAGAACGACGGCGGTTAGGGATCCAAATGCGCGCTTGCAGATCCACGCGATACATATTGAACGCCCGGTCGCGCGGATCAGCGCGACGACCACGTCTCGCGGGTGCTGGAGGTCAGTGACACGCGCTGCGCATTCACTCCCCGAAACGCCGTCAGGTTGCGAACGTTGCCGGTCGCGCGATCAGCGGCCCAGAGATGATGATTTCATCGCCACCGCTGTCCTGCAGGTAAAGGATCTGATCTCCATTTGCAGCCCAGCAGTACCAGTTGATCGGCCGCTGAAATGATTTCTGATGGCGTGCGGATTTCCTCCCGTGAAGGAGCTAGCCCACACGTTCAGAACGCCAGCTTGTCTGGAGCAAGCCACGAGATTTGCGTGCCGTCGGCGAGAGTTGCGGCGATGACTTTCCGGGGTCGCCGAAAAGCACGTCCCGCGGGATCAGCAAAGGGAGTTCGGCACAGGCGGTACTCAACCCGAGCCAACGAACAGCGTCACGATCAAACGCCTCATGAAGCCGAGGTTACTTTCGGCTCAACGGCATGAGAAGCGGTTCGACGCGCGCTTTTGCGCGCCTCAGCATCACTTCAGCTCCGCGTCTGTTTCGGCGAATGCGTTGACGGCGAACTCGAGATCCTCGCGCGAGTGGGCGGCACTTACCTGCGCGCGGACGCGTGCTGTGCCGTGCGGTACCACTGGATAGAAGAAGCCGATGACGTATACGCCTTTCTCCAGCATGCGCGCCGCGAACTTCTGCGACTTCGCTGCATCACCGATCATGATCGGGACGATTGGGTGCGTGCCGGGTTTGATCTTCAGGCCCCGTTCGGTCAGAGCGGCACGGAAGAACTTTGTATTTTCTTCAAGTTTGTCACGCAGGTCCGTGGAGGCGATGAGTAGCTCCAGTCCTTTCAGCGTCGCTGCGACGATCGGTGGCGCTACGCTGTTTGAGAAGAGGTAGGGGCGCGAACGCTGGCGCAGCAGCTCGACGATCCCTTTGCGGCCGCTTGTGAAGCCACCGCTCGCGCCGCCCAGCGCCTTGCCGAGCGTGCCCGTGACGATGTCGATCTTTCCCAGCACGCCGCGATACTCGTGGGTGCCACGACCGGTTTTGCCGAGGAAGCCGGTGGCATGTGCGTCGTCCACCATCGTGACGGCGCCGTACTTTTGCGCGAGTTCCACGATCGCCGCGAGGTCAGCAACCGTGCCGTCCATCGAGAAGCAGCCGTCGGTCGCGATCATCTTCACGCGAGCACCACTCGCTTCGCGCAGCTTCGCTTCCAGATCGGCCATGTCGTTATGTTTGTAACGCGCGCGCTGCGCTTTGCAGAGACGGATGCCGTCGATGATCGAGGCGTGGTTCAGTTCATCCGATATCACCGCGTCTTCAGGCGCGAGCAGCGTCTCGAACAAGCCGCCGTTCGCATCGAAGGCGCTCGGGTACAGGATCGTGTCTTCCGTGCCGAGAAACTCCGTGAGCTTGCCTTCGAGTTCCTTGTGAATGTCCTGCGTGCCGCAGATGAAGCGCACACTGGCCATCCCAAATCCGTGCGTATCCAGCGCCTCTTTCGCGGCGGCGATCAACGCAGGATGATCCGCGAGCCCAAGGTAATTATTCGCGCAGAGATTCAGCACCTTTTTTCCGCCTGAGACCGCAATGTGTGAATCCTGCGGCGTCGTTATAATCCTTTCCGTCTTGTAGAGGCCTTGAGAGCGGATCTCGTCGAGAGTTAGCGCGAGTTGATGTTCGAATGCGGCGAGCATCGCAGAACTTGCGCGATCCATCGTCTGTTGCAAAAAGCGTCGAATTTATTCTTGTGGCTGGTTGTGAATAACTGTTAACAAGTTTCCCAACCCACGTTGAGAGCATCGCGTTTCAACCTCCTCGCCTTCTCCGCACTCCTCGCTGCGGCTGGCACCCTTCTTACCTCGTGCGGCACCACACGGACCGCCAGCCGGTCACTTCCGCCATACGAGCCGCCCATCGCAAAGGCCGATTTCCAGACAGTCCGCACCACGGCGTATACACACACTGAGGATGACCATGTTGATTACGGAGCGCACAATGCGCTCGGTGGAATTTTGCAGTCCGCGACTGTCCCTACGCGACCGTACCAACCGGTGCGTCGTGCGTTGCCGGTTAGTGACGCGCGGCAATCGAGCGGCGTATCCGTCGGTTTGATGTTGCGCGAAAAGACGGCTGCCGCCACAAGCCGTAGCAAGTCTTCGAAAGGCAAAGGAAGATCCGTGAAAACTGTTCGGAAACCCGAACCGCCGCGGATCGGCAGCGCGGCGGCGGACTGGTCGCGCTGGCCTGTGGGAACCATGTTCCGCGTTCTCTCAACAGGCCAAACGTACCGCGTGGATGATTACGGGTGGGCCCTTGCAGGTCGCAACACGATTGACCTGTACATGGCCAGTCGCGGCGATATGAATAGCTGGGGCGTGCGCCACGAGCCGATCCAGGTGCTTCACTGGGGCGATGCGCAGCAGAGTCTCGCATTGCTGGAATCGCGCCAGAGTTACAAGCACTGCCGGCGAATGGCGCTGGAGCTGCAAGGTTTGCATGATCAAGCAGCCGCCCTTCACTAGCTGCTGGAATCCGTCGTGCGGACAACCGGCCGCGTTCAGCCCAGCAACCGGCCGTAGCAAACGCTCAGCGGGTCGTCCTTGTAGTCACCGAAACCAGCAATTCGCCTATAGCCGAGACTTTCGTACAAGCGGATCGCGGCGTGCTGACGGAGCCCGGTCTCCAGCCAGATTTCGCTGAACCGAGTCTCACGCGCGAACTGCTCCAGTGCCTGCATAATCTGCCGAGCAACGCCGCGCCCCCGGTGTGCGGGAGAAACGTAAAGACGTTTTACTTCTGCGACCTGATCGCTCCAGGGGCGAATCGCACCGCAGCCGATTGTTTCGCCGCGCTGACGCGCCATGACAAAGAGTGCGCGCGGCACCTCCATCCCGGTGAGCTCCTTGCCGGACGGATCCTCGTTGCCGTAAATGCGATCGACTTCCGCCCATAGTTCGGCAAACAACCGCCGGCCGTCGGCCGAATCGACAGCGCCGCGTTCAATTGTCAGCCGCACGGCCTGCTACGCAGCCCAATCGAGGACGATCTTGCCCGATTGGCCTGACTTCATCAGCTCTATTCCTTCGATGAAACCGGTGTACGGAAATCGGTGTGTGATGATCGGTAAAATATCTAGCCCGCTCTGGATCAGTGCGGTCATTTTGTACCACGTCTCAAACATCTCGCGGCCGTAGATTCCCTTTATCGTCAGGCCGTGAAACACGACGAGGTTCCAATCGATCGCCGCGCTTCCCGGCATGATGCCGAGCATCGCGATGCGGCCGCCGTTTACCATCGCGTCCAGCATATCGGTAAATGCTTTTGGATTACCTGACATCTCAAGACCGACATCGAAGCCTTCCTTCATTTCCAGGTCGTCCATCGCGTCCCGCAGCTTTGTTTCGCGCACGTCGATCGCAAGCGTTGCCCCCATCTTTCTCGCGAGGTCGAGACGGTAAGGGTTCACATCGGTAATTACGACCTTCCGTGCCCCCGCCATTTTCGCGATTGGCACGGCCATGCATCCAATCGGCCCAGCGCCAGTAATGAGAACGTCTTCACCCACAAGATCGAACGAAAGGGCGGTGTGCACGGCATTGCCAAGAGGATCGGAGCACGAAATCACATCCAATGGAATATTTGGATCGCACCGCCACAGGTTCGAAGAGGGCATCGACACAAACTCCGCGAAGCCGCCGGGACGGTTTACGCCGACGCCCTTTGTATTCGGGCAAAGGTGACGCCGGCCAGCGAGGCAGTTGCGACAATGTCCGCAGACGATGTGGCCTTCTGTTGTGACCAGCTCGCCTTCCTTGAAATCCTTAACCGCGCTCCCGGTTTGATCGATCACGCCAACGAACTCATGTCCGATAACGAGGGGCACCGGGATTGTTCTCTGCGCCCAGGCGTCCCAATTGTAGATGTGTACATCCGTGCCGCAGATCGAGGCTTTCTGCACGCGAATCCGTACGTCGTTCGGCCCCACCTCCGGCAACGGGACCTCCTGTAACTCCAAGCCGGGTTCCGAACGCGTTTTCACCACTGCCGGCATCGTTTTGCTCACGGCGTGAACCTAGGCGTACGCCTCGTGCACGCAAAGCTCGGTTTGCACGTTTGCGCGCACGTCCCGCCCGCCTGTTCGGCGCTTGCGTTCAGCATCCGCTTTCCGGATGGTGACGGCCTATGTCAGCCGTCGTGGACCGAGGTAATCCGAAGCCGGTCACGAAGAAGCTGACGTTCATCCTTCGATTCGCGAGCACGATTGCGCTGTGGTCCGTCGCGCTCCTTATTATTTTCTCGGGCTATGAGCTCGCGTTCTTCGCGCTGATTGCCGCGTTCGGTCTACTCACGCTTTGGGAATTCTACGGAATGCTCGACCACAAGGGGCTCCCGAACTTCAAGATCACCGCGATGATCTGCGGCGCGATCATGCTGGTCGGAAGTTTCTACTATTTCTCGAAGGTGGGGCCTGCGCAGTCCTATGATTTCGAGATGACGGTGCTGCTGGGGTTTTTGCTGACGGTCTTCGCACGCCAGATGTTTGAAGGCCTCCGCGACGATGCGCCCCTCCGGACGATGGCTTACACGTTGTTCGGCCTGCTGTATGTGCTGTGGCTGTACAACTTCGTGACGAAGATCGTCTATATTCTCCCACGTTCGGCACATGGAGCGGTGCAAGGGCAGTTCTACGTCTTGTATCTGATCGCCGTCACGAAATTCAGCGACATGGGCGCGTATCTTACAGGCAGCCTCCTCGGCAAACACATGATGATCCCGCACATTAGTCCGAAGAAGACATGGGAGGGCTTTGCTGGCGCGCTGTTCTTCTCGTTGGTCGCCAGCCTTGGTCTTCTGGCGCTGATGCCTAACGAGCTGTCCGTGTTGACGTGGACCCATGCCACCATTCTGGGGCTGCTCCTGGGCTTTGCAGCGGTGATTGGCGACCTGGCGGAATCCATCATCAAGCGCAGCACGGGCGTGAAAGATTCCGGAAATTTCCTGCCGGGGATCGGCGGTGCGCTCGACCTGATCGATAGCCTGCTCTTTACCGCGCCGTTGCTGTTCTTCTACCTGCGGCTTGTTGTGCGGGTGCCGTAAGCCCCGGGGGTGCTCTCTAATGAAACGCAAACGCATCGTCGTGCTTGGCGCGACTGGATCGATCGGTGAGAGCGCGTTGAAGGTGGCACGCGACATACCGGAGCGGATGGAAATCGTCGGCCTGACAGCGAACACAAGCGCGACGAAATTAGCTACTCAGGCGAATGAACTCCGGCCAGCTTCCGTTTGCATCGTCGACGAAACGAAACTGGAAGAGCTTCGCGATGCGTTAAACTACAGGCCGAAGCTGTTTGTGGGAGAACCGGGGCTTTCCGAAATCGCTGCGACAGCTGATGCGGAGATGGTGCTGATCTCGATCATCGGCACCGGCGGCCTGAGACCCGCACTTGCTGCGATCGAGGCCGGAAAAGATCTCGCACTCGCCAGCAAAGAAATCTTGGTAATGGCTGGCGAGATCGTGATGCGTGCTGCTGCTGCGAAACGAGTGCGTATTCTCCCCGTCGACAGTGAACACAACGCGATCTTCCAATGTTTAGACGGCCGTGCTTCCGAGGTGCGTCGGCTCATTTTGACTGCATCAGGCGGTCCTTTTCGCGACACCCCCGCTGAACGATTCGCGTCGATCACGGTCGAACAGGCATTGCGTCATCCCACATGGAACATGGGTCAGAAGATCACAATCGACTCCGCGACTTTGTTCAACAAAGGCCTGGAGATGATCGAGGCGCGATGGCTGTTCGGTGTCGAGATGTCGCGCGTTGAAGTGGTAGTGCACCCGCAAAGCATCGTGCATTCAATGGTGGAATTCGCCGACGGTTCGGTGCTGGCACAGATGAGCCACTCGGACATGTGTTTCCCCATCCAGTACGCTGTCACATGGCCGGACCGCGTCCCGAATTCCTTAGCACCGCTTGATTTTGGCAAACTCCAGAAGCTGGAATTCTCTACGCCGCGCTATGACGACTTCCCGGCTCTGAACCTTGCGCGGCGTGCGGGCGAATCCGGTGGCACCCTGCCTGCTGCCCTGAACGCTGCAAATGAGATCGCCGTCGCCGCTTTTCTTGATAGACGCCTCCCGTTTCCCGGTATTTGGCAAGTGGTCGAGAAGGTGATGAATCGCCATCACTCCGTTGCGGAGGCGGACCTCGATGCGATATTGGCGACCGATCAATGGGCGCGCGCAGAAGCTGTGGCGCTGGTCGGCCGCACTTAAATCATTGATCCGCAAATGATTCCGCAAATCCTCCGGGTTATCTTCATCCTCATCGAGGTGGTGGTCCTCTTTAACCTGCTCATCATCGTGCATGAGCTAGGTCATTTCCTCGCGGCTCGATGGCGGGGACTGTTCATCGAAGGTTTTGGCGTCTGGTTCGGTAAGCCGATTTGGAAGAAAACGCTGAACGGCGTGCAGTATTCGTTAGGCTCAATTCCATTTGGCGGGTTTGTGAAACTGCCGCAGCTCGCGCCAATGGACATCATTGAAGGCACGGCTGATGTCGACCGCGAGCGGCTGCCGAAAATCTCGGCACTTGACAAAATCATCGTTGCGATCGCCGGCCCGATTTTCAGCCTCCTGCTCGCGCTCGTCTTTGCCTGTGTCGTGTGGGTTGTTGGTCATCCGTCAAACGAATCCGATACCACAACCGTAATCGGCTACGTACCCACGAATTCACCCGCGGCGAAAGCTGGTCTCCTCGCGGGGGACAAGATCCTCGAGGTGGATAATCAGCGCGTGCTGAAGTTCTCCGGCATGACCGACAGTGTTATCTGGAACGTCGTCCGCAGCGAAGGCGCGACGATACCATTCAAGATTGAACGGGCCGGACAGATAATGGATTTCTCCGTCGAGCCTTATAAAGCGGAGACACGCGGCTGGCGGCGCAAAAGTGTTCGACAGGTAATGATCTCGCCAGCGCAGACGCCGATCATTGATACGGTCATTCCCGGATCGCCCGCTGCCGCGGCGGGGCTGCACCATGGAGACGTTGTCCGCGGCGTGAACGGCACGCCAATCTACAGCCCGGCTGCGGTCGGTGATTACGTCGAGTCTCACCGCGACCAGCCGATCAAGCTGCAGGTGCTGCGTGAAGGCCAGCTGCTCGAGCCTACCCTGCAGCCGAAAGTCCTCGACCCAAAGGACAACGCACCTCGCTTGGGCATCTGGTGGGACGCTGACGGAAGAATGTCCGTGGCCCATCCGAGTCCGATTGAACAGGTGTACAAGAGCATTAGCGGAACCTTGAACACGCTCGGTGCCGTCGCATCGCCAAACTCTGACGTGAAGCTTCAGCACATGAGCGGCCCGGTAGGTATCGCGCGGGTTTACTACATCCTATTCCAGAGCGATCGCGGTTGGCAGCTTGCACTCTGGTTCAGCGTCATCCTGAATGTAAACCTCTCGATCCTGAACATGCTGCCCATTCCTGTGCTCGATGGTGGCCACATCGTGCTCGCGATTATTGAATCGATACGCCGTAAGCCGGTGAACATCCGCATTCTCGAGTTCGTGCAGACAGGGTGCGCCGTGGTCATCATAGGCTACATGGCGTACGTGAGCTTCTTTGACATCGGCGATTGGTTTGGCAAGGACGCAAACACGCCGAAACCAGAGCGGGCCGCCACAGAAGCCACACCGGCACCGTAAGCTGCGAGCTCACTCGTTGCGCCCTTGTGGGTCGAGAAGTAAATTGCGTCCATGACTATCAACGAGCTGCGCCAGCTGTATGAAGCGGCTCCGTTCCACCCCTTCGAAATTGGGTTGACGAATGGCAGGGCTGTACCGGTCAAGCATCCAGAGTTCATGGCACTGTCTCCTACGGGCCGCACGGTGACAGTGTATGAAAGCGCGGCCTCGGAAATGATTGATGTTCGGTTGATTGTCTCAGTCCGGCAGTCAGAGAGCGGAATGCCGCAGCGCAAGCGCAAGCGGTGAACTACTGCGCAAATCCGTTCAGCTATCACCGGCGGGTCACCCGGGAGGTGATGATCGGCCACGTCGGTGTCGGCGGGGCGAATCCCATTCGCGTGCAGTCGATGATTACGTGCGATACGATGGACACCGAAGCATCGATCGCGCAGACGATGGAGCTTGCGGCTGCTGGATGCGAAATCGTGAGAATTACCGCGCCGACGGTGAAAGACGCGGCAAACCTGCAGCACATCGTGCGCGGCTTACACCACCGCGGCTGCGACGCGCCGATCGTCGCTGACATCCACTTCAAACCTGAAGCGGCGATGGAAGCGGCAAAGTGGGTGGAGAAAGTCCGGATCAATCCTGGCAACTACGCCGACTCAAAAAAGTTCAAGATCATCGAGTACAGCGACGAGCAGTACGCGGCCGAGATTGAGCGAATTCGTCAACGCTTCACACCGTTGGTTTTGCTGTCGAAACAACGAGGGATTGCGATGCGCATTGGCACAAATCACGGCTCGCTTTCGGATCGAATATTGAACCGGTACGGTGACACGCCGCTCGGGATGGTCGAGAGCGCTCTCGAGTTCGCGCGCATCGCGCGTGATCTCGATTACCACGGGTTCATTTTCTCGATGAAATCCAGCAATCCGAAGGTGATGATAAACGCCTATCGATTGCTCGTCGCGCGTCTGCAGCAGGAGGGCGAGGACTGGAATTATCCGATCCATCTTGGCGTCACTGAAGCCGGCGAAGGCGAAGACGCGCGAATCAAAAGCGCGATTGGCATTGGCTCCTTGCTCGATGATGGAATTGGCGATACGATTCGCGTCTCGCTGACCGAGGACAGCATCCACGAGATTCCAGTGGCGCAGACGCTGGCTGCGCCATACAACACCCGACTCGACAGCGGTCAGCCGCGGAGATCCAACCATCACGCTCCTGCTGTTCCATACGATCCGTTCTCGTTTCAGCGGCGGCCATCGCAAACGATTCATCTGCCCGGAATCAACGGAGACATCGCTATCGGCGCGGGAGAGTTGGTCCGGGTGTTTGTCCACCAAGCGAACTTCAACAAGATCGCACACAAGATCGACCGAATGGGCGATTACAAACCCGAGCTCATTCTCGAGGATGCATTGATCATCGAACTCGATCCGAATGACGACAGCGCCATTGCCGAGCTGAACAATTTCCGGCAACCGCAGTTGGTGACCGTCAGAGACAGCATCGAATTGCCTGTTGTAGCGGCGTTCCGCTTACTTGCGGCGAAAGTCGC
>JACDHZ010000094.1 GCA_013820755.1 Chthoniobacterales bacterium
CGCGCTGGTGGCGTGGCGGTGGAACGACTCCGAAAGCCGCGGCGCAACGTCGATCCCGGTGCTCGAGCTTGGGACCCAAGGCGACTCGATGGTGTTCGACCGCACCGAGCTGAAAGCGCGTGCCGGCACGATGATGAAGGTGGTCTTTCACAACAACTCGCGGCTCGTGGCGATGGGTCACAACTGGGTCCTGGTGCAACCCGGCACGGAGCAAACGGTCGCTGCCGCCGGCGCGGCTGCTGGCCCTGAAAATGATTATCTCAGGCCCAATGATCCGAATGTGATTGCGTTCACAAAACTGAGCGCGCCCGGTGAGAGCAGCAGCGTCACCTTCGTGGCGCCGCCACCAGGAAACTATCCGTACTTCTGCGCGTTCCCCGGTCATCAAGCTGTCATGAAAGGAACGCTTGTCGTCTCGGCACCGTAGGGCGATTTGCAATTGCCTCGGCGGTTCAAAACCGCCGCTCCTTGTTCTCGCGATTCTGTGCGTCTTCTCGGGCCTGACGACCCGCGCTTTCGCAGGGAGCCTTACTGGAACCGAAACGCCCGCGGACAAACGTGGATTCAACCTATTCAACCCAACGCCCGCGTCTTCGCTGCGCGAGCTGAGCACCGATCGGCCGGATAAAACCGAAAGCCCGTACACAGTGGACGCGGGGCATTTTCAGATCGAGCTAGACCTGCTCAGCTATTCCTACGATCGGGACAGCGTCGACCGCGCCGACCGCACGGTGGAGAGTTTTGCGATTGCTCCCATCAACTTCAAAGTCGGCCTGCTCAACAACATGGATCTCCAGATCATCGTGGAGACTTACAACATCGAGCGGACCAGAGACCGCGCTGCCCGCACCCGCGAGGAGATCTCCGGCTTCGGTGATGTGACCGTGCGCTGGAAAACGAACCTCTGGGGCAATGACGGAGGCGAGACCGCGTTCGGCGTGATGCCGTTCGTAAAGTTCCCGACCAATCAGCGCGGTCTCGGCAACGATGCGGTGGAAGGCGGGATCATCTTTCCGCTGGCGATCGCACTGCCCTGTGACTTCAGCCTCGGCGCGATGACGGAGGCGGACTTCGTGCAGAACGGGGAGAACTCCGACTATCACGGCGAGTTCATCAACTCGATCACCGTCAGCCACAGCATCGTTGGCGAGCTGTCCGGTTACGTCGAATTTTTCAGCAGCGTGAGCACCGAGCGCGACGCGGAATGGGTGGGCACTTTCGATTTCGGTTTTACCTACGGAATCGGGCCGAACGTGCAGTTGGACGCGGGGATGAACGTGGGCCTGACGCGGAGCGCGGACGATCTCAATCCGTTCGTGGGGTTGTCCGTGAGATATTGAGCAGGCCTGCGCAATTCAGACGCATCGGTACACCGAAGATTTAGATGCCCTCTCATACTTGGGAGGGTGAGTTCCACAGTCTGCTGCGTCTGCCATCGTGCCTGTTAAATCTATCGAGCCACGGACTTCCGCCGCCGCCGAGCATTATCTGGAACGCATCCTCCACCTGATCAATGCGAAGGGGTACGCTCGCGTCGTTGACATCGCGATAAGTCTAAAAGTATCTCAGCCGAGCGTAACGAACATGGTGCAGCGTCTCAATGCGGAAGGTTTGCTTGTATACGAGAAGTATCGCGGCCTCGTCCTCACGACGGCCGGCGAGACGCTCGCGTGCAAGCTCACTCGCCGGCATCAACTGTTGACCGACTTCCTAAAGCTGCTCGGTCTCGATGACGCCGTCATCTGCCACGATGTGGAAGGCATGGAACATCATATCAGTCCGCCGACCTTGCGCGCGATTGAAACGCTCACGAAGCAGCTCCGGCGACGCCCCGCGCCTGTGTGCATGACGGGCGTCCGGCCTGTCGAATAGCAGCAGGCAGGCGAGACGCCCGCCCGCCGCACAGCCGAGACAGCCGTGCTTCGCGGCGCGTACAACAAAAATGCCGGACAGCAAAAGCCGTCCGGCATTTCTTAAGAGTCAGCAATCAAACAAAAACTGAATTGTGCGCTACCGTTTCGTGTTTCTCTGAGCCTCAACGCGTTTCCTTGTTGAGGGCTTAACGGCATCTGCAAAACCCCCGAAGGATTCGCGCTTATCCGTAGGCCGTGGCCGGATTTACTTCCGCGCGTGATCACTTCATGCGATTGCAACATCTGTAACTTTGCTGTATCAAATGTTAATGCAGTCAGAGAAATGGATTTTGCTCCTCTACGAGCTTCCAACGACGAAGAGCAGTGAACGCGTCAGTCTTTGGCGTCGGTTGAAAAAGTTCGGCGCACTTTCGCTCAAGACTTCCGCATACCTGCTGCCTGACACTCCGACCCACCTTGAGCGGTTCCAGTGGTTGGCGCAGCAGATTCGGGATGGTGACGGAGAAGCAACGCTGATCCGGGTGTCTGAGATCGAAAATCTGAGCACGGAAGCAGTGACCGCGCTGTTTAACGAAGCGCGAGCGGCCGATTACCAGGAGTTGATTTCGTCGTTAAACGAACTTCTGAAACAGAACCGCAAGCGAAAGAGCGAAACGTTCCAGTCCGGGCTCGATCGGTTTCGAGCGCGATTCGCTGAACTCCGTGAAATAGATTTCTTTGACTCTCCTCGCGCTCACGACGTGGAAACGCTTCTCCAACGCGCAGCCAATCTGCACACACGCGCGAAGGGTTCGGAGCGCCGACTGAGCGCGAAGGATTATAACGGCACGACTTGGTTAACGCGCCCGCGGCCAGAGATCGACCGCGTTGGTTCTGCCTGGCTGATCCAGAAGTTTATAGACGCAAAGGCGACGTTCGTATGCGCCGCTTCGGCATCGAAATATCCGAAGGCTATCCCGTTCGACATGCTCGACGTTGAGTTCACGCATCACGGCGAAGACTGCACTTTCGAGACGCTTCTAAAGCGTTTTGCGATCGAGGACAAAGGCGCGCGGGTCATCGGGGAGATGATTCATGATGCAGATTTAGAAGACGACAAATTCCACCGCAGCGAATGCGTCGGCCTGCAGCGGCTTTTCATAGGCTGGGCAAAACTCGGCTTCACTGACGAAGAAATTCTCGGCAAGGGGTTCGGCTGCTTCGAAGCGCTGCACGCCAGCATTCGTAAATGACAACGACGCAAACGATCGAGAGGTGCGCTTCCGCTACCAAACAGATCGCGCATCCCAGCTTTGTCGAGGCTTTCCGGTTTTGGGTGAAGCTGGGCTTTATCAGTTTTGGTGGACCCGCCGGCCAGATCGCGATCATGCAGACCGAACTGGTGGAGAAAAAGAAGTGGATCAGCCAGTCTCGCTTTCTCCATGCGCTGAACTTTTGCATGTTGTTGCCCGGACCAGAGGCGCAACAGCTTGCGATATACATCGGCTGGCTGCTGCATAAAACGTGGGGCGGGATTGTCGCCGGGGCCTTCTTCGTCATCCCGTCGATCTTCGTCTTGTGGGGATTGAGTTTCGTCTATGCGGCGTACGGAAACATTCCGTGGATCGCCGCAGTGTTTTACGGATTGAAGCCGGCAGTGATGGCGATCGTGGCGGTGGCCGTCATTCGGATTGGTAGAAAGGCGCTCAAGAATTCTGTGATGTGGAGCCTGGCGGCGCTTGCCTTCGTTGCCATCTTCTTCTTCAAGGTTCCGTTCCCGATCATCATCCTCGCCGCCGGAGTAATCGGCTTCATCGGCGGCAAACTGTGGCGGGATAAATTCCTCGTCATTGGTGGCCACGGTCCGGCTGATTCCGCTGATACTTCTGTATTGGGCGACGAGGCGGAATCGCCGGAACACACGCGTCCCTCATTCCCGCGAGCGATCAAGATCACCATCGTCTGCCTTGCGCTCTGGCTGCTGCCGACTTTGCTCTTCGGGTTGTGGCAGGGCTGGGATAGCGTGCTCTTCAAAGAAGGCGTCTTCTTTAGTAAGGCCGCCGTCGTCACGTTCGGCGGCGCATACGCGGTGCTCCCATATGTCGCGCAACAAGCGGTCGATCATTACGGCTGGCTGCAACCCGGTCAGATGATGGACGGACTCGGACTCGCAGAAACAACACCGGGCCCGTTGATTATGGTGACGCAATTCGTCGGGTTCATGGGTGGCTGGGCGCAGCATGGCGGAATGAACCAGACACTCGCCGCCACGCTCGGCGCTCTCATCACCACCTGGGCGACTTTCACTCCCTGCTTTCTGTGGATTCTCGTCGGCGGACCACACATCGAGCAACTGCGCGGCAACGAACGCCTAACGACTACTCTTTCCGCCGTCACCGCGGCAATCGTCGGTGTGGTCATGAACCTCGCTGTCTGGTTTGGCATGCACGTGCTCTTTCCTGGTAACGGCACTTTCGATTGGTTTGCCCTCGCGATCGGCGTCGTCGCATTCATCGGCATGATGAAGTGGAAATGGGACGTGATTGCCGTTGTGATCGGCAGCGGATTGGTCGGCCTGCTCTACAAAATGTTTCTGCTCGGTCAGTGATTAATACGTCTCGAACCATCAACACAGACATATGAAAACAAACACAACCCACCGGTGGCTAATCGCTGGTCTCACCCTCGCCGCGACTAGCTCGTTCGCGGCCGATCTCGACACCGCCCAGATCAATAAAATAACTGGATTGAAGGGGACGATGAACAAAGAGGAAGGGGTCTACAAAGTCACCTTTCCTCGTGACGACGTGAAGGTCACGGTCACTGGCTGGCAGATGTCGCCCTTCATGGGTCTCGGCACCTGGGCCGCGTTTCAAGGGACGAACGAGAAGGCGATGATGATGGGCGACACGGTGCTGTTTGAAGATGAAGTCAACTCAGCGATGTCGGCGGCGCTCGATAACGGGCTCAGCGTGACCGCACTTCACAATCACTTCTTCTTCGATCAGCCGAAGGTCTACTTCATGCATATCGGCGGTGAAGGCAGCGCCGAGAAATTGGCCGGTGCTGCGAAAAAGGTTTACGACGCCGTCAAAGCGGTTCGCGGACCGAGCGCCAAACCGGGCGAGACGTTCAGTCAACGCGCAGCGGAGAAAGGGCCGTTGTCCGAGAAGAGTTCGATCACGCTCGCTCCGCTCAACGAGATCTTCGGCATGCAAGGTGAAGCGAAAGATGGAATGGCCAAGTTCACCATCGGCAAAAAGTCGAGCATGGGCGGAATGGAAATCGGGAAAACGATTGGCGTGAATACCTGGGCTGCTTTTGCCGGGAGCGATGATAACGCGGTGGTCGATGGCGACTTCGCGATGACAGAGGATGAATTGCAGCCGGTGCTCAAATCGCTCCGCTCGTCGGGGATCAATATAGTGGCGATTCACAACCACATGACGCATGAGAATCCGCGCATTATGTTCCTGCATTACTGGGGCCGCGGCCCCGCGACGGATCTGGCGAAAGCAGTGAAAACTGCGCTTGCTTTGACCCAGAGCGAACTAACCGGAAAACAGTAACCCAAACGGAGGATCACATCATGAAGACATTATTCTGCACGCTAATGGCGGTGGCCCTAACCAGTGCACTTGCTGCCGCTGAGACCGCGAACTTCGACGACATGAAGGCCGGCGCTCCGCCTGCCGGCTGGACTGCAACGCAAACCGGAAGCGGATCGGCGAAATGGGCTGTCGAAAAAGATGACTCCGCGCCGAGCAAACCAAATATGCTCAAGCAATCTGGTCAGGCGACCTTCCCCGTTTGCATCAAGAACGATAGCAACGTCAAAGACGGATTCGTCGAGGTGAAGTTCAAGCCGGTCAGTGGGAAAGAAGATCAAGCCGGCGGCGTAATCTGGCGCTGTAAGGATAAGGACAACTACTACATCGCGCGGGCGAATGCGCTCGAAGGCAACGTCACCATTTACCACACGATCGGCGGAAGCCGGGCCGCCTTCAAAAACATCAACACGAAAGTCACCTCCGGCGCGTGGCACACCTTGCGAGTAGACTTCAACGGCAACCAGTTCGCCGTCATTTTCGACGGTAAGAAAATCATCGAAGCCAGCGACGAGAGTTTCAAAGACGCTGGCAAAGTCGGACTCTGGACGAAGGCCGATAGTGTGACGTTGTTCGACGACTTCAGCTACGGCGGTAAATGAGACCGCTGCTGCTGTGCGTGGTTTCGACTGCGCTCCTCGCCTTTCGCACCCAAAGCCAGGCGGGGGAGGTTGTCGTCTATACCAGCGTTGACGACGTTTTTGCGCGACCTATTTGCCAGCAGTTCGAAAAGCAAACCGGCATCAAAGTTAAACTGGTGCCCGATACAGAAGAGACGAAAAGCACCGGCCTGTTGAATCGTCTCATCGCGGAAAAGCGTCGCCCGCAAGCGGACGTATTCTGGAGCGGTGATCCGATTCGCGCCGAGATCTTGAAGAACAAAGGCATCTCCGCCGCGTATCAGTCGCCGAGCGCCGAAGGTTTGCCGAAGGAATACAGCGATCCGGAAGGTCATTGGACAGGTTTCTCCGCCAGAGCAAAGATCATCCTCTACAACACGAAGCTCTGCCCGCCCGGAAAGGAACCCACCTCGATCTTCGATTTCATGAACCCGAGCTGGAACGGAAAAGGATGCATGGCCAACCCATTGTTCGGCACCACATCGATGTTTGCTGCCGCATTGTTCGACGCGCTCGGTGAAGACATGGCGCAAACGTGGTTCGGCGCTGCGAGCGCAAACGGAATGAAGATGCTCTCGTCGAATGGAGAAGTGAAGCGCGCGGTGGCCGCCGGTGATTACGCGTTCGGCCTAACGGACACTGATGACGCCGCCGAGGCGATCAAAGACGGTAAACCGGTCGGCGTTGTTTATCCGGATTCGCAGGCCACCGGCACGCTGCTCATCCCGAACGCGGCGGTCCTCATCGCGAACGGTCCAAACGGTGAGAATGGCAGGAAGTTCATCGATTACTTACTTACGCCCGAGGTCGAGCAGGCGCTCGCGGAAGGTGAGGCCGCACAGATTCCGCTCCGCAGCGGTGTGGCCGTCCCTGACGGAATGAAGACGCTGCCGGACCTCAAGCAGATGAAAGTCGACTACGCGAAAGTAGCGAAGAAGCTCGAAGAACTTTCGCGGGGATTTCTAAAAGACTGGACGGCGAAACAGCGTTGATTTCCTGCGCAATTCTCGAGCGGCAGGGCAAGTGGCGTTTCGTCGTTCTGGCCGCCGGGCTGTTCGTTGCCTTCGCGCCCCTGCTCCCGCTGCTGTGGACGCTCCGTGACACCAGTAACCTGAGCGGAGTATTCGACGCCGGTTTTCGCGCGGCGCTCCTGCGCAGTCTCACGGTCGCCGTTGCTGTTACCATCATTGCCGCGACCATCGGAATTCCGACCGGAATACTTGGCGCACTTTACGATTTTCCACTGCGACGATTGTTACTCGCTCTGTTGTTGCTGCCCTTGCTCGTGCCGTCGTTCCTCTGGGCAATCGGACTGTCAATGCTGCGGCGCGCGGCTGGGCTCCCGCCGGACACCATTTTATCCGGCTTCGGTGGAACAGTGATCACATTCACGGCGCTGGCGATGCCGCTCGTTATCTTCATCAGCCTCGCAGCCGCGCGCGCGATTTCCGCAAGCCAGACTGACGCAGCGCGACTAGGCGGCGGGGAATCTCACTTGTTCCGCTCCGTTGCAAAAAGCGTCCTGCCCATCGGGATGTCGACAGCCGCGCTGGCTGGGGTACTGACATTGTCCGATCCGGGCGCGGGGCAGATCCTCGGGTTTCCCGGCGCAGCTTCGGAAGTCCTGACGAGCTTTGCGGCACAGTATGATCTCGGTCACGCGACTGGCCAGTGCCTCTTCCTTGCCGGCGTCGTACTTCTCCTGGCGCTGCCGCTCACGATGTTTGTCGCGCCGAAGCTCGCGGCTGGGCTTCTCGCGCGAGATGTGACGCCCACCGAGGCGCGAGGCAGGCGCCGGCTGGCCTGGATCGCGCCGATTTTGTTTTGTGTGCTCCTGGCGGCAACCACTGTGCTGCCGCTCGCGGGCTTCGTTCAACCACTGCTGCGCGAGACTCCGTGGAGACGCGCCCTCGCGGAGGTTTATCGAACGCTCGGAAACACTTCCGCGTATGCGCTGATCGCAGCGGTCATCGCGACCGTGGGCGGTTTCGTTTTGGCAATCGCCGCTGGCCGCGACAACAAGTTGCGTGCGACTTTGCTCGCTGCACTCGTGATCATCTTTGCCATGCCGCCGGCGCTGGGTGCGCTCGGTTTCATCTACGCGGCGAATGTGAGTCCTGCGGAACTCGATCCACTCCTGCGGAGTCGCTTTACCGTTGGACTGGAGCTTGCCCTTCATTCCTTCCCGATCGCCGCCATCTTCGGGATGCGCGCGATCGGCACAGCTTCCCCATCGTGGGCGGAAGCCGCAGCCGTTCACGGCGTGCCCCTAAGGAGTTATTTTCGCAAAGTGCTCTGTCGCTGGTCGCTTCCGGCGGCGCTGGTTTCGGCGTTGCTCACCGCGCTGCTCGTCACGGCTGATGTTAGCTCGGTGTTACTTCTGCATCCGCCCGGCGAGGCATCATTGCCGCTCGCGATCTTCAGCGTGATGGCAAATGCGCCGGAACCTCTCGTCGGTGCACTCTGCCTGTTTTACGTCGCAGGCGCTGCCGGGATTTTAATGCTGGGCTTGATGGTTTTTCACTTCGCGAGGCCGAAACGATGACTCCCCTTGTCGAATTCCGCTCCGTCGCGAAGGCATTCGGGAACGAAAAAGTTTTCGAAGAGATATCGTTCACGATTGTTGAGGGAGAATCGCATGCATTACTCGGCCCTTCCGGCTGCGGGAAATCGACCGTTCTTCGCCTGCTCGCAGGCCTCGATCAGCCGAACGCCGGCAAGATTCTGATAGAAGGAAAGCTCGTTTCCGATGACGCCAAATGTCTCGTCGCGCCCCACGAGCGGCAGCTCGCGATGGTGTTTCAGGATCTCGCTCTCTGGCCCGATCTGACAGCGCTCGAAAATGTCATGCTCGGCATGGCGCAACTGAAGCTTGCCCGTTCGGGCCGACGCGCAAAGGCGCTCTCGTCTCTCGCGACCTGCGGCATCGAGAACCTCGCATCGCGAAAGCCGCGTGAGGCATCAGTGGGGCAGCAACAACGAATTGCGCTCGCTCGAGCGCTGGCGGGTCGCCCTAAGCTTCTCCTGCTCGATGAACCCTTCTCAGGACTCGATGCGGTTATCAAAAGGAAACTCTTCCAGGAAATTGAAACCCATTGCGTCAATTTTGGAATCACCTTGTTGCTCGTCACACACGATTCGTGGGAAGCCACTGGGCTCTGTAGTCACGCAGTGGTAATCGAAGATGGGCATGTCGCAGAGCACGGACGGCTCTGCGATGTTCTTCGGCAGCCAGCCTCCATCATCTTGCGGTCATTCGTGAGCCAGTGGCCAAGCTCGCTCATGCGGTCCTGACACATCGTCCAGGCTTTAGCATCTATCGGGATGCCTCAGAAGCGAAACAATCGCCTCCTTCTCCAAAAGCGAGGTACCCAAACAAAAATGCCGAACACGTCTACGTGTTCGGCATTTCTTAAATGTCAGCAAGCAAACAAAAACTGAATTGTGCGCTACCGTTTCGTGTTTCTCTGAGCCTCGACGCGTTTCCTTGTCGAGGGCTTAACGGCATGTCTGAGATCCCGAAGAATATCAGGGTTAGCCGTCGACCTATTCAAACCACTCTTCAGAGTTAGCCGAAGCTTTCTCTCAGGTGATTGAATTTCTCCTTAGAAAGGAGGTGATCCAGCCGCAGGTTCCCCTACGGCTACCTTGTTACGACTTCATCCCAGTTACCGCTCATAGCGTAGACGGCTGCTTCCATTGCTGGTTGGCGCGCCGGCTTCGGCTACAAGTGACTTCCATGATGTGACGGGCGGTGTGTACAAGGCCCGGGAACGTATTCACGCCGTCGTAGCTGATACGGCATTACTAGCGATTCCAGCTTCATGGAGGCGAGTTGCAGCCTCCAATCCGAACTGAGCTCAGTTTTACTAGATTTCCTCCACCTCGCGGTCTCGGATCGTTCTGTGCTGAGCATTGTAGTACGTGTGCAGCCCAGGCCGTAAGGGCCATACTGACTTGACGTCGTCCCCACCTTCCTCCCCGTTTCACAGGGCAGTCTGAACAGAGTGCTCCTCAATAAAGAGGGTGGCAACAGTTCACAGGGGTTGCGCTCGTTGCGGGACTTAACCCAACATCTCACGACACGAGCTGACGACAGCCATGCAGCACCTGTGCAAGTTGTGTCTTTCGACACTCACGGGCTTTCACCCGCTTAGAAATGCATGTCAAGGCCTGGTAAGGTTCTTCGCGTTGCATCGAATTAAGCCACATACTCCACCGCTTGTGCGGGCCCCCGTCAATTTCTTTGAGTTTTAATCTTGCGACCGTACTCCCCAGGCGGCACGTTTAACGCGTTAGCTC
>JACDHZ010000012.1 GCA_013820755.1 Chthoniobacterales bacterium
CTGCGCGAATTCAGAACTCCGGGATAAGCTACAACTGCGCGGCCATGTCTGCGTCGGCCTGCACGTTGGCTTCAGTCGGCTTTTCAACAAAAGTTTGCTCCCATAGTCGCGCATACTTCCCGCCTAGCTCAACCAGCTCCGTGTGCGTGCCGCGTTCAATAATGCGGCCGCGTTCGAGCACGAGAATCTGATCGGCACGCAGAATCGTCGAAAGCCGGTGCGCTATCACAAAGCAGGTACGGTGCGACATCAGGTGCTCCAGCGCTTCCTGAATCAAACGCTCGGTGGTGGTGTCCACACTCGCGGTGGCTTCGTCCAGGATCAGAATCGGCGGATCCTTCAGCAACGCGCGCGCGATCGAAACGCGCTGTTTTTCCCCGACACTTAGCTTGACGCCACGCTCGCCGACCACGCTGTTTAAACCTTCAGGCAATCGATCGACGAACGGCCGCGCGTTCGCTGCATCCGCCGCGCGAAGCACCTCTTCATCCGTCGCACCGGGGCGGCCCATCAGCAGGTTCTCGCGGATCGTTCCGTTGAACAAGAAACTCTCCTGCGTGACCACCGCGATCATTTCGCGCAAACGGCGCATCCCAAATCGCCGGATAGGCGTTCTGTCGATCAGAATCTCGCCGGAGTCGTACTCGTAGAAGCGCGTGAGCAGATTCACCAGCGTCGACTTGCCCGCGCCGGTTGTGCCGACGAGCGCGATCGTCTCGCCCGGTGCCGTGTGGAAGGTGATGTGCTGGAGAGCCGGCGTCGAATCGGTGACGTAACTGAAACCGACATCATTGTATTTCACATCGCCGGAGACGCATGCGGGAGGGGCGGAAGCCGCGTCACTCCATCCGGGTTCGGTAGGCTCATCAATAATCTCGAAAACGCGCTCCCCCGCCGCGCGGCCCGCCTGCACCAGTTGATTGAGCTGATGCAATTTATTGATCGGCTCGTAAAGAAAGCCGGTCAGCATCAAAAACGCGATCAGGTCTCCGACTTGCATCGCGCCGTTCAGGACCTGGCGCGCTCCGAACCATACAGTGAGGGCGACTCCCAGTGTTCCGATCAAAACCATCGCAGGATGATAGAGCGCCCAAACCTTCATCACGACGAGAGTCGCGCGGCGCAGTTGGGCACTTACTTTGTTGAAGCGCACGTGCTCCTCGCCCTCGCGGACGAAGCTTTTGATTTGGCGAATGCCGGCCAGGTTGTCATGGAGGAGCGAGTTCATCGCGGAGGAGGCGATACGTTGCAGGCGATAGCGCCGATGCGCGGTCAGTGTGTACCAAAGCGCGCCGCCGGCGAGGAACGGGAGCGGCGCCAACCCGACCAGCGCGAGCGACGTGCTGACGTAGAACATCATGCCAAGCACGATTACGACCTGGAGCACGGCGACGACGCCTTGCTCCACGCCATCAATCAGCATACGCTCGACAGAGTTCACATCCTCCAGGATGCGCGTCATCAAATCACCCGTGGCGCGATTGTCGAACCAGCGCAGCGGCAACATCTGAATGTGGGAGTAAAGGTCACTCCGGAGATCAAAGATGACCTTCTGCTCGAACGTGTTGTTTAGGATGATCCGCAGCGAATCAAGCGTCTGCTGCAAAACCAACGCCGCGACCGCAACAAGCACCAGCGGAGTCAGGAGCTCGGGCCGTGGATTATTTGGCGAGAGCACCTGATTAAAGACCATCTTCGTCACGCCGGGGAGGACCGCGATCATGAGCGTGCCGATGATGGCGCATGTTAATGTGCCGATCGCGAGCAGCGGATAACGTTTCAGGTAAGCGAAGACGCGCCAGGTCATAGACATGTTGAGCCCGCAATATCGCGCGGTCTCGCGTGAATCGCGAATGCTGGACGCCTGCGTTGTCATCCGTAGCTTCGATTTGTGGTCATTCGCCGAATCTTCATCTCGCCGGGCCACAACTATTTCGGCCACGCAGGACGCGAGCCGGATGAGTTCCCGCTTCACGAGGTCGACTTAATCGAGTGTGTCGCGGGCCGCGGCATCCGCGGCGACCGTTTTTACAGCTATCGCGATAACTACAAAGGACAGATCACATTCTTCTCGCTCGAGGTGTTTAACCGGTTGTCTGCAGCGTTTCCGGACGCGAAGAAATCGCCCGGTGTGTTGCGACGCAACGTGATCGTTTCCGGCGTGGATTTAAATGCTTTGATCGGCGCGACCTTCGAGCTGCAGGGCGTGCGGTTGCTTGGCACCGCGCATTGCAAGCCATGCTTCTGGCTCGACACCGCATTCGCGCCCGGAGCGGAAGCGTGGTTGAAGGGCAACGGCGGTTTGCGCGCGCAGATTCTCACGACCGGTCGCTTAAATACCGGCGCTGCTTCGCTTACTCTGGTACAACGTGAACTCGCGATTTAGCGCCGTTCTCCTCTCTGGCGGCAAGTCGCGGCGAATGGGGCGCGACAAAGCATTCCTGGAAATCGACGGCATTCCGTTATGGCGTCGGCAGCTCGCAGTGCTGCAGCACCTTTCGCCCGCGGAGCTCATGATCGCCGGTCCGGCGCATTCGGAATGGACTGAGACCGGGTGCGTGATCGTACCCGACGTGCGCGACGATGCCGGCCCATTGGCGGGAATTGTCTCCAGCTTGCGCATCTGTTCGGCTCCGCTGTTGGTATCGTTGGCCATCGATCTGCCAAACATCACCACCGATTACCTGGAACAGCTGATACGTCGGTGTTCGCCAGCGAAGGGAGTCGTTCCTGCCGAGGGGGAGCAATTCGAACCCGTCGCCGCGGTTTATCCGAAAGCGGCACTCACGTTAGCGGAAACGTGTCTCGCGGTGGGGAAATGGTCCTTGCGAGAATTCGCCCGCGCATGTGTAAGGGAGAATCTCGTGGCGACGGTCGCCATCTCCGATGACCAAAAGCCACTTTTCCTCAACATGAACACGCCTGCGGATCTCCAAGCCGCAGCCGTGGGTCATCACGTCGCCGAATGAACCACGCAGTTCAGCACGAACGGGGGCTGCTTACAAAACTCCCATTTGGCGTTGGCCGCTGGAAACCAAAACACTTCCGCGACATGGCGGGCGTGGTCTGGAAGAATCGCGACAATCTGCCGTACGCATGGCAGGTGCTGAGCCGCGGCGTATGCGACGGTTGCGCGCTCGGCGTTGCAGGTTTTCACGATTGGACGATCGACGGCGTGCATCTCTGCATGACGCGTTTAAATCTGCTGCGGCTGAACACCATGCCTGAGCTGGATGTCGCCCGGCTGAATGATATCGCGTCCCTCGAGCAGCTCGATAACCGGCAGCTTCGCCAGCTCGGGCGTTTGCCGTATCCGATGCTGCGCGAAAAAGACGCGCCCGGATTCAGCCGGATCACTTTCGACGAGGCTTATCAGCGCATCGCGCGGCGGATTCGCGGAGTCGATCCCCGGCGGATCGCATTTTATCTCACGTCGCGCGGTATAACGAACGAAGTCTATTACGTCGCGCAAAAGGTCGCGCGCTTCCTCGGCACCAACAACATCGATAACGCCGCGCGCATCTGCCATTCGCCATCTGGCGCGACGATGAAAGCCTCGATCGGCGTCGCCGCGACGACGTGCAGCTACCTCGATTGGTTCGGCACTGATCTGGTGATCTTCTTTGGCTCGAACCCGGCGAATGATCAACCGGTGACCACGAAGTATCTCGAAGGCGCGAAAAAGCTCGGGACGAAGGTGGTGATGGTGAACCCATATCTCGAGCCTGGAATGAAAAAATACTGGGTGCCGTCGAGTGCCGGCAGCGCGCTGTTCGGGACCGAGATCGCGGACTACTGGTTTCCGGTCAGTCAGGGAGGCGACATCGCATTCCTATCTGGCGTGTTGAAAATTCTCATCGAAAACGACTGGATTGACTTCGCGTTCGTCGAGCGGCACACGGCAAACTTTGCTGATTTATGCGCCGGGCTTTCGAAGCTCGAGTGGTCGGAACTCGAGAAGCAGGCGGGACTCGCCCGAGCCAGCATGCAGCAGTTTGCGGAGCTGATCCGCGACGCGAAAAACGCGGTGCTCGTCTGGAGCATGGGCATCACGCAACACCCGTTCGGCACCGACTCGGTGCAAATGATTATCAACCTCGCGCTCGCTCGCAATTACATCGGGCGCGACACGAACGGAGTGATGCCGATCCGTGGCCACTCGAGCGTGCAGGGCGGCGCGGAGATGGGCGCTTACGCGACCGCGTTCCCCGGCTATCAGCCGGTGAATGCCGAACACGCGGCGGCGTGGTGCCAGCGATACGGCTTCGCAGTGCCCGATTGGGTCGGGCTGACGGCGACGGAGATGGTCGAAGCGGCGAAACGCGGCGAGCTCGATTTGCTCTACTGCCTCGGTGGTAATTTTCTGCGCACGCTACCTGATCCGGATTACGTCCACGCCGCGCTGGCAAATGTGCCATTACGTGTGCATCAGGACATCATCCTCACCGACCAGATGTTCATCCCCGCCGGCGAAGAGGTCATCCTGCTGCCGGCACAAACGCGGTACGAGCAGGAAGGCGGCGGAACCGAGACGAGCACTGAACGACGCGTGATGTTTTCGCCGCAAATTCCGCGCCGTGTCGGCGAGGCCAGAGCGGAATGGAAGATTCTGCGCGAGCTGGCTGTCGCTGTAGACCCCGAGCGCGCGAGCCTTCTTGGCTGTGAGACCGGACAGCAGATCCGGGAAGAGATCGCACAGGTGGTGCCATACTATGACGGCATCCAGCACTTCAGCAAAACGGGCGACGTAATTCAGTACGGGGGTCGTCATTTGTGCGACGACGGGAAATTCCCGACGCCAGACGGCAAAGGGCACTTCCGTGCTGTCCATTTGCCGGAGATGACGCGCCCGCCCGGAAGTTTTCACGTCAGCACACGACGCGGCAATCAGTTTAACACCTTGATCTACGCCGACGTTGACCCGCTAAACGGCGCGGCGCGGGATGCCGTTCTGATGAATGAGGAAGATGCCGGCCGGCTGCACCTGCGCACGGGCGATCGCGTAACCCTCGTGAATGACGTCGGCCGCTATCAGGGCCGCGCATTTCTGGCGCCGATCGCGCCGGGTAATCTCCAGATCCACTGGCCCGAAGGTAACGTGATCATCGAACGTGGCGTGGTGGATAAGATCGGCGGCGTTCCTGATTACAATGCCGTGGTTCGGATTGAGCGCGTAAATGGGATCGGAACCGCAGCTCCGCACGCGAGTCCTACATCTGCCACGGGCGCGAAAGACCAGCCGCCACCACCGGATCACGAGATGAGCCATGTCCCGCCCTTTGGGGAGAAGAAATGAACCACGCACAGAGCCGCAGCGAAACGGTTCTTCGTTATGTCTCAGGCGAAGCCCTGTTGTCGCGGTCGGATGAAGTCGCGGCCGAGGAGCCACTCGAAATTTGGATTGAAGGGCATAGCGTGGCGGTTGTCATGCGAACGCCCGGACACGATCGGGAACTGGCAGCCGGGTTTCTCGTCACTGAGAATCTTGTGCAAGGCGCAGCTGATATTTTCGATATCACGCAGTGCGGCAGCACAACGGAAGACAGTGTGGTAAACGTCACGCTGCGCAATCCGCAGACGTTCGATCCCGGCAAGCTCACCCGACATGTCTTCAGCTCATCGAGTTGCGGAGTTTGCAGCAAAGCGACGATTGACGCCGTTCGGCAGTCGTTTGCGGTTATCGAAAACGGCGTCACGGTGTGCGCAGAAGCACTGCTGCAAATGCCCAAGCTGCTCCGATCGAAACAGAAGACATTCGAACGCACCGGCGGACTCCACGCTTGCGCGGTGTTTGATCTCGCTGGAAACCTGCACGCGGCTCGCGAAGATGTAGGTCGCCATAACGCGCTCGACAAGTTGATCGGGCACGCGCTGCTCACACATCAGTTGCCGCTGCGCTCCCAGGTTCTCCTTCTCAGCGGTCGGGTTTCGTTCGAAATGATGCAGAAGGCGCTCGCTGCCGGGATTCCGATCGTGGCGGCGATCTCAGCACCGACAACTCTTGCGGTGGAGTTCGCACGCGAGAGCAATCAGACACTCATCGGGTTCGTGCGCGGCGACACGATGAACATCTACGCCGGTGGCGAGCGAGTGCTCACGCGACCTTCCGTGATGTAGCGCGTTGCGTCATTGCTTTGAACCCGCGCGGCTTTGTTGCGATCCAGGAAGCGAACTTCGCCACGCCGGCGTGCGCTTTGATGGATGCCACGCTGTTATATCCCCGCTCGAGTTCCTTCTCGCTGAGGAGAGCGTGGATTTGTGAGTGGCAGGGCGGGCAGATCGCTACGATCTGCTTCACGAAATCGCGGGCGAACTCCCTCTTGTTCCGTTTGTTGTGGTGTCGTGTGCGCGGGATCAGATGGTGTCGCGTGAGCGTCTCCTCGCGACCGCAGATCGCGCAATTCCCCTCCACGGATCAGCTGCGCTTTGCGTGTCGATCCGGGAACGTCAGCTCAGCGATACCCGACTTGTCGAGCTCGCCTAAACCTTCGCGGGTCATCCGTTCGTATTGATCTTTGGTCGCGCGGGCCAGCGGCAGGTCCAATCCCGCCGCTTCAGCGAGCGCGAGCGCGATCCCGCTGTCTTTCGAGGCGTGCGCCGCTGAGAAAAACGTCGCGTGATCGCGGTTCTGCATGTCCTCAGCGTCGGTTTGAACCACGCGCGATGCAGCGCCGGTCTGGGAGAAAACCTCACGCAGCATCGTGAGATCCAGGCCCAGGGCGTGACCTAGCCCGAGACCTTCCGCAAGGCCGGCGGTGTTGATGTTCATCACCATGTTTACCAGCGCTTTTACCTTCGCGGCCTCGCCTGTCTTGCCGAGGAAGCGCAACGAGCTGCTTAGCTCATTCAGCAGCGGCTCGGCGCGCCTAAAGGCCTCTTCCCTTCCGGCGCACATCAGATAAAGCGAGCCCTCCCGCGCCTGCGTGATACTCGACGCCATGCACGCCTCAAGTGTCTCTGCGCCCACGCCGCTCGCCAGCTGCTCCACCTCCATGTGCACCTGCGGCGAGATCGTCGCGCAGTTGATGAACAACTTGCCGGCGGCATTTGCGAGCAGGTTGTCGTCACCGCTGAAAATGCTGCGCATGGCGGCGTCGTCTGAAACGACGGTGAAGATGACGTCGGCGCCCGCGGTGACATCGCCGAGGGTCGGGCACGCTGCGGCGCTGAGTTCCGCGGCGAGCGAAGTTGTGGTCGTGCGATCGACATCAAACAATGTCGTTACGTGAAACCCACGGTCCTTCAGCCGGCGCGCCATGTTCGCGCCCATGCGCCCGAGACCTACGAAGCCGATGTTCATGCGCGGAATCGCTCCGCGAAGAATGGATTCTCCCGCTTTTCTTTACCGACGGTGGTGAGGGGCCCGTGGCCGGGACACACGATTGTGTCGTCTGATAACGTGAAAATCTTCTCCAGATTGTTCCTGCGCGCGTCCTCGTAAGAGACTGCGCCACCGCCCATTGATCCGGCGAATAGCGAATCCCCGACGACCGCCACCGGACGCGCCAGGCCAGTGACGACGTAGGTCATGCCGCCGACCGAATGTCCGGACGTGAGGCGGGATTCGATCGACAACGCCCCCACGTTGAAAACTTCCCCTTCGTTGATCCCTTCAGCGTCTCGCACTCGCTCACGCGACGACGTAAAAATCGGTGCGCCTGTATCAGATCGAAGACGCGAGAGATCGGCAACATGATCCGGATGAGCATGCGTGAGCAGGATGAGCATGACCGACAAGTCTTCTTTCGCGATGCGGTGGAGCATCGCCGTGCTGTCCGCCCCGGTGTCGAACACGACGGCTTCGCGCGTATTCGGATCCCATACGAGATATGCGTTCACAGTCATGTCGCCATACGGCGTGTTGAACTGCGCCAGCCCGCGAGTCTCACGTTGAGTCTCCGGCGCCCATGTGCCGTTCGCCAGCTTCAGCAACGACTCTGCTTCGAGCTGCAAAACGGGGGCGACGCGCCTGATCGTTTCGTCGTCAAAATCGCCATCACGCAGACGACGAATCTGGTCGGGGCTCGCGCCCGATTTATCTGCGACCTCGCTATCGGAAAGGCGCAAACCTCGCTGCGCTTTCCCGATTACGTCTGCGGCGGTGTCTTCGAGAGGAATTGTCATCGTTGGTGTGAGTCAAGTGTCCGGGTGAGGCCGCTGTCGGTTCGCAACTCTCCCAGCCGGCTAGCGGCAATTTCCCCCGCACGTGCTGCAACTTGTTCGACCGCGCACACCATACCGGATTCTTTTTCGATCGATGTCATCGTCACGTTCGAGATACCACATGGCACGATCTCGTCGAATGGCGACAGGTCGCCCGAGACGTTTAACGCAAAGCCATGCATCGTAATCCACTGGCGAACACCGACCCCAATTGACGCGATCTTGCGGTCCTCAATCCAAACGCCTGTGAGCCCCGCACGAGTCCCTGCGTCAACTCCGAACTCAGCAAGAAGCTCGATTAGGACATTCTCAATCCACCGCAGGTATCGATGCAGATCTTGTGCATACCGGCGCAGATCGATCACGGGATACCCGACGAGCTGTCCAGGCCCGTGATACGTCGCCTGCCCTCCGCGGTTGATTGGGAATAGCGGGTGCGGCAGATGCGTCGCACCGCGCAAGCTCGATTGATCGGGAGTGCGTCCGATGGTGTAGACGGGTTCGTGTTCTAGCAACAGGAGCTGGTCCGCAAGCTCGCTGTCACTGCGCTTTCGAGCGACCAGCTCTGCCTGCATGGCGAGCGCATCGGCATAACTGCTCCGCCCCAGCCAGCGCGTCTCCAAGCCCCTCATATCTGCGCGCTCGCGGGGACGCCCAGGCGCGCCGCCTCCTCCGCTCGAAGATGCGTAATGCCGATCGCCAGCGCATCGGCCGCATCGCTCTGCGGCGTTTCTGTTAACCCGAGCATCGCCCGCACCATAAACGCTACCTGGCTTTTGTCTGCGCCACCACGCCCGACCGTCGCCTGTTTGATCCGCGTTGGAGCATACTCGTAGATCGGCAAGCCACGTTCTGCGGCGGCCAGAATTGCAGCGCCACGCGCCGCCCCGAGCGCAATCGCCGTCTTGTAGCTCTGCACGTAAATTACCGACTCCAGCGCGCAGCAGTCCGGCTCGTGCTGTCGCATCAAATTCTGCAACTGCTCGCGGATCGCCACCAGGCACGATGAGGCGCGCATCGCCGCTGTATTTTGGATAACGCCGAAGTAGAGCGCGCGTTGCTTCCCTCCGCTTGCTTCGACGATTGCGACACCGCTACAGCGCAAAGAGGCATCGATCGCGAGAACGCGCATCGCTCACTTTACCGTGTTTCCGGGGCCGAAGTCGAACGAGCAGACGGCGCCGCCGACCAGATTTTCATTGAAGCGCCAGCACCGAGACCGGAGCGTAACGCTCCATGTCCCGCCAATACACGCTGCATCGCGCCGCTTCGACGTCGCCGATCGGGATCGACTACGCGGCGGAGTTAAACGAGCAGCAGCTTGCGGCGGTCACCGCCTCGCCGGGACCTCTCCTCGTTATCGCCGGCGCGGGCAGCGGCAAGACCCGCACGTTAACCTATCGCGTAGCGTACCTGCTCGAGAACGGCGTCGATCCGCGAAATATCCTCTTACTGACGTTCACGAATAAAGCCGCGCGGCAGATGCTCGATCGCGTGGCGAATTTGCTGCCGGTGGATGCAAGCGGGCTGTGGGGCGGTACGTTTCATTCCATCGGGAATCGGATGCTGCGGGGTCATGGCAGCGTACTGGGGTTCTCGAGCGGGTTTACGATTCTCGATCGCGAAGACCAGAAGGACTTGATCGACACCGTTGTTGCGGGTTCCGGCATTAACCCCAGGGAGATCAGGTTTCCGAAAGGTGATGTGCTTGCCGATATCTTCAGTTTCACCGTGAACACGGAGCGCACGATCGAGGGACTGCTCGCAGAAAAGTTTCCGTATTTCCTGCCCTTGATCGAGCAGATCAAAGACGTGCATGTGCGCTATGAGCGGAAGAAGAAGGCGACGAACTCGATGGACTTCGACGATCTGCTCGAGAAGACATTGCGAATGCTGAAGGAACACGAGGAGGTCGCCGACTTTTACCAGCGGAAGTTTCAGTTCGTCCTCGTGGACGAGTACCAGGACACAAACAAGATCCAGGCGGACTTCATTGACACGCTCGCGGCGCAGCATCGCAACGTGATGGTAGTCGGCGATGATGCGCAATCGATTTACTCGTGGCGCGGCGCGAATTTTAAAAACATCCTCGCCTTTCCGGAGCGGTACCCAGATGCGCAGGTGTTCAAGATCGAGTTGAACTACCGGAGCGTGCCCGAAATTCTGTCGGTCGCGAATGCGGCGATCGCGCCGAACGTGGAGCAGTTCAAAAAAGAGCTCGCCGCCACCCGAGAAACGAAGGAGCTCAAGCCGGCGATGGTCGCGCTACAAGACGGCAGTGAGCAGGCCCAATTCATTGCCCAGCGTATTCTGGAGCTGCGCGATGAAGGCATTGAGCTGAATGAGATCGCCATTCTTTACCGAGCGCATTACCACGCCGTGGAGCTGCAGCTCGAGCTCTCGCGTCGTGGCATTCCGTATCAAATTACCAGTGGCGTTCGGTTCTTCGAACAGGCGCACATCAAGGATGTCGCGGCCTTCATTCGGTTCGTCGCGAATCCGCACGACGAAGTCGCCTTCAAACGCATGATCAAGCTGCTGCCTGGGATCGGCAACAAGAGTGCGGATAATTTCTGGCGTGCTTGGGAAGCATCACTCGATGCGAATGGCGAGATCACGAGCTGCGGTGACAGGCTGCGGACGATGCAGGTCGGCGCGAGGTCGAAAAAATCCTGGAAGCAGCTCGCCTACACACTCGATGAGATTGCGCCTGGCGGAGCGCCGAATCCGCCGTCAGAAATGATAACTTCGGTGATAGTGGCAATCTATGATGACTACGCGAAGGCAAACTTCTCGAACTACGATTTGCGCCGCGAGGATCTGAACCAGCTCGCCGCGTTTGCCCGGCAGTTCAAAGACGTGAACGAATTACTGTCGCAACTCGCATTGATCAGCAACGTCGATGCGGAAGCCGCGCCGAATCAGGCGGCCGACACCGAGTCGGTGAACCTGTCGTCTGTGCACCAGGCCAAGGGGCTTGAGTATCACACGGTATTCGTGATCTGGCTGACGGACGGAATGTTTCCGAGCACGCGCTCACTCGAGACTCGCGAAGCGATTGAGGAGGAGCGGCGGCTATTTTACGTGGCGATCACTCGGGCTCGGGACGAACTTTATCTCACCTGTCCACACATCCGCCTGAATGCGGGATACGGCGATATGTTCCAGCGACCGTCGCGATTCCTGAAGGAAATCCCAACACAGCTGCTGGACGATTGGCAGGTCAGCCGCGTCTGACCATCTGTGATGGACGTCACACCCGATAAGCGCATCGCCGGTGTGCTCACGCCGCTCTTTGCGTTACGGCGTGAGGGGGACCTTGGAATCGGTGATCTTGCCTCATTACGTGAGTTCATAGATTGGTGCGCGGGCATCGGATTCAAGCTCGTGCAGCTGCTGCCGATCAACGAAACGGGCGGCGATAACAGTCCATACAACGCGATCAGTGCGATGGCGATCGAGCCGACTACGCTGCATCTCGGTCCCGGCTCGCCTGAGGATCTGTCGGAGCAGGATTTCGACCACGTCCTGAGTACCGCAAAGCTGAAGAAGCTCCGCTCGACCACGGTTCATTACCGAGCAGTGCGGAAGCTGACGCGCGCACTCCTTGAGAAAGCATTCGAGAGCTTCGAAGCGAGACAGCGCAACGATAAGGTCACCGCGCAGCGCTTCGCGGAATTCTGTGCAAAGGAGCACGCGTGGCTGGGTGATTACGTCTTCTTTCGCGCGCTAATGGAAGAGAATCGCGGCAGCGAAGCGTGGGACCACTGGCCAGAGGAGCAGCAATCCATTCCGGCTGCGCGACAATGGCTCGAGGCGCAATCAACCGAAGCGCAGGAGCGGTTCGTAAAGCGGGAGCAGTTCTTTCGCTACGTCCAATGGATCGCGTACGGACAGTGGATTGAAGCCAAAGCGTTTGCCGAGAAGCGCGGCGTTGCCCTCATGGGGGACATCCCTTTCGGCGTCAGCTACTACAGTGCCGACGTCTTCGCGCGTCGGGATCAGTTTGCGCTGGATTGGTCAGGCGGCGCTCCGCCAGAGCCGTACTTCAAGGATGACGAATTCACCCAGAAGTGGGGGCAGAACTGGGGCATCCCTCTTTACAACTGGGGTGCGATGCGCGGGACCAATTTCGACTGGTGGCGGCAACGCGTGCGCCGCGTCCGCCGGATCTTCCACCTCTTCCGAATTGATCATGTGCTCGGGTTTTACCGGATTTATGCATTCCCGTGGAGGCCGCAGCGTAACCCGGAGTTCCTGCCGCTCAGTTGGAATGAAATGCTGCAGCGAACCGGCGGCCGCTTCCCGCATTACGCGCCACGTGAGGACTCCACACCAGAAAACTGCGACGCCAACCGCCGCGAAGGCGAGGAGTACCTGCGGATGGCATTGGAAGCGGCGGAAAGCACACGACTCGTCGGCGAAGATCTCGGCACGGTTCCGAGTTACGTCCGCCCGAGTCTGCAATCGTTAGGCATCGCCGGATTCAAGATCCCACAATGGGAGATCTCGTCGGATGGACGAATCACTCCTGGCAGTGAATACCAGCGCCTCTCCGTCACGACCTACGCGACACACGATCACAAACCGGTTCGCGCAATGTGGGATGAGGCGTTCGAACACCAGACCACGACACGTGACCAGGTGCGCGAGGAACTCAACAAAGTCGCGCGGTTCGCTCGCATCGATTCGCTGCCGGATAATCCTGACTTTGAACGGGATTTCTACGGCCCAGCGATGAAGGCATTGTTCCGCAGCGACTCGTGGATCGCAATCGTGATGATCACGGACCTACTTGCTCGGAAAGAGCGATTCAACGTGCCTGGGACTGCCAGTGATTCGAATTGGAGCCGGCGCATGCACATGACGGTGGCGCGCCTCGGCAGTAGCCGATCTTTAAGGCACCGAATGAAAACGATAAAGGACATGCTGCTCGAGACCGGTCGAGCCTAGCGTCGGCTAGACAGGGCAATTTCCGGTTTGTCGCACGGCTGTCTGCGGTTAAACAGCTTTATGAAATCTCCGATCAAAATCGCGATCACCGGCGCTGCCGGCCAAATTGGTTACTCTCTTCTTTTCCGCGTCGCATCCGGCGCGATGTTCGGGCCCGAGCAGCCGGTGCATTTGCATTTGATCGAGATTCCGCCCGTCTTGGATTCCTTGAAGGGAGTGGTCATGGAGCTGGACGATTGCGCGTTCCCATTGCTCAAAGGAATCGTCGCGACAGCCGATCTGAACGAGGGATTCACAGACGTAAACTGGGCGTTGCTCGTCGGCAGTGTCCCTCGAAAGGCGGGTATGGAACGCGGCGACCTGCTCGGAATTAACGGCAAGATCTTCATCGGGCAGGGACAGGCGATTGAGAAGAACGCCGCCTCGGATGTCCGAATTCTGGTTATCGGTAATCCGTGCAACACGAATTGCCTGATCGCGATGGATAACGCGCGTTCCATACCGCGCGACCGGTGGTTTGCGATGATGCGCCTTGATGAGAATCGTGCCAAGGCACAGTTGGCACAGAAAGCTGGAGTCGACGTGACGGAAGTCACGAACATGACAATCTGGGGCAACCACTCGGCGACCCAGTATCCTGACTTCTACAACGCCCGAATTAACGGCAAGTCGGCCGCCGATGTGATTGGCGATGAGGGTTGGCTCAAGGAGACGTTCATCCCCGTCGTGCAAAAACGCGGCGCAGCGATCATTCAGGCGCGCGGCCTCTCTTCCGCCGGTTCGGCCGCGAATGCGATTGTCGATTCCGTGAGATCACTTACTACCGACACCTCTGGTGACGATTGGAATAGTGTCGCGGTCTGCTCAGATGGTAGCTACGGTGTTGCCGAAGGGTTGATCTCATCCTTCCCAATACGTAGTCGGGGAGGGAAGTGGCAATTCGTCGAAGGCGTTGAGTTAAATCAATTCAGTCGCGCAAAATTAAATGCTTCAGTGGCGGAACTGGAGGAAGAAAAAGCGCTAGTCAGTGACCTTCTCCGTGGCTCGTGAGTATCTACTCACACCGCCACGACAATCGGGCACCTCTGCACCAGTTCCGGCGCAACTTTTTCGAACCAACGGATGCCTTCCTGCACTAACGTAATCTCAAGAACGAAGCTTCCGGCAACGGGTGGAGCGGAAACCACCATCTGCAGCACTGATGTGGAAAATGGTCCCACACCGGGAAAGAGTTCCGTTCGGAGGCCGTCAAAGACAACTACGTCACCGGTGCATGCATCTACCCAGTGGTATGCGAGACGCACAGGGTGAGGTTGGAACGAAGCTATCTTCTGAATCCCTCGATTGGTCGCCGTGACCGTAATCCAGAATATTTGTTCTGGCTTCACTAACGCCGGGAAGCCTTTAGCGACGATCCTTACCGCGTGTATCTGCTCGGGGGGCATTACCTCCATCGAGCCGATCTCTTTCTGGATGTTTAGTTCAGCAGCGGGCGGCAATGCTTCGAGTGTTGGCGCGTAATCTTCGTAGAGGTAGTAATGGCGTAGCCCGCCACCTGGTCGGAGTTGTTCGTAATACTCCACTCGTTTCTCCCGATCGTTGCGGTCGCAGAGCCAAAGCACATGGTGGTAGATCGCCAGGTTGGTGAGAGTGCCACCGGGTCCCGGAACTTGAATCGTGTCGTGCAGCCTCTTCGGAAACGTAGTCGCCGCAAGATCGTTTCGGAATAGTCGAAGGTGAAGATCGGGCCACCAGGGACCGGAGACGATATAGCGTCCCCCCGGAACGATCCAGCGGCGAGGGCTAAGGAAATGCGTGAATTCACTGCTTTTAAGGAGTTCGCGCCAGCTCGATTGTTTCCATTCCGGACTAAGTTGCTCATCCCGTTCGATGACAAACACCCACTCGCTCTTGCATTCTCGTGCCATGCTCGCGAGATCCCAGTCATACCAGCAATCGGCGGTGTAACGTTCGACTCGCGTCGCGACCTTTTGAATCCGAGGCAAAGTGCCAGTAGTTAGACGCTTCTCATCGAGGAATACTACGAGCTCGTCGAAGACGTCGCGGATTTCCTCCATCCACGGAACCGCTTCGTCTGACAAGTCGTGCGTCGGCAACAGTGCGGTGACGCGCATCGTATTAGATTACCGGAATTGATCTTAGTTGGTTTTCTGCCACCATGCCCCAGCCCAATCAATCTTCTCGATACGACCGTCTATTCCCATTCGCGTCCGGTAATCGGTTACTGCCTGACGGCAAGCAGGGACGAAGCCGTAATCGTCCACGATAATGTATCCACCGGGCGAGACCCTTGGGTATAGAGCTTCCAATGCGACGTATGTAGACTCATACATATCCCCATCCAGTCTGATGAGGGCAAAGGGGCCAGCATTTAGGTCGGTCAGCGTATCCTGAAACAAGCCCTCGACGAAAATCACCTGGTCATCCAACAAACCATAACGGGAGAAGTTTTCTTTTACACGCCCGACCGATATGGCCAGATCCTCATAGGTGTGCAGAGTTAGTGTTTTGTCCTGTGGAAACTCCTCCGGGTTAGGTGGCGGCAGCCCTGCGAATGAATCGATAACATATACTTTCCGAGATGTGTCTCCGTTAGCGGCAAGGACTCCTCGCATTAAAATACAGCAACCACCCCGCCACACCCCGAGTTCGGCGAGATCGCCGCGAATGCCATCGTCTATCACTCGTTGCGTAAGCTCTCGGACGTTATTGAGCCGTTCTGTTCCTGACATCGTGTGAGCCAGACTTGGCCAGTCTAAACCTTTTTCGCGAAGTTCATGTTTAAAGGTAGCACCGACTGGCTGAAGAGGAGGGTCTTGATAGATTGTGTTTGTGACAACCTTCACTAATAAATCCAGGTAGAGGTCGCGACTGCGCGATAGCTCGGATTCCCGCCGGAGATCGGTGTTAAGCAGAATCTGGCTCATGCGATGCAAGCTTAGTAGGTGTCTTTTTTTTCACATGCGCGCTATCTGCAGTCACGGCTAGCGTTGCGGCGAATTAGATACCCGCTCGGGTTCATCGTTAGTAAAAAGCGCTCACACCGGTGGTCGATCACAAATTCATGACTTTCCGCGAGAAAGTCCTCAAGCGCCTCCATCGGCCCCGGTCCGTAGTCCGGGTAGGCTGGATGTCCGTTAACGTTTGTATCTTCGACGATGAGATAATCCTCCAGATGCACCAGCGGGCTATACAGCTTCAGCTCGGCGCGAACGTGGGCTGCACGATGATCCGAATCAAGAATGATCATCGCGCGCCGGGTCCCTACGATATTCCGCACCCGCTCAACGACTTTTGGATCAGTGCTGGAACCGGACATATACGTTATTCTCGGATGCTCTGGCCGACGGACGTTCGGTTCTACGTCGATCGTTATTACCTCGCCGTGTTCCAGTCGGTCGAAGATCATTGCCAGATAAAGCGCACTTCCTCCGCTCCACGTTCCGGTTTCCACGATCACATCGGGAAGGGTCCGCACCAGAATTTCCTGGTAGACCCAGAGGTCCAGGGGAGTCTTCAATAGCTGGTGGCCGAACCAATTCAAGTTCATCGTATCCGCACCCTCAAGCCAGCGGCGGTAGTAAAGCTCATGAAACCGTCGAACGACTTCTTGTTCGTCATTACTCAACGGCGGTTGATCGGCCTCGACTGTGTGTTTGCCGATCGATGGAGATGTGTATCGAACGTTCATAACACGCCCACCTGTTTCAGCCGCGATTCCACCAACGTACGGTCATTCGGCACGACATTAAGATGGCGCTCGATGTCCGGTTGCACCTCGGATAACGATGTTTCACTGAACTTCGCTACCGCTTCTTCGTAGCGATTTTCTAGGATAGTTGATTCACGATCGAGTCCAGTTATCACCGTCAGGCCAGTCCAAGGGGTGGCGATCGTAAATATATTCAGGTCCTGTCGATAATGCTTCAGGCACATCACAGTCCTCCACACGTCTCCGGTATGGAACCGAGTGTCGCGCGCGCGACTTTGGGTGCGCTCATCCAGCGGCAACGTGTCATGTAGTAAGATGACGGAGTTCCGCCCGCAGTATCTCTCGACATTTTTAAAGTCTCTGAGTGCCTGCTCGAACAAGTGCAGTCCATCAATAAACGCTACGTCTACATCGCGTCGTGCCAGGATTGCTTCGGGGGCACGGCGGGAAAAGAACTGGTCACTTGTTTCGGCGAAGATATGGATTTCGGCGTGCAGAGGACAACTGATGGCGGGATGGGGATCCACGCCGATTGCAACGGTCGGGCGTCGGATTAATGCTAACGATGCACCGTCGGCTACTCCGATTTCCATCACGATGTTCGGGGCCATCTGTTGGTAAAACCGCTCGAGCCATCTGTAATAGATCTCTCCAGGTAGTCTTAAAGACGCCAGGCCTATGTGGGCTTGCCAGAAGTTTGAATCTAACACCAGCGCCTTGTGATAGTACGTCGTCGCGACATCGACTTCGTTCAGCAACCTGTGCGCCTCGCCCGCAACGCAATAAAAATTTGCGCTGACTGGCTCGTCGAGAGCGAGAGCCGTAGCAGTCATTGCCAACAGTCGCTGAGGCTCGGGCTCGTCCGGTGCGATTCGGCGGGCAATTCTTGCGACGTAGGTTGTTTCACTAAAGTGACGGTTAACGAATTCTTGATGAGCCAACTCTACAAGCTCTGCAACGAGAGGGTCTTTAGGTTTCACTAACGGCTTCGCTGACCACATCTTGTAGTCAAAGCCATCCCCGAGCGGCGAGATATCCGATCTGATCGGCGCAACAGCAGCGCGCGCGATACGGTCAAGTACCGGGCGGGGCATCGTGCCGACATAAATGGTCGGTTTAGCGGGTGCCAACAAGTCGAACGGATGGCCACGCAGCGCCTCGTATTGCGCATCCCACTTCAACAACTGTTGTCTTAACTGCTCGCGCGTTGCGTTCGTTGACACCCCACCATGCACCTGATGAAAAGTTCCTTCGCCGAGAAGTAGCACCAGCTGAGCGTCCGGGAGCTCCATTGCGCGGCGATAGGTGTCCGGATTTACAAACCCGCCGCCCGGAAGATCAAAGTGCTCGTCCATCCCGCCGAGTTTGTTCCACTGACGGCGACGCAGGAACAGAGCGTTAGCCTCGCCAAGAGGGTGTAGCCAACCCTCACCCGAGCACTCATCCGGGGTGGCTATCTCGAACAACCGATAACCGTCCTCAGGCCAGTCGATCTGAGCCAGCAGAGCATCCTCTCGCCCTTTGTCGTACCCTGCATCGATGGCGAACCCTTGGTAATCGGCGCCCAGATACCAGCCTAGAGTCACTACCACCGCATTCGGATCTAATCCGGCGGCGTGCCGCGCGAAATGCAGAAGCCCTGGTGTGACGATGCGCGCACCGTCAATCATCACCCCGATAATGTCGCCTCGTGCCGCACCCAGGCCGCGATTCACGGCAGACGCTGGCGACGAAGACGCTGGGTCTGGCCTAATAACGTGAAAATTGTCGCCGAAGCCACGAACGATCTGTTCGTCAACCGGAGGAGTAGATCCATTGTCCACGACGATGACTTCATAATCGTCCGGGGCGACGTTCCGCTGGTAAGCCGGCGATAAGGAATACAGGGTACGCGCAGCTTCGCGCGGGATGTTGTAAACGACCACTACGATCGAAATTGTCGGATCGCGTTTCATCCTTCTCGCGGCTTGGGTGTCGCGCGGGGCCGCGAAATCGAACCGCTAGCCACGACGAAGTCTGCGGGATTCTTGGAATTGATGTTCACGGTCATTATAACGGCTGCTGGCCTGGGACGACTGAGAACGCAAAGAACGCACGAAAGCGGAGCCTACGCCAGCCGTGGTGATTGGCTGTTATGGATTCCTTTTAGCTTGCGTCTTATTCGTCACGAAGGGAGAGCACTGCCTGTAAGGCGCTGAAATGCCTCGAGATACTTCGCTGATGTCTTCTCGATTACACCAGCAGGAAGCGCGGGCGCGGGCGGAGTTTTATCCCACGAAAGCGTCTCCAGGTAGTCGCGTACGAATTGCTTATCGAAGCTAGTTGGGCTCTGCCCGGTAGCGTAACTATCGGCTGGCCAGAAGCGCGACGAGTCTGGGGTAAGGCATTCATCGATCAAGAGTAGTTGGCGGTCGAGCATGCCAAACTCGAATTTTGTGTCCGCGACGATGATGCCGCATCGCGCAGCGTGATCGCGACCAGCGCTGTAGATTCGCAGGCTGAGGTCGCGCGCCTGCAACGCGATCTCTTCTCCTAGAATCCGGCAACATTCCGCCCAGTCGATGTTTTGATCATGGCCCGACTCGCTCTTCGTTGAGGGGGTGAATAGCGCCTCGGGCAGTTTCGATGCCAGCTCCAGACCCGCGGGAAGCATGTGGCCACAAACCGATCCCGTTTCGCAGTATTCCTTCCACCCGGAACCGGCGAGGTAGCCACGCACGACGCACTCGACTGGCAGCGGCTCGGTCTTGCGAACAATCATAGATCGACGGGCGAGCTGCTCCCGGAACTGTTCGAGCTCGCGCGGAAGGTTGAACTGCGCTGCGATCATGTGATTCGGGACGAAGGTGAATCGCTGGAACCAGAACGCCGATAGCTGGTTCAGCACCGCACCTTTATGCGGAACCGGATTCGGCAGTATGCAATCGAAGGCCGAGATGCGGTCAGTAGCGACGAAAAGGAGTGTCTCGCCCAGATCGAAAACTTCGCGCACCTTCCCGCTGCGGAGTTTTGGAATCGGCAGATCGAGTGAGGTGAGTGGCGTATTTTCCATCGGCGATCAACGTTTAGCGTCGGGCGCTTCGGGTTCAACGTTCAATTCAGTGGTTTGTGTTCAACCGTTGGACGTTGAGCCTTGCACGTTCGACCTTCTGCCCTCTCATGGCCGGTCTCGTTATCAAGCCGCGCGCCCGCATCTTCCATGGCCACGATTGGATTTTCTCCGGCGAGGTGCTGAAGGCCTTTGGCGATCCACAGGACGGCGAAGTAATCTCGCTCAAGGACGGAAAGGATCGGCTCCTCGGCAGCGCGATTTATAACGGCAAATCACAAATCGTCGCGCGGCGTTTTTCGCGGCGGCGTCAGGATCTGGACCTCGAATTTTTTCAACGCCGGGTCGCACAGGCGCTTGAATACCGCGCGCGTCGCGGCGCAAACCCAGAGCTCTGCCGCATCATCTGGAGCGAGAGCGATGGCCTGCCCGGGGTAATCGTAGATCGCTATGGAGACCAGCTAGTGCTTCAAACGCTTACCCTCGCAATGGATCAGCGGAAGCAGCTAGTTGTCGATGCCCTGACCGCGGTGCTCGGGCCGTTGACTATCGTCGAGCGTAACGATGCTCCTGTTCGCCGTGCTGAAGGGCTAGAGCTGGCGACCGGTACCCTTGCGGGTGAAACGAAGGCTGCTGATATCGACGTGCACGGACTGCGGTTCGAACTGGATCTTTTACGCGCGCAGAAAACCGGGTTTTACCTCGATCAATTGCAGCACTACAGCGCAGTTGCGGCATTCGCTCGTGGACGTCGAGTGTTGGATTGCTTCACCAGCCAGGGAGCCTTCGCGCTTGCATGCGCGCGCGCAGACGCCGCTCAGGTGACGGCTGTTGAAGCGAGCAGCGAAAGCGTTAAGGCCGCGCGAACAAACGGGGCGCGGAATGGCCTGAAGGTGAATTGGGTGGAAGAAGATGTGTTCCAGTTCCTACGCGGTGCTGAAAAGGCAGATGCGCAATATGACCTGATCATTCTTGATCCGCCGTCTTTCACAAAAACGAAAGGTGGATTGCATGGTGCGATGCGTGGTTATCGCGAATTGCACGTGCGCGCGTTCAAAATGCTCTCAAAAGATGGACTGCTCGCGAGTTTTTCATGTTCGCATCATGTCAGTGAAGCAGCGTTCGCGCAGATGATTGCCGACGCTCTCGTCGATGCCCGGCGTTCAGCGCGCAGGCTACGTCGCTTCGAACAAGCGATGGATCACCCGGTGCTGCCGACCTTACCTGAAACGGAGTACTTCAAAGGCGTGCTGCTCGAGATGATGCCGGGCCGGTAACGTGGCGCGTGCGACGCAGCGTGCTGGCGATTGCAAAACGGTATGCACGCAGCGAGTAACATGGTTGCTGCGTTCGTCGCGTCGCGTTCCGTTGTTGCTGCGCGTGGAGAGAAAGCCGCACGCGGGTGATTATCTTCTGTTCGCATGACTTCCACGCCACAGAACCGAGAAGCTGACATCGCTGCTCAGTTTGCAGAGCTTGCGCCGTGGGTTTTCCAGTTTCGCATCCGCCGCGCAGACTACGGCGGCGCAATCAGCGCGCACGGCGATGTACGGATTGAGTGGTTTCGGCGTTTCGCGCCTGAGGCGAGACGGATTCTGGAACTGGGATCGCTTGAGGGCGCACACACCTTCATGCTCGCCGCGCAGGCCACGCGTGTGGTCGGGATCGAAGCTCGTGAAAGGAATTTACGTAAGGCAGAACTCGTCAAGCGATTGCTTGGCGTGCGGAACGCGGAGTTCCTGCAGGGAAATCTCGAGACGATCGACCTCGCCGGGCTCGGACACTTCGACGCGGTGTTCTGTTCGGGCTTGTTGTACCATCTGCCCGAGCCGTGGACCCTCGTCGATCAGCTCCCATCCGCCGCTCCGAAACTATTAGTCTGGACCCACTACGCGGACGAGCTTTCAGCGGATGCGGTGCAGCACGGGTTCCGGGGACGTGTACACGCAGAGGGCGGGCTGGACGAGCCGTTGAGCGGGATGTCACCAACCGCTTTCTGGCCGACGCTCGGCTCTTTGATCCAGCTATTCACTTCGAGCGGCTACAAAAGCGTCCATATTCTGCACAATGATATGAGTCACCCAAATGGTCCGGCGGTGACGCTCGGTGCGTCGACACACGAGATGCCGACGCTGCGCCAATCGCGTTGGGGCAAAATGCGTTAGACGTCGACATCCTATTTACCGCCACGCGTGCGTGACGTATGCGCTGCGGAATTCGCCAGTCACCTGAAGCAATATATGCAGTGGTTTTTCGCGCTGAACGACAGCGCGCCCGCATTCAGACAGTACGCCGATATGGCGAAGGTCGCGGTCCACACTGCGCTAGGGCACACTGCCCTGGAGCCGCACTGCATCTACGATGGGGAAGAGAATGATTTCACCGCCTGGCTGGAGCGGAGGAACGTTCGTGTGATCCGCTGCCAGACGTCTCTCCTTGACGACATCGCTGCGCTGGGTGAGCGCCGAAAAAATCCTGATCTATTGCGAGCCACTCGCGGCGTATTCCTGCGCCTGGAATTGCCCGCTCTGCAAAAACGCTTCGGGTTTGACGATCGCGTTCTGTACACCGACTGCGATGTTATCTTTCGGCGCGAAGTCGCTGACTGTTTGGCACCGTTGCACCCGCGGTATTTCGCCGTCGCCGTTGAATCTGACACTGCGCGGCTGGACGACGTCAACACCGGCGCGATGTGGATGCATTTGCCGGCATTACGCGAGCGGGACGAGGAATTCCGCAGCTACATCCGGGCACAAATGGATGATCTTCCGGCGGTCAGCTGGGATCAGGGAGCGTATCGCGCGTTTTTTCGGCGGGCGGATGGCATGCCGTTGTGGGATTTACTTCCGCCGGAGCTGAACTGGAAACCTTATTGGAACGAATATGCCGGTGCGCGCATCATCCACTTCCATGGACCAAAGCCATTTCAACGCAACCATATCGATTCGCACTGGCCTGAGCTGAAGTTCCTCACCGGCGGTCGCTATGCAGAGTTGTGCGAGCTCTGGCAGCAGCTTCTGGATGAAGCCATGTAGCGCATTGGCATGTTTTCACACCCACCGACTCAACTCTTTCGAAAACTTTCCTGAAAAATGTGGCAATTTAGGCTGGGAAGAATTATATCCGTGCACGGCAGCCCGAGACGCGCGTCCGGCTGCGCCGCGCCGACGACATTTCCAAAATGGCAGAACGAATTCGACCGATGGAACAGATGCTGGAGCTAAGCGAAGAGGAAGCTAATTCTACCGAGCACCTCGACTCACAGGTGCAAAAAGCGCAGGAGCAACTCATCGCTCTCAAGCGCCAGCAGGATCAGATCGAAAAGCAAAAGCGCGAGCTGGAAGAGCTGAGCCGCCGGCAGGAGGAGCTCGAGCGCGGCCGCAGCGAAATGACTGACAAGCTGACGCGCTCGCTCGTGGTGCTGGAACGCGAGGCTTACGACTCGCAGAAGAAACTGGATCAGATCCGCGCGACCCGCGAAAGCTTCGATCAACACCTCGCGCTGCTCGAAGCTATTGATCCGAAAAGCTGGAATCCCGCTGATTTGCACAAGGAACTGAGCCGCGCGCTGAGCACCGTGGATGACGCCCGGGCGGAGTTTAGCCAGCAACGCAGCCGTCTTACCGCGGCGAGCGATGAGGGTGGCGAAGTGGCATTGCCCGAGGCGGCGCCAGAGGTCGGCGGCCTTGGTAGCGCAAACGGTTTTGTGCAGTGGATGCAGATCGGGCTCGCGTTGACGCTGCCATTAATCGTCTTTGGATTTATCGCGTTGCTAATTTTCCTGTGGCTCGCTGCGCGCACTCAATAATCGCCTGATGCACCGCAGATCGCCCAAAGCCGGGACACCCCTTAACGACAAGCAGGAGGAGCTCGCCCGGCGTGAATCCCAATTGCGTGACGAGATGCAGAAGCTCCAACGCATGATCGCCGAAGCGCCACGGAAAGCGCAAGAGACGAGTCGACGGCAACGTGAAGAAATACTCGATCGTGCGTCAGCGGGTGCCAACCGGCTCGATGTCTCGGTCGCGCTGCAGGATAAGCGCTACGGCGAGGGCGACGGGTTCAGTCGACGCCGGGTCTCGTTACGCAAGGAACGCCGCGAAGGGCGTATTATTTTCCTCGTTCTTGTGATCGCACTCGCGGCCGCCGTGATTTGGCTCATGAGCCACTTGCGGTTCTGAGCGCAGGCCGCCGCACGCCGACGACTCTCATCCCGCGTTGCAGCGGGCCCCGCGTTTCCATCTAACCTCAGCGTCGCACCTGACGGCCAGCAGCATGACCAGCACGAAAACCCCCACGCGCCTCCGACAACTCGCTGACCGGCTCGATACCGACGGAGCATTCCGTGTAATGCTGTGGGTCTTCGGCGCGACCCTGCTTGTTTACGCGACGATTCCTGTCATCAACGCATTCCTGCCGGGCGAGAGCATTAAAGATTACAAAGTCTGGTTCGACACCGGACAGCATGTACTGCGCGGCGAGCCCATCTATCCGGGACCGTTCCGCAAGTTTCCGTTCATGTATCCGCCGTCGTGCGCGCTTTTCCTCGCGCCGCTCAGTTTGCTCGGGAGGACGGGTATCATCGTTGCACTCGTGCTGATGAACGCCGCGGCTTGGCCAGCGTGCATACTTTTGTCGGTGCGGCTGGCTACCGGAGACTGGAAGCGACAGCATCTTCTGCTCTACATAATTCCCAGTGGGATCATTTCAGTTTACGCCTGGAGTAATTTTCATCTTGGTCAGCCAAGTCTGGTGCTGCTCGCACTCGTACTCGGGGGGTTCGTCGCATTGCAGCGGAGGTGGCAGATCACAGCCGGCGCGCTGATTGCTTTTGCCGCAGCGATCAAGGCGTTCCCGGTGCTTGCTTCCATCTACCTCATCTACCGGCGCAACTGGACCGCAGCCGCTGCGCTGGTCGTAACACTCGCGTTGCTGCTCATCGTTTTGCCAACCCCTTTTCGGGGCTTGCAACAAGCGCGGGAAGATCTGCGGCTTTGGACGCACGGCATGCTCTTCAAGTACGACGAGACCGGCATGGCCCAGCGGCCTGGCCGAAGCAACTCATGGAAGAACCAATCGATTTTCGGCGTAGCCAACCGCCTCCTGCGCCACATCGAATACGACTTCCAATTCGGCCCGCACACACTGGTCTATACAAACGTGGCTGATCTGAGCTTTCGCACCGTTAATCGGATTCTCGTTGCAGCGGCACTGCTCTCCGGTCTGGCATACGTCGTAGCGATTCCGAAGCAGGGGCGACGAACGTCCGAGACAGATGCGCTTGAGTTCGCCTGCCTGCTCCTTCTGATCCTGATGTTCACTCCACTAGCTTTCGATTACCTCTTCGCATTCCTTCTGTTTCCGTTCACCGTGATCGTGCAGCGATGGTTAGCCGGGGGAAGCAGACGCCTGCTTATCTTTGCAGTCATTGCAATGCTTCTGCTCGCCACGAGTATCCCGCTGCAACGACCAGCACAGGCGCTCGGTAATGCGTTCTTCGCTGCCGCGCTGCTGTTCATTGCCCTCGCTCTTGAGCTCGTGGCGATTAAGCGCCGGGAAGTATCGGATCTAGCGCCGCCGTAACAAGATGCGGCCGGCCGCAGCGATCCAGCGGAAGCCAAATAGGATCGCCACGCCGAGTGACATCTTCGATTTCCCACGCCGGCGATCTCGGAACTCAATCGGCACCTCGACGATACGGAGACTCCGCCCGCCCCGCACAATAGCCTCGAACGCGATTTTAAATCCGGTGGCTCTCGGCGCTAATTCCAGCAGCAGCACACGTCGAATGGCGAAAAAACCGCACATTGAATCATGCACCCCGGTGAGCGGATAAGCAGTGGCCGCCGCCACGCGAGACATCGCCTTGCGGTACAACGGCCAATCGGGGGTCGTGCCTCCTGGGATATACCGACTTCCGATTGCCATGTCGGCGCGGCCAATGACAATCGGCTGCAGGAGGTCTGGTATTTTCTCCGGCGGGTGACTGAGATCAGCGTCCATCACGACGAGAATATCGCCGCAGGCGGCGCGCGCTCCCGTGATCACTGCTCCAGAAAGTCCAAGTGTCGGAATTTCTCGTTCAACGAGACGCACGGGCGCAGCTGCAGCTAGAGAACAAATTTCGCCCGGCGTGCCATCATTTGATCGATCGTCGACGAACAATATCTCTCGAACTCCCGGCATTGCCGTCATAATCTGCGCGACCAGCGGCTCGATGTTCTCCGCCTCGTTCACCGTTGGAATGACGATGGAAATCGACTCTTGAAGCGGCTCCTGAGGCATTGCTACGGCGCCACTGGATGTAAGCGGCGGTGCTTATAAGCGCGACAACTTGGGACAAGCGACTCGGGTCGGCACGCGTGGTGCCCAGTCCTCAGAGGATCTCTACTCCGCATCCGGAGTCTGCCGTATTGCGATCAGCAGACCCAGCGTTGCCTCAGCAGCATAGACGCAACGGGCTGTGGTCGGATGGTCGGCCAGCTCTTCCGTTGCTGCGCGCGCGATTTCAGGCCCGAAGTGCCATAGGAGGGAGTGCCAGCGCGGCTTAATGAGGCCCATGATGCCGTCGCCTATCAACAAAAGGGCCGCCGCTTGAACAACTCGTCTAATCACCAAATCTTTGTCCATAAGTGTATCATCGCCGCAATGGGAGCGGCGCCTTGAATCAGTTGAACACAAAGCAGCTTTACGCAACTTCGACGGGTGGAACTTTCGAAACTGCGGCGGAACAGCGAAATTGATGCCTGCAAATGATGAATGAGCCGATTCACATCACGAAATGAGTTTTGATCGAGCTGTCATTCAGTCGCCAATTCCGGTTGTTGTCGACTTCTGGGCACCGTGGTGTGGCCCATGCAAGATGATTGGGCCGGTTCTCGACGAAATCGCGACAGAGAGCGAAGGGCGCTACCGAGTGGCAAAGGTGAACATCGACGACGACCCCGGCCTGCAGCAAAGGTTTGGCATTCGCGGCGTGCCCACGCTGCTTTTCTTCAGCGGTGGTCAGCTCCGCGATCAGATCGTTGGTGCGGCGTCGAAGAAGGCAATCATGGATAAGCTCGGCGCGTTTACGAGCTGATCGCAGCGGGTGATGCTGGGCGCGGATTGAACCGATGCAGAGTGGCTGCCCCGCGACGTTCACACGGGTCGCCGCCGCCACGATCGAGCGTTGCGCACTCGACGATTTCCGCGTTCTACAACTGGTTTTTTTCTACAACGGGTACCACGCGGAGCATCACTTCCGGCCGAAAGGCCAGTGGACAAAGATGGAGCGCTTTCACCAGCAGATCGCGGAGCTGCAGCGGCGGGAAGGTGTTCGAGCTATCAATCACGCCCACATGCTCGGCTTCTTCGGGGACCGCATCTTTGCCACTACATCCACCACACTGTGGCCGATTTGGTGCGGCTTCTTCGCGCGCCCGCATCCGGATCGCTGCTTTGTCCGGTGAGATCATGATTATTTTCGCGGTGATTTCGATCGCGCCCTTCGTTAGGCGCGTGAAGAAATCAGGAAGCCTTTTTTGAATAGCAGGCTTGTCCCGCGCTTGGATGTCCACCTCTAACGCGGACGGCTCGGCTCTATTGCGGAACGAGTTCGATGTAATCGAGTGCAAGCGTGTAGCCGGTGCTGCTCGCATTCTTACCTGTGACTGCGAATTCGAAGGCATAGTCGCCCGCAGCCGAGAACGACGCTAAGCCGAGGTCACGAGTGCCGTAAGTTAAACTCGAATAATATTCATCCTGCCGCTGTCCCTGGTTCACTCCATTGATTGCCAGTTGAAAGATGCCCCTGTTCGGCTTGGTCTGAATTCCCGCTATCACGCGGTAGCTTCCACCTTTCGCAACAGGTACCGTGTAGGTCACGTGTTTGGTGGGGGCGTTCGGCTTGAAGTAGGTGCCAGCGCCACCGCTCGCAGGCATCGCGCGGAAGACGCCGAACCACTGGTTCGATGTATAGTCGCCCGGAATAGGCGTAATCGACTGCACTTTGAGCGATTCTGTTTCGAGACGGTCAGTCGGGATGAGTTTGATGTAGTCAAGTGCGATGCTGTAACCTCCGCTGATTGCATTCTTCCCGCTGACCCAAAACTTGAAGGTTTTGTTGCCGCCACTGAAGAACGTGACAGTTCCTAGATTACGAACCCCGTACCCGCCTGAGGACGTGTATTCATCCTGCGCCTTACCCTGAGCGACGCCTCCGACTGACATCTTGAATATTCCCCGTTTAGCTCCTGTTTTGACTCCTACTCTGACCTTGTAGGTCCCTGCGGCGATGACTGGAACAGTGTACGCTGCATATTGACCCGTTCCTGTCGCACTGAGCTGAGTGCCAGCCCCCGCGCTCAGATTCGCGTCACTGATCGCTTTGTGTGTCGCGCCTGAGAGCGCCTGAAGTGATAGGAGCTCAGCTTCGAAAAGAGACGCTGGCGCGACGCTCGGTGTGGGAGTTGGTGCCCCGTACAACGTCTGCCCACCCTGGATGTCATCCGTCTGCAAGGAATCGATGTCGCTCTCATAAGCGTTCATGATCGCGACGACGTTTTGATTCGCGTGGTCAGGGTGATCTAGCCCCAGCACGTGGCCGAATTCATGGATCGTAATGCGATGGAAATCGTGCAACGTGCCGCCTCCGCTCGCGGTGCGAAGGGGACCTCTATAGGAATCGAAGGACTTCGCACTATTAAAAATGACGTCGGCCTCCAGCAAAGTTGAACCGGAAAATGTTCGCAGCGTCACCGCGAGCGTGTTGCTATCAAAAGATCCGCCGAAAATAGTGCTAGAGAAAAACACGGAGTTTAGCCGATCTCCGTCGGTCGGTTCGATGGTCGAGTTGCGCGCCACAAAGAATTGGAGGCGGCCAAGCTGCTCATTCCATAGTGCGAGCGCATCTTCGGCAGACTGGTTGAAGGAGGTGAAGCCGTCGATCAGCGTCTGATTTCCAACAAGGGAAAGCTGCATCGTAACATTGCTACCTTGCGGCCACGTCTGTCCCTCAAGGGCGAATCCCATCGCCGCAGCCGTAGCAAGTGCGGAAGCGCCAATAGAAACAAGGGAACGCTTGTTCATTCGTTAGGGGATAAGATGAAACGATAGTTGGATGTCGTTTGTCAACTAACATACTCAGGTAACTTATAGTGATCGACCGACCATTGCATCGCGACAGCTCTTTCCTGCAGAGCATCGCGCCGCCTCGATCTCGACGAGGATTCATCATCTTTATAGCGCCGCGCTAGAGCTGCTTCCAAACTGCTGCCTTCAAATCCGCAATAGACATCGGCAGCGCAGCTTAGTGAAAAGCTGTCTAGCGTTATCCACTCAAGCTGCGCAAGACTGACGTCATATCCTTCTGGCCGTGCAGCAGTCGGCAGGTTCCCGCCCAAAAGTTTGGCTTAACAACAACCTTCATATTCCAAGCAGGATTTCTCAACGTGAGAGAACCACCTTGTTCGTAGGGAGAGCCGAAGACGGGACTCGAACCCGTGACCTGCTGATTACGAACGCCCGTGCAATAGGGGGGTTTGTCATGTCGCCTCAGAGGATTACAGGCTTCGATGGTCGCTTGCAATCCTTCGATATTCTTTAGCGTTGGGAAGTGATGGCAGTATTTGGCAGCAACCGACGTGGGTATTCGGATACGCATGATTAACCGTGCGGAACCGAGGATTCGAAACTTCATCGTCTAAGAAACAGCAAGTTGATCGCCAACGGAAACCGATGAATACCTCCCGCGCGAAGCGACCACAGCAAAGGTGGAGCGCAGCACAGCGAGCAATACCTTTACGGCGCGCAGCGAGCGATAAAGTCGAACCCGGTTCAGTTGTCTGGTGACGAGCGAATAGCAGCAGGCCAGTCTTGCCTTGTCTCGTTCCGACACCTTCGGTTCAATCGAGCGTGATCAAGATATCAATGCTCGTTTTCACGGCTCTGCTCGTCGCGTGCGGCGCCAGAGCGCAGACACCCGCGCCGACACCTACACCGGCCCAACCCTCGGCGGCTGATTACCAACTGCGGTGGGCGGTGAAGATTCCGCTCCGCGACAAGGTGGAACTCAACGCGACGTTGTACCTGCCGAGGAACTCCGATGGCCCCACCCCGCGCACTCCCGTCATCTTCACGCTCACGCCGTATATCTCCGATACTTATCACGCACGCGCGGCGTATTTCGCCTCGCACGGTTATGCCTTCGCGCTGGTGGATGTGCGAGGCCGTGGCAATTCCGGAGGCGACTTCGAGCCGTTCGCGAACGAGGCGCGCGATGGGCACGACGTCGTCGAGTGGTTTGCACAGCAGCCGTTCTGTGACGGAAAAGTCACGATGTGGGGCGGCTCCTACGCAGGGTTCGATCAATGGGCCACCGCGAAGGAATTTCCGCCCCATCTCGCCACGATCGTGCCGGTCGCGTCAGCGCATCAAGGCGTCGATTTTCCGTTCCCAAATAACGTCGGCGCTACATACGACGTGCAGTGGCTCACGCTCACGAGCGGGCGCACTGTGCAGAACAATCTTTTCGGCGACCCGCAGTTTTGGCGCGCGAAGTTTCTCGAGGCTTACAAAAAACAGATCCCCTTCAAGACGCTCGACACGTTCATCGGCAACCCGTCCGCGAATTTCCAGCGGTGGATCGCCCACCCAAGCTACGACACCTACTGGCAGGGGATGGCACCCACGCGCGAGCAGTATCAAAAGATCGGATTACCTATCCTCTCCATCACCGGCCAATACGACGGCGATGAACTCGGGGCGCTGACGTACTACTGGAACCACATCGCGAACGCCTCGCCGGAGGCACGCGTAAACCACTTCCTGATCATCGGCCCGTGGGACCACGCGGGCACTCGCACGCCCGCCGATGACGTCGGTGGCGTGAAGTTCGGCCCCGGTGCGCTGCTGGATCTGAACGACCTGCATCGGCAATGGTACGACTGGACGATGAAGGGGAAACCCAAGCCTGAGTTCCTCAAGGACCAGGTGGCGTATTACCTGCTACCTGCGGGGAACTCCGGCGCGAACGGTGAATGGAAATACGCAGGCAGCCTTGAGGCGCTCTCCGCAAACCCGCGCGCGTTTTTCCTCGACTCGAACGGTGGCGACGCCAACGGCGTTTTCCGTTCGGGCGCGCTGACAGAAAACAAGCCGAAGGAAGGCGCCGATAGCTTCACCTACGATCCCCTTGACACACGGCGCGGCGAGAACATCGAAAGCGTGGAGCCGGATAAACAAAAGGCCGCTCTCGACCAGCAGTACGCTCTCAGCATTGGCGAGAACGGACTGGTCTACCACACCGATCCCCTGCCTAACGAGACGCCGCTTGTTGGAAGTCCGAAACTCACCCTCTGGGTCTCCATCGACACACCCGACACGGATCTGTCAGCCGATCTTTACGAAATCCAGCCGGACGGCACCAGCATTCCGCTCTGGAGCGACGTGCGCCGCCTTCGCTACCGCGAGTCGATCAGCAATGAAAAGCTCGTTAAGCCAGGCGAGATCGTTCGATGCGACTTCGCGCCTGGGCTTTTTGTCGCACGTAAGCTGGCGAAAGGGAGCCGCCTTCGTCTCATCGTGTCGTCGCCAAACTCAATCGCGTTTCAGAAGAACTACAACTCCGGCGGCGTCGTCGCAGACGAGACAACGCAAGACGCGCGGACGGCGCACGTGAAAATTCACCACGACGCTGAACATCTGAGCGCGATGGAAGTCCCGCTGCGCTAGCTCGCCGCCCGGCCGGATGCGCGGCGCGCGCCCCCCGCCCAATATCGGTATGCCGGCAATCCGAGGGCGATGATCGCGAGGCCGACGAGCGATTCGATTGGTAACTCAAGGAAGGTATTCACGACGAGCGCGAGGAGCGCGATCACGAAAAGCGTCGGCACGACTGGGTAGCCCCACGTGCGATATGGTCGATGCACCTCTGGCCTGATGCGCCGCAATCTGAAAATGGCGAGTCCCCCGAGCACGCCGAAGGCGACCGACGCAAACGTCACCCAGGTGTACAACTGCTTATAAGTGCCCGTGAGCGTGAGTAGCGCCGACCAACCACAGGTGAGCGCGATCGCG
>JACDHZ010000243.1 GCA_013820755.1 Chthoniobacterales bacterium
CGACATCGCGAATTTGGCGCGTCCCGGAAAAGCCGAAAATGGCGCTGAGATTCAGCTCGAACTCAATCCGCGCCACTTCAATATTCACGTCAAGTTGCCTTTCGCCGGCTGCACGGGCGCTGAGTTGACGCAGCACAACCGGACGCAGCAATGGCGCCTCTACAGAACCAACGTCAATCGTGAGACCGTTCTGGCGGCCTTCCCACCAAATCCAGGCACGGATACCGCTGGCCATGAGGAATGGAGCGAGCGCGAAGAAGAAGACCGCCGCAAGTAGCAGCGCGATCGGCCCCGTGAGCTTCGCCTTTGGCAGCTTCATCGCATCACTCTTCTGCGGTCGACGTTCCGATCCGGCGATGGACGTTCTCCGCGGCCGAAGTGAGCCTATGGCTTCGACACATGGCCCGGGACATCGCCGTTGAACAACAAGCGCAGCGGTCGTTTCGTGCCGATCCGCTCCTCGAGTTGCGTTTGCAGCGCCTTCTCAGCTTCGGCAGCTATACCGCTCGCTTCCGCCTTTTCCCGCGCAAGCCTCGATAAGGTGGCGAGCTCGGTTTCGAGATCCGTCGCCGATATTCTGTTCCAATAACCGTTCTCTAATTCGCGCACGTCGACCTGCTGCTGCTCCACGCCAAGAAGTCGCGCGTGCGGCAATTCGACTGTCAGCGCATCATCGCGCACGTCGGCTTGTACGTTCTCGCGCAAATCGAAGCCCGCCTTCACTGCAAACGTGCCGTGAAGCTTCACCCGTTTCGTGCTGCCGGCCCATGTATGCGCAAATTCGTGTTCAACCTCTACCTGGCGCGAAATCAGTGCCAGCTCTGCGACTTGCGTCGTTCGCTCGACGTAAACGCGGTTATTTATTGTGACTTGCGGCTGCAGATGCGCAATCTCAATGAACGCATCGCGTAACTTTCCAGCGAGACGCTCCAGCTCGGCTCCGGTTTCACGGCCGGTGCGGATTGGCCATGACTCCAGCCGGATAAAGATGAACGCGATCAGCGCGACGAAGATCAAGGCGACGATGGTGAACGCCAGCGCCCACGAAAACTGTCGCCGACCCCGCTCGGGAGTTTTTTCCATGCGTCAGGACAAAAAAGTACCGCCCCCCACGCCCAAAGGACATGAAGGGCGGCTGTTCCCCCCAGAACAATCTTCCAAATCTGCGGACGTAGTAAGGGCGCCCGCCGCCTCCCGCAAGTGCTATTTGGCGAAATTCCTGCAGACGGCGCTCTAGAGCTCGAAATGACTGCGGCCGCGGGCGGCGACGCCGGATCCGTGATACCTGTCAGGCTCCATGCTGACCGACCTGCAGCTGAGACAATTCCGCTGTTTTGATTCGCTGCGGATCGACTTCTCGGCAGGGTTGAACTTCTTTGTCGGCCGCAATGGACAGGGTAAAACGTCTATCCTGGAAGCGGCGTGCGTGCTCCTGCGGCTGCAGTCGCAAAGAAGCTCGACACTCGCGCCCGTAACGAAGCTGGGCGCCCGATGGTTTGCAGTCGCGGGGAGCTACGATGGTCACGCTCTTGATTTCCGCTACAGCACGCTGCGTCGCAAGGTCCAGTTCGATCACATCGAGCAACGCGGGACAAGCGAATACCTGCGGGTGGCACGAGTTGTGTCCTTCGCGAATACCGACATCGAGCTGGTGCGCGGCGGGTCCGAATTCCGCCGACGTTTTCTAGATTTTCTCGGTATCCAGATCGAGCCGACATATCGACCGAGTTTGCGTGCATACGAGCGCGCACTGCGCGGGCGGAACATGCTGCTGAAATCAGTTCTCGCGCGGCCCCGCGAAATTGCCGCGTACGACCCGCCCTTGCTGCAACACGGAACACAGCTGTCGGCGTTGCGCGTGGGATTGGTCGAACGCCTCGCGCCGTTCGCCGCAGAAGCGCACCGGGAGATCAGCGGGATGAACGAGAGTTTTACGCTGGCCTTTGCTCCGGGAAACGCTGCCGATTTCGCCGCTGAGCTTGCAGCATCCAGCGCTCAAGAGAAACGGCTGCGACAGACGCTTGTAGGTCCGCATCGGGATGACGTCACGCTGCTCGTCGATGGAATGCCTGCGAATCAATTCGCGTCCGAAGGTCAGCAGCGCACCATCGCGCTTGCATTAAAAATCGCACAGGCGCGCGTGTTCGCGACCCAGGAGCGCATCCAGCCATTGCTGTTGATAGATGATATTTTCGGCGAGCTCGATCCGGAGCGCCGCAATCGATTGCTCCGCTCGCTTCCGGAACACTCACAGAAGCTGGTGACCGTTACGACCATGGACTGGCTTGATGAGCCAATGGCAGGACCGGTTTTTGAATTAGCCGGTCAGCAGCTCCTGCCACGCTGAGCTTGTCTTGCGTCCCCAGTTGTCGCACAATCTACGTAATCATGCGGGACCGGGGAGAAGACGGAGGGCAGAGCCTCGCGGGTTCGTTGCTGATCGCGCACCCGAACATGCTCGACCCGAACTTCCGGCGCAGCGTCCTGTTCATCTCATCTCATGACGCAAACGACGGCGCGACGGGCGTCATTCTGAACCGGCCGCTGGACAAGCAGGTGGCGGATCTCGTTGGGGACATCCCGCCACAAGGCCTCGCCGATGTTCCCGTTTTTCTCGGCGGACCGGTGGGTAGAAATCAGCTGATGTTCGCCGCGTTCGAATGGGAGGCGGGCAGCGGACTGAAACTTAACCACAACGTCAATGCCGATGAGGCGCATGAACGGGTGGAGGCCGATCCAAATTCGATTCGCGCTTTTGTCGGCTACGCGGGGTGGAGCGCAGGGCAGCTGGAAGCCGAGATGAAACAGAAGGCATGGATTTTGCAGAAGCCCAGCCGTGCTGCACTCGCACCGGAGCGCTTGCCGAAGCTCTGGTTCGAAATCATGCGAGGGCTGGGGCCGTGGTACAAATTAGTCGCTGCCGCGCCTGACGATCCCTCTTTGAACTAGCTTCGTGCCGGAACTTCTGCGAGAGCAGGAGGATGATCATCGGCGTTCCGAAGGAAATAAAAGAGCAGGAGCATCGCGTCGCGTTGCTGCCTTCCACCGCGACGACCCTCACGCGCCGCGGCCACACAGTACTCGTGCAAAAAAGCGCGGGCTTCGGCTCCGGTTTTTCTGACGACGATTACGTCGCGGCAGGAGCGCAGATCATCGATACGGCCGAAGAAGTCTTCCGGCAGGCGGAGATGATCGTTAAGGTGAAGGAGCCGTTGAAGCCGGAATATGGGCTGCTGCGCAAAGGGCAGATTCTGTTCACGTATTTGCACCTCGCGGCGAGCCGTCCGCTCACCGATGCGCTACTCGCGTCCGGAGTGACTGGCGTCGCCTACGAGACAATTCAGGTAGGCAACAAGCTGCCGCTGCTCGAGCCGATGAGCGAAATTGCTGGACGCATGTCGGTCGTGATGGGTGCCTACTATCTGGCGAAGCACAACGGCGGCAGCGGGGTGTTGCTCGGCGGCGTGCCTGGTGTTTTGCCGGGCCGAGTGGTGGTGATCGGCGGAGGGACATCGGGCGTTAATGCCGCGCGCATGGCGGTCGGTTTAAGCGCTGACGTGACTATCCTCGAGCTGGACGGTGAGCGCATGCGGTTCCTCGACTTGACGATGCCGAACGCAAACACGCTGTACTCCAATGAGCTGAATCTCACAGAGCTGATGCCCAAGACAGATTTGCTCATCGGTGCGGTTCTGGTGCCAGGC
>JACDHZ010000095.1 GCA_013820755.1 Chthoniobacterales bacterium
CGACACGCGATCGCCTAGTTGTGAGTAACCGCGGTCTTTCCACACCGTCGGCCGACGCAGCAAGTAGCGGATGAGGCCCATCCACTGGATTCCGAGCATCGCGACTACTGCGATCGGATGAAGAATAACCATGTCTGGCCGCTGCTGGAATCGCCATGCTGCAAGAATGCGCGGCAGTAGCGCTAGCGCGGATGCGGCGAGCGCGCACCCGAATTGAAACTGTGTGAGCCCCGTTGCAAGCAGCAGAACAAACGGCAACACTTGTCCGCCAAGGAGAACCACTGTTGCGGGAAGGATACGGCTAGGCGCTCCGAGGCCTTCATGCGTGTTTTTGCTGAAACCCTGCCAAGTCTCCGCGTCACTGCCATACATGCGGCAGGTGGCAGATTCCGTCGCGTCGAACAAGTCGGTCCGATATCCAGCGGTGCGGAAAGCTTTCGGCAATGCGAGACCGTCATGCATTCTGCTGCGGATGGCACCGTGACCTCCACTGGCGCGATATGCGTTTGCGTCTGCGATAACAAGTTGGCCGCAGCCGGTTGCGTATGCGGGGTGGGGTGATCGACGCATGCGGCGAAGCGGCAGGAAACCGAGCAGCACAAAGTCAATTAGCGGGATTAGTAACCGTTCTGAGAAGGTGCCGACTTCCTGCCGCGGCACTCCGCTGGCGAGCTGCGCGCCGCTCTCGCGCAGCCACGCCGCGATGCTCGCAGCCGCGTCGGACGCGAGCCGCACGTCAGCATCAACAAAGAGGAGCAGAGGATGCGTCGCCGCTTCCGCGAGCTGGGCGCATGCCCAGTTCTTTCCGCACCATCCATGAGGAACTCGCGCTCCGGTTATGAGTTCGAGACGCGGCTCTTCTGCGGCGACTGCCAAGACGACTTCCGCCGTGTTGTCCATCGACGCATCGTCAAGAACCAGCACTTCCGTTCCGACATTCGCGAGCGCCGCATGGACAGCGGCAGCGATATTACGCGTTTCGTTTCGCGCGGGGATCAAGATCGACACGCCACTCGCAGAGCGGTAACGCCTAACAGGCCGGCGTAGAACCCCCAGATTGCGCACGAATAACAGCGCGGGCCAGGCGGCAAGCAGGAGCGCGATGATCGCAATCGTTGTCACAATTCCGAATGTGCTGAGTGGAACTTTTGGCGACGCAGAGTAGCATGCGCGCGTCGCCACCAATCGTACACACGCGTGGTACCGGCGCCGCCTTCCACCAGAACGCGCCACTCTTCGCGTTGCCGCCGTTGTGACGCTGCGGACAGCTGATCTTGCACGCTCGCTAGCGCAGCTTCAAACAGGTCCGTTGCGTCCGGAACGTTCAGCGAGCGAGGCTGCTCAAAGATAACAGCCTCACCGAAGCTGATCAGCACCTCTGGGAGCCGTTCTTCCCAGAATGTGTATTCGATCGCTAGCGGCTGGAATGCTGCCGACGTGGCGCCGTGCGCAAGACGACCCAGGCCGCTTTGGAAATATAACGGTCGCGGACGATTGTCGATAAACATCCCCTGCGGGGTCAGCCAAAGCGCTGAGTCGTTTTGCCTGAGGATCGCCTCCGCCCGTTTGCGGAAGTTCCTCGCGCCGCGACCGGTGCCATGTTCCACTCCGAAAAATCCAAGCCGCTCCAGGAAGGCGTAACGCTGCAAGGCGGCGGCATCGATCGGACCATAGGACTTCCGCCGCGGGAAAAAACGGCGCGCCAGCAGGAGACATACAATCGGATCCCACCATGACGAGTGATTTAGATAAAGAACGAGCGGCACGTCGAAGCACGTTTTCGGCGCTCCGTTCGCTAGCAAGCGGACGGAATGGAAGTGGCGGGCGACGTAATGCTCTGAATATCTGCCGAAGATGCGGAGCAGTCCCGCCGAGATCCCTGCCGGATGAGCGGGCTCATGGCCAGGCGACGGCTGTCTGATCATCTCCCCGGTTGAGAAGAGATCGCGTTTCATGCCCCTGCGGGAACAGGCGTTCGCCTGCGCGTACTCTTGGGAACTGCGGAATCTGCATCGAGCGCATCCGCGGCGATCCATCCGGACATGAGCACCATTGGCATCCCCGGTCCGGGGTGCGCTGCCCCGCCGCACAAGTAGAGTCCTTCGAAATCGCGGCTGCGATTCGCCGGTTTAAATGCGCCAGTCCATTTCCCATGGCTCGCCAGGCCGTAGATTGCGCCGTTCAGAACACGATATCGATTGTGGATGTCGAGCGGCGTGAGCGTTGCTTCCGTGACAATATCTCGCTCAACTTCCAGGCCGGCCGTCCGCCCGAGCTTCTTCAGGATCGTGTCACGATACGCCGGCAACATGCGGCTCCAATCGTGATGGGAACGCAAAAAAGGCGTGTGGACTAGGATGTAAAGCGCTTCACCTCCCGGTGGCGCGACGTCCGGCTCCGTCACCGCAGGCGCACAGACATAGCATGTCGGGTCTTCCGCCGGTTCGCCCCGCCGATAAATCGCGTCGAACTCTTCATGCGGATCCGCGGAAAATACGAAATTGTGATGCAGTAACTGCGGTTGCCTGCGTTTCAGCCCCAGATATAGAACAAAACCAGAGCACGCGGGCTCATAGCGTCGGCGCCGCTCGAATTTTCGCGCGCCGCCGAGCAGTTCACGGTGAGTTCGCACGGCATCAGAGTTCGAGACAATTGCATCGAGTCTGAACTGCTCGCCATTTGTTAGCTCGGCGCCGGTGACCTTCGCGTTGGTGTGCGTAATACGGCGAACATCTGCGCCTGTTCGCAGCTCAACGCCGAGTTCTCCCGCCAGTCCAACGAGTGCTGAGGGGATTGCGGCAGTGCCGCCGCGCGGATACCAAATCCCTTCCTGCGTCTGCATGTGAGCTATCCCACATAAAACTGCAGGCGAAGCATCAGGTGCAGACCCGACGTATTGTGTGAAGTGATCCACCATCTGAGCCACGCGAGCATCGGGCACGAACGAACGCACGGTGCTCGCCACGCTTCGCCCCATCCGCATTGCGAGCACATCCGCGAGCGTCCCTGCTTTGGTCATATTCCGCGCGTCGAACATGTCGCGCAGTCCGCCGATAGAACGCCAGAAAAACCAATTGTCTGAGATGCGGTGAAGCCGGCGGGAGTAGTCGATGAATTGGGCGTAACCGTCCGCCGTCGCGTTCCCCGCATATTGCACCAGACGCGAACGCATCACTTCGACGTCCGCCACGAGGTCGAGGGTTGACCCGCCATCGAAGAACGATCGCCACTGCGGATCCAGCCGGACGAGATCAAGCGCGTCATTAACGTCGTGACCTGCTTCAGCAAAAATCTGCCGCAGGACAGAAGGCACGGTCAGAATCGTCGGCCCCATGTCGAAGCGAAAGCCGTCCTGCTCCAGGACGGCAGCCTTGCCGCCTAACCAATCGTTCTTCTCGAAAAGCACGACTGAATGACCCCGCGACGCGAGCGTGCACGCCGCCGCGAGACCGCCCAATCCACCACCGATAACACCGACGCGTTTCATTGTTGCTTGGCGTTTCGCATTCGGCGCCGTCCCGCTCGCAGCAACTTCCACAGGGAGAGACCGCGCCGGCGGAGGCCGCGCCCGTGCACAGTCGAGATGAAAGTCGTGAAGAGTTCGACGTCGCTTTCCTGGAGTTCGTCGAGGTGCGGGAGAAAACGTGCGCGCCGGATTGCGACGGGCCGGGGATACGTCATCTCGAGCAAACCTTCGGCTCCCCGAGTCACGCCAAAACCGCTCCCGCGAATCCCTCCGAACGGGAACCGCGGATCCGCGGTCGGCACGATGATGTCATTGATCGTCACAAAGCCGGTTGCGAGCCGGTCGGCAAACGCTCGTGCATCGCGCTCACTTCTTGAAAAGATCGCAGCACCTAATCCGTGTTCCTCAAACGCGACAATGTCCAGCGCCTCAGAATCGTCCCGTACTTGACATAAGTCAGTGCGGCGAACTCCCAAGGGACGCAGTGCGGCGGTTAATTCGCGAGCGATCGCGTGATGCACGACGATCAGATGTGGCGCCATACAGGTGTTGCCTGCGTTCAGCCGGAGGCCGAATGCAATCGCTTTAGCAGCGAGCATCACGTCAGCATCCGCGCGTACAAAGACTGCGTCTGCTCCCGACAATTCCATCACACTGGGCGTATTTGTCTTCGCCAGCACGGCAAGAAAGTCCCGACCATTTTCCGATGAACCTGTAAAGATCGCTTTGTCCACGCCGAAACGGGCGGCGTCCGACGCCGCTTCTACAGTCTCCGGCAGTATCTGCACGAGCGACTCCGGAATCGCGGATCGACGTAAGATTTCCTCGGCAAAGAATGCGACCGGCGCGGTCGCGTTTTCTGCGGGCTTGATCGCAACGGCATTGCCGGCCACGAGCGCGTGCAGCATTTGAACAATGGGGATGAAGAGCGGGTAATTCGCGGGGCCGACGATCAGTACTACACCGAATGGTTTCCGCTGAATTTCGAAAGAACTTCCATGCAACCAAAGCGGCCGACCGCGTGAGCCGAAGCGCGCCGTTCGCAGAATACCTGGTGCTTCCCGGGCGAGAAATCGTGCGGATTCAAGCAGCGGCAACACTTCGGAAGTTAACTTTTCTCCGATCGGACGCTGACTCACCAATGCCGCGGCTTCAGCAAGTTGGCCTGCGCTCCTTGCGATCACAGCCCGGAGACGGCCAACTCGCTTCGCACGATCACGGATCGGAACCTGGGCCCAATCGCGTTGCGCTTTCCGCGCCGTCCCAATTGCATCGCGGACCTCCGCCGTTTCCGCAGCGCGCACTTTTCGCTCATTCAGAACAGCAATCATGTTAGTGCTTCGAGAGGAGTTGATAAGGGCGATGTTCTCTCCGGACAGGCGGGGAGCATCTCAATTCCAAGATCTTCACACAGGAGGCGCGACGTGATCCGTGCGGACTCAAAAATGACAGGCAAGCCGCTGCCGGGATGCGTTCCGCCACCCACGAGATAAACGCCGGGGATGTCTTCGAAGCGGTTGCGCGGTCGCAGATGGAGGAGCTGCCCGAGGTTGTGCGAGAGATTAAAAGTCGCGCCGAGATGAATCTCGTACTGTTCATCCCATTCGAGTGGCGTGATCATGCGTTCGAAACGAATGCGCGGCTCGACATTGGCGAAGCCCGCTTTCTCAATCTGCTTCAGCATCAGAGAACGGAACTTCTCCTTCTCGACACGCCAATCCACGTTTGGATGCTGGTGCGGCACAGGAGCAAGAATGTAGAGCGTGCTCATGCCCGCAGGCGCGAGCGTAGCATCCGTGACTGAAGCATTTTGTACGTAAAACGATGGATCGGATGAAAGAATGTGCCGATTCTCGATCTCGTCGAGATTCCGCTCGTAATCGCGCGAAATGTAGATGTTGTGGTGTGGCAGATCGTAGCGGCCTTCGATACCGAGATAGAGCATGAAGGTCGAACAGGAGAATTTCTTTCGCGCTAAATTCTTGTTATTCCAACGCTGCCTGTTTTTGTCGGGAACGAGGCGCGACATGGCGCGAGCGAAATCCGCGTTCACCACTACGCCGTCAGAGCGATAAGTATGACGGGCAGTTCGCACGCCGACCGCGCGTCTGCCTTCGAGTAGCAGCTCAGTTACAGGTTCATCGAGACGGATCTCGACGCCCACTCGCCGCGCAACGCGAGCGAGTGCGGCTGTAATCGCGCCGCACCCGCCGACTGGGTGAAAAACGCCATACTCGTATTCAAGAAAAGAGAGTATCGAGAAGAGGCTCGGACAGCGAAACGGTGACATGCCCAGGTATTTCGACTGAAATGAAAAGGCGAGACGCGTTCGCTCGTCAGAAAAGAAGCGGCGTAGGTAGGCATCGAGCGAACGGTGCGGCTGGATGGAAGGCAGCAGCTTCAGGAGGCGCGAATTCAGTAGATTTCGCCAGCCGTGGAAGGGGCTTTCGAGGCATGGCTGCATCAGCTCCAGCTTGCGGCGGTTCTCCCGCATGAAGGCTGTGAATCCACCGGCATCGGCGGGCGCAAGAACAGCAATTTGCCGCTCCATTTCGTTTGTGTCCGGCGTGCAATCGAGCCGCCCTCCGCCTCCAAAAATGAGTCGATATTGTGGATCAAGTCTAACGAGTTCTATCTCCGCCGTAAGAGTTGTACCGGCAGCGCGCATGATTTCCTCCAGGACGCGCGGATAGAGAAAGAAAGTTGGTCCAAGATCGAAACGGAAGCCATCCGACTGGATCGTTGACGTGCGTCCCCCGACGAAGGGTAGCCGCTCGATTACCCGCACACGGATACCGGCAGCAGCCAGAAGAATCGCAGCTGCGAGACCGCCGGGACCTGCACCAACGATGATCACAGACCGTTCCTCACAGCTGCCGTGGGAGATATCCATGACCATGTCGCGGGATGTTCGCCTGCGACCCTGACGTGGATTCATTGTGCCAAGCTTTTCCGCTGGCGACGGTCGGGCGGTGGCGCTCGACATCTTGGCGCTTCGCGCAACGTGCGTATGGTCCAGCGGATGGCGGACCAAACATTGGCAGGCAAGGTGGGCGTCGTCTTCGGCGTCGCGAACAAGCGGAGTATCGCGTGGGCAATCGCAAAGGCCTGGGCGGCCGCGGGCGCGCGCCTCATGTTCAACTACCAGGGCGAACGCCTGAAGGAGAACGTCGAAGAGCTGGTGAGTGAATTTGGTGAGGGAACGCCGCTATGGCCGTGCGACGTCTCACGAGACGAGGATATCGCCAAATTCTTCGAAAACGTCCGCGGGCAGGTAGATGGCATCGACCTTATGCTGCACTCGGTCGCCTTTGCGCCGAAGGAGGCGCTGGAAGGTGATTTTGTGAGCACGACGCGTGAGGCATTCCGCACCGCTCACGACATCAGCGCGTATTCATTAGTGGCGCTTGCGCGTGAAGCGGCGCCGCTCATGACGAATGGAGGCAGCATCGTTTCGATGACCTATTACGGAGCGGAGAAAGTGGTGCCGCACTACAACGTCATGGGCGTCGCAAAAGCGAGCCTTGAAGCTTCGACTCGTTATCTGGCGTACGATCTTGGTCCAAAAAAGATTCGCGTTAACTGCATCTCAGCCGGCGCGGTGAACACTCTCGCGGCACGTGGAATCAGTGGCTTCAGTGCCATGCTGAAGCATTACCAGGAACACGCGCCGCTAAAGCGAAGTTGCGAACCATCCGAACTCGGCGCGACCGGAGTATTCCTCGCGAGCGATGGTGCGGCCGCAATAACCGGTCAGGTGATCTACGTTGACGGCGGTTACCAGATCATGGGGATGTAAGGCGGATCCCTCTTTAAGATTTTGGATTTCCAGTTGAGGGAAGAGCTCATCGCGCTGCTCGGGACCCGGGCAGTAGTCGATGATCCCCAAACGCTCGGCACTCACGGAGGCGACAAATGGGTGGCTAACCACGCGCCGGAGGTTGTCGTTTTCGCAGAGTCGACGCACGAGGTGAGCGCGCTACTCCGTTTTGCGAATGAACACCGCATTCCGGTCACGGCGCGCGGTGCTGGATACGGATACGTCGGCGGTTGTGTCCCAGTGCGCGGCGGCATTGCGTTGTCGCTCGCGCGCATGAACCGCATCAAGGACATCAGCTTCGCAGATGCGATTGCGGTAGTTGAGCCCGGAGTGATCACTGGCGAACTGCAGGCGAAAGCGAAAGAGCAGAGGCTGTTTTATCCGCCCGATCCGGCCAGTCTGAACGATTGCAGCATCGGCGGAAATGTGGCGACGAATGCTGGCGGACCGCGTTGTCTGAAATACGGCGTCACCCGGAACTACGTCGCCGGCCTGGAGGTGGTACTAGCTAATGGGGAGGTGGTCCGAACCGGCGCGCGAGTTCACAAGAACAAGACCGGCTTCGACTTGATAGGGCTATTCGTCGGATCCGAGGGGATGCTGGGAGTTGTGACGGAGGTCACACTGAAGCTGCTGCCGTTGCCGCCGGCTCGCGCTACGCTTTCGGCTGCATTCGATAGGATGTCGACCGCCGCTGCCGTTGTGCAGGAAATCTTCGCGGACGGCTTTCTTCCGTCGTCACTGGAGATTGCGGATCATCTCACATTGGAAGCTGCGCGGCGGGATCTCGGCTCAGAGATTGTTGCGCCGGGAAACGCGCACCTGCTTGTCGACGTTGACGGTCAGGCCGAGACCGTCGCAGCCGAAATGGCGAAGCTGCGTCACTTGGTTGAGGCAGAGAAGCCGAACATCGTGGACGTCGCGACGGTTGAAGCCGATTGCGAACGGCTCTGGTCGCTTCGGCGCGAGTTCAGCAATTCTTTGCGCGCGACAGGTCTAACGAAGCTGAACCAGGACGTCGTGGTTCCGCGGAGTCGCCTTGTTGAGCTCGTGGAGTTCGCGGAGGGGTTGCACACGAAACACGGATTTCCGGTCGCGGCGTTCGGGCATGCGGGCGACGGCAACATTCACGTCAACATCATGGCCGATCATTACAACGAGGACGCTGCTGTGCGGGATCGGGTCGAGGGCGCTCTGGATGAGCTGTTCAAGCAAGTGCTGGCGTGGGGCGGCGTCATTACCGGCGAGCACGGAATCGGGCTGGCGAAGAAACGATGGTGGCCGGAAGCGACGAGCGAAGCGGTTCGTGATTTGCACAGGCGTCTGAAGAAGACACTCGATCCACACGGGATCTTGAATCCGGGTAAGTTTCTGGATTAGCGCGAGACCTGCGCCTCCAAGGCGAACTCTGCGCGGATCGCGCGGTGATCGCTCGACTTCCCTGAAGTCGCTACCACTTCCGCTTTTTTCAACCGAAGGCCTCGGAAGAAGATGTGGTCGAAGCAGGCAGCAGGAAAGCGCGCATCAGGCGGCATCGTCACCCGTTGTTGCATGGGGACATTCTTCCAAACCCAGGAAAAGCCATTTCCGGTGAGGCTGCTTGTGCTTTGCTCGTTTTTGAATCGTGGATCATCGGGCGCTGTGTTGAAGTCGCCTCCAATGAGCCACGCGAGCTTTCCAAGCTTGCCGTAAGCTTGTTGCATCGCCGCGATATGTGACCGGAGCTGGCGGATCGATTCTTCGCGAATTGCGATATCCTCGACGAGCTCACCGCGGTTGCTCTTCAAGTGAACGGCGTACACCAGGAGCAGCTGCCGTGGCGCGATCTCGTAAGCGGCAAAGGCGAAGCCGCGAGGCGGCGTGATCGCTCTCCCGCTCTGCCACGACTCCGCCCATGCGCTGATCGGTTGCAAATCGCTGGCGATCGCCACTTGCTGGGTTTCTGTCTGCCCTTCGCGCGGTGGGAAATTGGAACAGACATCAACCTTGAAGCCGGACATCGGTTTCACGGCAACCGCTGCACTTTCCCAATCACGAACCTCTTCGAATCCGATCACGTCCGCGTTGAGCTTTGTTATCTCAGAATGGACGGAGCGGATCTGCCGATCTTCTTCGCGTTTCGATGCGTTCGGCCGTCCTCCGGGAAACCAGCGAATGTTCCAGAACGCCGCGCGAATAGAGTCGGCGCGTTCGTTCGGAGAGCCACTTCCCTGTTTCAGCTCCTCCGCCGACGTCAAAGCTGCCGCAAAAATTAGCAGGGCTGCCGCAACGGACGTGCGCTTCATTGCCATTCAATAACGCCGATCGCGCGCCGTTGCGAATCACCGAGAGGTCGGCAGCCTGAAGTCGCAGCATATTACAGCGTCGTGCTCGCCGGCTCCGGCGGTCAGGAACGCGGAGAAGAGTTTCTGGCTCTGACCAAAAGTGCCCAGCTCCTCCCGGAGGAAAGAACCTCGTTGATAAGGTTCGCAAAATGCTCCCAAGGCGCTAGAGTTCCTGTGGATTTACGCACGCTGCTCGCGCGCGGTCCGATTTAGTTGTTGGTATACTGTCGCGCCGCTACCACCCCGAAGGCGCTCTGTTTCGATGATCAGAAAGATAATCACACACGTGGCCGCTGTGTTGCTGTTCGTACTCGCGTCGGTATTCGCGAGTGCTTCACCCGTACAAGCGCCGACAGCCAAGACTGCTGTCAGGCAGAAATCCGAAGCGGATGGATCGGGCGGGCCTTCCGTGTACGTCCCGACTGCGCGCACACTGAATCGTCCGACAGCTCCATACCGGCAATTTGATTGGAAGAAGGAGATCGTGACGACAGTGTTTTGGATTGGAGAAAAGCCCAGCGAGAACAACCCGGTGCCAAATCGATCGAGCTCCTGGGATGCGAATTGGACCAGTAGCTACGGCGGTTACGACAATCCCGACCCTGCTGCCCGGCGGAACATGCTGCCAGCGAACTTCACGCCTCGGCAGAACCCGTTTTACTGCGCGTTACCGTACAACGACAAAGCGCGAACTGGCCACCGCGCGGAAGCACCGCAGGTCGTGCCGTGGT
>JACDHZ010000244.1 GCA_013820755.1 Chthoniobacterales bacterium
CTCCTCGGTTTTCTGCTGCACAAAACTCCGGCGCGCCTCATGCACGCCGTGCAGGGCGCAACGCCGGCCGTCTGGGGTGTCATCCTTCAGTTCCCGTTCTATGCCGGGATCGCGGGCATTATTACCTCCACTCACCTGAGTCAACAGATCGCTCATGCCTTCGTCGGGATCTCCTCTGCGAGGACTTTCCCGGCCATCGTCGCGATCTACTCCGCCGTGCTCGGCGTGTTCGTTCCGTCAGGCGGTTCGAAATGGGTCGTCGAAGCGCCCTACGTCATGGCCGCCGCGCACGAGCTCAAAGTACACCTGGGCTGGGTCGTGGCAGCCTACGACCTGGGCGAAGCGCTCGCCAATCTCGTGCAGCCCTTCTGGATGCTGCCGATCCTCGGACTGTTTCAGCTCCGCGCCCGCGACGTCATGGGCTACACGTTCGTCGTCTTTCTCGTGCTCGTGCCCGTAGTGCTGCTGCTCGTGACGATCCTCGGGGCCACGCTGTCCTACCCGCTGTAGCGTGCTGGTTTCTGCGTGCGCCGAAAACAGTCTTCCCGCCACGCCCGCCTCAAGCCTTGCACTGGAGACGGCAAAATTAGTTTCCGCAGGGTGCGAAAACCACCACGCTGCAGCGTGGGCTCCCAGAGCTACTCAATTGGCGCGCCCGCGTAGTCATCTCGAGACCGCCGGCGGGTTGACCCTGTCCGCCCGCGCCGTAGTTTCGGCCCGCGTCTCCGCCCAGGGCGCGTGCGTAACTTCTACAGCGGCTTTCTGCCAATCCATGATGACACTCGAACATCCTCTCGACGACGAATCACGCGCGTTTCTCAGCGACGTGGAAGAATTTGGCCGGACGGAAGTTGCCCCTAATGCGGACCAGTGGGATCACGACGAACAACTGCCGCGAGAGATCTTCACAAAAGCGGGAAAGATCGGGATGATGGGAATGGTTGCGCCAAAGGAATACGGCGGACGCGGTTTGAGCTATGTCACCGCAGCCTTCGCCGTGAAGGGGCTCGGCAAGCAATACGCCTCCCTGGCAATGGATATTGCGGCGCACAACGCGCTCGCCGTTGGCCAGATCAATATGTTCGGGACGGAGGAGCAGAAGCGTAAATATCTCCCGCGCCTAACGAGCGGTGAGTGGATCGGCGGCTGGGGATTGACCGAGCCAAACGCGGGCAGCGATACGGGCGGCATTGAGACAAAAGCCGATGCGCATGGCGATCATTGGCACGTCAGCGGGATGAAGCATTTCATCACCAGTGGCCGCGTGGCCGATCTGCTTGTTGTAATCGCGACCACCGGCCGAACCGAAGTGGGAAAGAACGAGATCAGTGCCTTCATCATGATGAAGGATCAGGTGACGCCGGTCAGGAAGATTCATACCTACGGCATGCGCGCGAGCGAGACTTCCGAGTTGCGTTTCACGAATTCGAAGGCTGAAATCCTGGGTGAGCGTGGGCGCGGTCGAGAGCAGGCGCTGACGGTGCTGGACCGCGGCCGGATCGGCATCGCGGAAGCTGCCTTCGATCGCGCGAATTCCTACGCAAACGAGCGGAAGCAATTCGGCCATCCGATCGGAAACGTCCAAGCCATCCAGTGGATGCTGGTCGATTCGGCAATGGAGATGGAGGCGTCGGAAGTGATGACGATGCACGCTGCGCATCTGCAAGATCAGGGCGCGAACACCACCAAGGAGTCGGCGATGGCGAAGCTTTTTGCATCGGAATCAGCGGTCAAAATTTGCGACCGTTCCATGCAGATTCATGGCGGTTACAGCTACAGTCGCGATCTCCCGATTGAGCGTTACCTGCGGGACGCCAAGCTCTGCACGATCGGTGAACGCACGAGCGAAGGTGCAGCGCCTAGTCATCGCGCGTCATGTTCTCAAGGAAGCGAAGCCACTCAAGCTCGCTCACCGCGAGCCACGCAATCCGAACGCGTAGGAGGTCAGGCTTCCTGACCCGGCAGGCGGGCTCTTGCCTGCTTCCACTCGACAGGTTGGAAGCCTGTCTGCCGAGTCAGACAAGATGCCTGACCTCCGACGGCGACCGCCGCGTTGCGCTCCTTACACCATCGGGCGGAAACGCCCGACTACTTCCTGTAAACACTCGCTGATTTGCCCTAACGAACAGACTTCCACCGCCGCCAGCAGTGACGGGAAACAGTTTTCATCCGTGCCGACGACGGCGGCTAGATTTTGAAGCGCCTTCTCGGCTTTGCGGGCGTTCTTCGCCTTGAATTTCTTCAGGCGATCGACCTGCAGCTGTTGCTTCGCCCGCGGCGTTCGCGCGAGCTCAAATTCCGGCATCTCTTCGCTGGCAGTGCGATATTTGTTGAGCGCGATGATCGGGCGCGTCCCATCGTAAATCTGCTGCTCGTAACGATGCGCGGCGGTCTGAATCTGGCTGCGCTGATAGCGATTTTCAACCGCCCCCATGACGCCACCGAGGCGTTCGATCTCGCGGAACTCCTCAAGGATCGCAGCCTCAACGGCACGTTCGACAGCCTTCATACCCGGCGAACCGCTAAGCATGTTCATGGTGTGTTTGAAGATGCCAGATTCGTCAAGCAGGATGGCCTGGCCGTGAGCAGCGAGGCGGATCCATTCTTCGCTCGGCGTGGTGAAGGGCTCGTCCGCGCTATTGGAGTGACACGAGTTCGTGCCGTTCATGTAGGACAACATCAGCTCGGCGGCGGTGCGGGTGAGGTTGTTCTTGAACTCCGCCGCGACTAACGAGCGACCGCTTGTCTGTGTGTGCACCTTAAACATCTGCGCCTTGTGGCCGGCGCCGAAGGCGTCGCGCATCCCGATCGCCCAGATGCGGCGCGAGACACGGGTCAGCGCGATGTATTCGACGTCTAATCCGCAATCGAGGAAGAACGAGAGCCGCGGCCCAAATTCATCGACCGGGATGCCGCGCGCCGCCATCATCTCTGCGTAGGCGAACCCGTTCGAGAGCGTGTAAGCGGCCTGCTGCACCGGCGTTGAACCAGCCTCACCGATATGATAACCGCTAATCGAAACCGGATACCAACGCGGCATTTCGCGCGTGGTGAATTCCATCATGTCGGTCAGGAAACGCAGCGATGCTTCGACCGGGAAGATCGTCTCGTTCTGCGCCTGAACTTCCTTGAAGATGTCGGCCTGAATTGTGCCGCGCAGCTTCGGCACGATATCAGATCCGAAGCGCCGTTTTGCGGCCGCGATGTACATCGCCATGATGATCGGCGCCGGGCCGCTGATGGTCATCGAGGCCGAAAAATCCGCCGAGCCGAGATCAAATCCATCGTAAAGCCGCACCATATCCTCGACCGTATCGACCGCGACGCCGCCCTCACCGATCTTTCCCAGGATGCCAGGCGCGTCGCTGTCGATTCCGTAAAGGGTCGGCCCGTCAAACGCGGTGCTCAGCCGCTTGGACCGCTGGTGCGCGCCGAGGAAATGGAACCGCTCGTTCGTGTCCTCGGCGAGCATGAGGCCTGAGAACAACCGTGTTGGCTCTTCCGCTACCTGCGGTTTGGCGCCGTTCTGGGTGCCATTCAGCTTCGATTTCCTGCCGTGACCATTCTTCTCGTAGGTGCCCGTCTCGAAGGTTGGGTTCTGCATCGGCTCGAGATACATCTCGCGATAGGCGCCGTTCAGGAACGGGAACTCGCCGGGCAAGCCGTCGCCTAA
>JACDHZ010000245.1 GCA_013820755.1 Chthoniobacterales bacterium
CTCCCGTATGCGTGTCAACGTTAACCCGACGGTTGGAGTCTGGGGAAGATAGCGCGCGCAGAACGCCCATTGGTGTTCGAATCCAAATTCGGCCGCGAGGCGCTGCAACAACCGCGCGGCGTAACTAAAATCGGGAGTATCCTCGACGGTTTGTGGATCATACGGGAACCGTGCGGAGTCTTCGATATAGAAGACGTCGTGACCCAGCCGCTGCAGGCCGACGATGTAATGGATGTGCTGCCAGATGACGCCTGCTATCGGACAGGAGCCCATGAAGCCCATCACGATGATGCGCTTTCGCTTCATTACCGTCGAGGGCGATGGGAGAGGAGAAGGGTAGCGAAGGGTCGAACTCGGAACCCGCAACCCTTACCATCGCGCGTGCCCAAACGCATCAGACGGCACCGTTGAGCGTTCGAATCAGAACAGCTGGATTTCCGCCGACTACTGAGTTCGGCGGCACGCTTTTGGTTACCACTGAGCCAGCAGCGACCACTGAATTCTCGCCGACGGTCACACCCTTGAGAATCGTAGCGTTCATGCCGATCCAAACGTTATCCCCGATTCTTACGGGCGCGGTCGCAATGTTGGGTCGCGGAGGCCGCTTCTCGAAAAATGGCGCGAGAGCTTCTGCGTCGATCCGGCGCTGCGTCGAATCGAGCGGGTGAAAGTCGGAGTCCGCGATCCCAACCTGCCACGAAATCAGGCAGTGCGACCCTATCTCGACGCGCTCTTCAGCCATGATGAGGGCGCCGTTCATCAGGGTAAAGTCGCCGATAGAGCAAGTGCCGTTTACGCCGATTGCGAACGAGCATCCGGCATAACACGATACGTGATTCTGAATTACGAGGGCGCGTGGGTTGCGCCCCTTGAAATGCCGAAAGATTTGCGTGCTTTCACAGTAGAAGCCATCGCCGAAATGCACATTTGGCGGGATCGGGGCAGTCCACCAGTCACCTTCTACACGTCGGTCGCTTGTAACGTTCGTCATCCCCTGGCGAGTCTCCTACCGCGGGAAGTTTCCTGCGCGATACAGCGTGGCGTATCGCCCGCGCGCACTCAGCAACTCCGCGCCGGTGCCTTGCTCGACGACACGGCCGTGCTCCAGCACGATGATTCGGTCGACGCCGTGGATTGTCGCGAGACGATGGGTGACGATAAGTGTGGTTCGGCCGCGCATTAACTTCTTGATCGTCTGCATGATGGCCGCTTCCGTGGTCGGGTCGAGTGCGGAAGTTGGCTCGTCCAAGAGCAAAATAGGCGCATCCTTCAGGAAAGCCCGCGCGATTCCGATGCGCTGTCGCTGTCCAACGCTCAAGTGCCCGCCACGTTCTCCGACCGGACTGTCATAATCCTGCGGCATGCGCGAGATAAACTCATCTGCCTCCGCTCTGTGCGCTGCTTCGCGGATTTCGTCCTCTGTCGCTTCGGGCCGGCCGTAGGCAATGTTTTCGCGAACCGTGGTGGAGAATAGCAGCGTGTCCTGCAGCACGATGCCGATCTGCGCCCGCAACGATCCCTTCGTCACGCTCCGCAAGTCGCGGCCGTCCACCTGAACACTGCCGAAATCGGGATCGTAGAATCGGGGAACTAGAGCGAGCAGCGTGCTCTTTCCCGCGCCTGTGCCTCCGGCAACTCCGACAATCTGATTCGTCGCGACCTTGAGATCTATGTCGTGGAGAACCGGGTGACCGGAAGCGTAGCCGAAGGTGACATTTTCAAATCGCAGCGCGCCTCGCGTATCGTGGACGACTGCCGCATCTGGCGCATCGACAACGTCGTCCGCGCGATCGAGAACTTCGAAGCAACGCTGCGCCCCCGCTGCCGCGCCTTCCATGGCCCATGCCGTGTAGGTGAGCGATTCCAGTGGGTGATAGAGCATCAATAGATATGCGCTGAATACCAGGAGCGATCCGAGCGTAAGCGTGCCTGCGAGTACGTGCAGAGTGCCGACGTAATACATTGCAGCGGTGCCGGCGACCATCAGCGTGCTGATCACCAGCGCGCTGTTCACGTTGGTGAGTGTCAACTGTAGGTTCGCGCGCAGGCTTTGCTGTGCACGATCTTGAAACTGACGGACCTCCCATTCTTCGCGGCCAAAAGCGTGGACCATTCGCACTGAGCTGAGGCCTTCCTGCGCCTGCGTTAGGACGGCGCTTTCTTGCTCGTGGATGAGGGTCGACTGCGTGCGGATCCGGTTCGCAAAGAAGTAGATCGTGCAAACGATCAATGGCACCACACCGAGCGAGAGCAGAGTCAATTGCCAGTCGATTCCAATCATTACTACAAATGTTCCGATCAACGTAAGAACCGACCCGAAGATGTTCGTAAAACCTTGGTTATAGATGGTTTGGATCGCCTGCGAATCGTATGCGACACGAAAGCTCGAGTCAGTCGATCGCTGCGCGTCATGGTACCTCAGCGAGAGCGACTGTAGATACGCATACAGCTCGGTTCGCAGAGCTAGAAGCGCTTGCAGTCCGATCCGCACGAAGAGGTAGTTTGTGACCCAATTGACAATACCCCACACCAGCTGGATCACGACGAGTACGCCGCAGAGTCCTAGCAATGTAGTATGCGCATCTTCACCGAACAGTTGTCGCCACTGACCGGTAAGCGCCCGGTTCGGGATCAGATCATCTACGATGAGTTTGAACGGCCAGGGTTTTAGCAGATTCAAACCGATACCGCAGACGGCCAAGACCAGTCCGGCAGCTGTCTGGCCAATGAACGGCCGATAATAACGGAGAACGCGGCTGTAGATTGGCATCTAGAGTTCGGAATTGCGGAGTTGCGAATTCGGAGTGACTAACCCGTTCGCGTCGGGGCGCAGGCTAAATCCAAACTGGCGAATCGAAAAAGGCAAATCCATGCATCATCTCGTAGAAATCTGGTTTAGCTGGGTGCTCAACTGGGGCTATCCCGGCATTATCCTGCTGATGGCCATGGAGAGCTCCATTTTCCCTGTCCCGAGTGAGGTGGTGATCCCCCCGGCAGCTTTCCTTGCTGCGCAAGGCCACCTCAGCTTCACCGGCGTAGTCATTGCCGGAACAGTCGGATCATATCTGGGTTCGGCTATTACCTACTGGGTCTCACGAACCCTGGGACGGCCGTTGATCATCCGATACGGGAAGTATTTCCTCATGAGTCCCGAAAAGGTTGCACGCGCGGAGGATTGGCTTGCTCGCTACGAGGCGGGCGGCATTTTTTTTGCACGCCTACTGCCCGTGATTCGTCACTTGATCTCCATCCCGGCCGGCATTGTGCGGATGAATTTCTGGACGTTCAGCATCATGACGATCGCAGGTTCGGCAATCTGGTGTTTCATCCTGGCACTGCTCGGGTCAAGGGCTTTCGCGGCCCAACCGGACTTGATCAACAATCCGGACGCAATGGTTCACTTCATCAAATCGCAGTCGCTGTGGATCGTCGTGATCGTGCTCGTGTTTACAGCCCTTTACTTCCTGATGATGCGGCTCAGCGCTCGCAAGGAATCGTGACAGTTCGTGTCTCAGTTTGAGACAATGTTGTCACTGGGGGTAACCAGCTTCGCCTCCGAGTCACCTCGCGAAGGCCAACGCTACGCTGACCGAGAGTACCAGGTTGGCACCTGAATTGCTCTCAGAAGAACTCTCACCCTATGCAAACAGATTTCCAGATGCCCAAGCC
>JACDHZ010000246.1:0-3321 GCA_013820755.1 Chthoniobacterales bacterium
ACGCAGGGTCGTGTCGCCGGTGTTCACGAATCGATGCGGCATGTCGGCGGGAATGACGACGATGCCGCCCGCTTTCACATCGCGCTCTTCATCTCCGACCGTAATGGTGGCGCTGCCTTCGATGGTGAAAGCGACCTCGACGTACGGGTGCTGATGTAAGGGCGGGCCTTGTCCGGGCCTGGCGCTGACGATGTAAGCCGAGAAAGGTGCGCCTTGAGTTTCGCCAACGAACTCAGACGACATTCCGACAAAAGGCAGCTGCTCGAGATGGATGAAGCTCATAGACGAAATCTACACCGCTCAACATGACTTGCTGTCGTTGAACTGGAGAAAGCCGCCTCCGCGATGGCCAGACGGACAGCTTCAATGTCGAAGACACCCCCGGTCAGCGGCGGAGTTGTGGCGGGGCGCAGGGCTCGCCAGGCGAGCGATTACGGGGCGGGGATTTGTTCGATCGCCTGGTAGAGCTTCTGCGCATCGACGGGCTTGGTGAGATGAAACTGGAAGCCAGCTTTCATCGTCTGCGCGACGTCTGCTTCCATTCCGTAACCGGTTAGCGCGATGCCGACGACTCGCGACTTTGACCGCAGCGCTTGCATCACTTCGAAGCCGTTTCCATCGGGCAAACCGAGATCGCTGATGACGATGTCGAATTCTTCCCGGAGCCCAAGGGCGATGGCGTCTGTCTTATTGTGCGCAAGCTCGACCCGATGCCCGCGCTTCCGCAATAGTCGCGCCATCAAGGCAGCGGTCGTCGCGTGATCTTCGACGAGCAAGATGCGGCGCCGATCGGTTTCGGCTGGAGGCGGTGTCGTGGTCTCGAGCGCGATGGCGCTACGTTCGACCGCTGGTAGTTCGAAGACAAACGTGGCGCCTCGGCCGACGCCGGCGCTTTCTGCCCGAAGCGTGCCGCCGTGCAGTCCCACAAGCGCGTGAGAGATCGCAAGTCCCAGACCGAGACCGCCGAACGCCCGATTGATGTCGGTATCGCCTTGTTCGAAGGCGTTGAAGATTTTTGGCAGAGCCTCGGGCGCGATCCCGATGCCCGTGTCGACTACTTCAATGCGGAAGGTTTCGGCGTCGGAATTTCTGGTGCGGATAAGGATGCGCCCGTCGAGGGGGGTGAACTTCACGGCATTGCGAATGAGATTCCAGCAGACCTGCTGAATCCGCGCCGGATCGCCGTCGATGTGATGTTGGTCGGCACCGAACTCCACCTCTATCTTCGATTGCTGCACCGATGGATCGCCGCGCACGACAGCGACCGCTTCGTCGAGCAGGTCATGGCCATTCACGATCTTGCGCTGCAGCTGCACCTTCCCGTTCGCGATGCGCGTCAGATCCAGAAGGTCATCGATCAGCCGGGCCTCAAGTTCGACGTTTCGTCGAATCATTGAGATGTCGGCGCGAATTTCCGGCGGGAGGTTCGGATCGGTCTCCATCGCGCTTGCCGCCATCAGCACCGGGTTCAACGGCGTGCGCAGTTCATGACTGAGCACAGCGAGGAAACGATCTTTGGCGGCGTTCGCCCGATGAGCTTCGCTGAGAGTGTGCCTCAACTCGTTGCGAGCTTTATCGAGCGAATCAGCGAGGAGCTTCGCCTGTGTCGCCGCCTGCTTCGCAACAGCGGTGTTTCCTTCCGCGACCGTCGCAATGCGCTCGCCTTCGAATGCCGCCGCGAGAATCGGAAGGAGCAAGCTAATGTCGACGCCTCGATCTATCTCGTGATTGTCTCCCAGAAAGACAACCGCTGAGCCGTCCTCGGCCGCGAAGCCGGTGACATGCTTCATCGTGCCGGAAGTGGGAAAAGGCAGCTCACCTTCTTGAAACGAATTCTCGATGCAGCTTTCGAGGAACACGCGCCACGCCTTCGCGTCCGGGAGCGTTTGCTGGAAACCTGGTGCAGGAAGCACGATGCCCAGCTCGCGATCACGAACGAAGATCAGCAAATCTTCCGCGCCTGCGTGCGCGGCCAAAGCCTTCGCGGCTGCGCTGCGGTTCTCCGGCTTCGTCAGCGCAGCGACGAGCGAAAGGAGCTGGCCCCGCGGCGCTGAGGTCCGTTCACGCCGGCAGGACGCAAACGACGGCCGTGCAGTTGTGGAAGCCGTTGAATTGCCCTGTCGTTCTGGCGACTTGTCCATACGTGTTGCAACCTGCGAACTGTGTCTCCCCGAGAACTTCCTTCAAGGCATCGAGTTCATTCCCGAACTCGCGGCCCATGCGAAGACGAGTAGCGACACAATCGAAGAAGAGAGCCACGCCCGGCTCATGCCCATTCAGTTGATCGACCGCCGCGCGCGTCGCATTCGCGGCCGCTTCTTTCGCGGAGGCCAGGTCGGTGCTCATCAAGCAAACCGCCGCGCCCTGCGGGATTTCCGCGGCGCAAAGAACCGAACCATCCGAAGTGACCGCCAGCGGCACGCGCAATTTGTAACCGTCGCCCGTCTCGATCCCGAGAATGTTATGCAAGAAAAACGGCATCGGATCCGCCTGGTCGAATTTCTGGTTCGTGGTCTGGGCATGCTCGCGGAAGACGTCGAGGATGGGAGAAGCGTTCAGACTCACGAGGACAGCGCCGCGCGATTCGGTCACGCGCATCGGCGCCGTCGCCGGGCTCCAGCCGTGGCGCACCCCAATGCCGATCGGCTTTTCGGAGATGATCTCGAGGGCCACGGCCGCATCGCTCGCCAGCTCCTTCCCCACAAAGACCTGCGTCCGGCGAAAGTTCGCGTCGTCACCCGCGCCGCCGCCGAAGAACTGATGACTGCCGCCCGTTTTAAGAGTCAGCTCCTCGATCAGTTCGTCCGCATGCCCGGCAAGTGCGTCGGTTAAAATAAGGGCGGAGCAATACTCGTTAGTCCCCTCCTGGCCGCAGCGGAAGTCGCGCACCATCTCGGCCGCGGCTTTGCGTCGATCGCTGCTAATGCCACGGCCAATCCCGACCGCGAATTGCAGAGAAGAAGAACGAATCGCGATCGCGCAAGCTTTCCCATCACCGTGCGTGTCGTTGGTAAATTCACCCGCGGACGAACAGCCGACAATGATCTTCGCGCTGCACCGGTTGACCACGCAGGCCACGAGTGCGGCTGTATCGTACTTCGGCGAGACAAACAAGATGACGGCATCCGGCGGCTCGCCTCCCAGCTGCGCCGCAATTTGGTCTCCCAAAGAAATGCCCGCCTCACTGCTCTCCTCCGTGGCGGTGTAAACGACGACGCTGCGAGTCTTAACGAAATTTCCACCATTCATCGGTCGCACTGTCGCCGGTGCGCCATCTTATGCAATGAGTCGCCGTAAGGTTACAACGGCGTTCTGCAATCT
>JACDHZ010000246.1:3331-3651 GCA_013820755.1 Chthoniobacterales bacterium
GCAGCGGTTGCGTGTAGCATATAGAGCGCCGTCGCGAGCTGCAGCGAAGCAAAGACGAGCGATTCAAGGAATTATTGCCGCTCATCGCGTCAGCTCGACTTGGCCGCGTTCCCTGCTCAATATGGTGGCATGATCCAAATCACAGAATGGGCGCGTCGCCCGGCACCGGCCGTCACTCCACAGGCTTTGGCGTGGGATGGAGAGCATCTTTGGATGAGTTCGCGCGATCTTGGCACCTACTACAAGGTCGACGCCCGGACGTTGAAACTCGTTGAAGAGATCGACCCACCCGGTGTTGTCTGGGCCGCGGTGTCAACGCA
>JACDHZ010000247.1 GCA_013820755.1 Chthoniobacterales bacterium
AAATCGCGCCGATCCACCTCCGTGCCTCCCGCGAGCAGGTTGTGCATCGTCAATTCCATTAATGGCAGGACCGGTTTGTCGGCCACCGCGGGATCCTCTTTGAATTTCGTCAGCGCGCACTCCAGCATATCGAGATTGACGTGTGTGGTCGGGCGAAAGCTCCCTCGCTCGACCAGGACGGCTTTTTTGCGCAGCACGTCGGAGGGCTGTAAGACCTCGCGATTCGCGCCGAACATGGCCGCGCCGCTCAGGCCTAGCTGCACCAGCTTCAGCGCCATGATGCGGTTGTCCACGTTGCGAAATTCGATCCCGCGGAATTCCAGCAGGTCGATCTCGACCCGGCCCGTCGTGAGCTTGTCGAGCAGCGACTCGACCAACTCTTCCGGCACGTGGTTCAAGAAAAACGCGCCGTAACAAAGATTCACGCCCACGATGCCGAGCGCTTCCTGCTGGAGGGACGCCTCCGCGTCGAGCATCCGCACATGCATCACGATCTGGCTCGGATCATCGTGCACCCGGCTCTGGAATTTAATTCCCATCCAGCCGTGGCACTCGTTGCCGCCTCGAAAACTTCGCGCCACCACCGTATCGGCGAAGGCGAAAAACGAAGTGTTATCACCGCGCTGCTGCCCGAGCCGCTCCACGTCCAGATCGAACTCACGATCGAGCATCGCCTGCAGCCGCCCGCTCGAGACGTAACGCTCCGCGTGGCCATAGATGGCGTCGCTCACCTTCATATCGTAAGCCGAAATGCTTTTCGCGATCGTCCCCGCCGCCCCGCCGACCCGGAAAAACCAGCGCACCACCTCCTGCCCGGCGCCGATCTCTGCGAAGGTCCCGTACCAGCGCGGATCGAGATTGATCTTCAGCGCCTTCGAATGGGTATCGACCATTTCCTCTTTCACTTCACAGCAGGATTCGTCTTTATGGCTCCGAAGGCGAGATTTCGTTTCTTCCGGCGCTCGAAAGGCGTTCGTCAGGTTCCAGATATACGTGAGTCACGTATGGCAGCCAAAGAAACGTAGAGCTTAACGCTTCAGATCAGCCGCAATCTCAGCGAATTGGGCGAGGGCGGCTTCTAGGTCTTTGGTGGTTTCAAAGGCTAGCACGCCGGGGTCGAGCGCTGGCCGCACGCGAACAGCGGCTGCCGGCTTTACGGCGGGAGGGATCGAGACTTTGAGTATGTCTAGGGAAGCCGGGCAATCTGGATTCAAATCCAGAAGGTTGGCGCTATCTTCGAGGCTTTCGTCTTTGAGCCAGAAGATGTCGAGGTCAGCGCTGGCGAGCCAGCTTTACGGCGCCATCCGTGCGAGCAGTTCGCCGTTTCTGATTCCTTTCCAGCCCATCCGTTGCACCGACACACAGAAGTGGCCGGTCAAGGCGCGGCCCAGCCGCCAATTGAGACACTCGTCGATCAGCACCCTCACACCGTTTCGAGCCTCCGCAGCTTGCCCGCTTCGATCACGGTGATGACCTGTTCGCGTTTTACGGAAGGAAATCCATCAAGGAAATCTTCGATTGATTCTCCGCCTTCGAGTGAGTCGATCAGGTTTTGCAGCGGAACACGCGTACCGACGAAAACGGGCGTGCCGCCCATGATCTCGGGATCGGAATGAATAATGCCTTTGAGGTCGTCGGCGCTCATGCGGAAAGTCTAGGATCAAAACCCGCCCGAGGCCAGCAACGACCCGTCGCCTGCGCTTTTGTCATTGGCCGTGGCGAGGAAGCGCCAAATCGCTCCAGCGACGCACAGCCAGCGCCTTCCGTGATCGCTTCGAATTCCCCGTCGATCTTCGGCAATTTCGGTCAGACCCCAATCATGGCACGGAGGAAGAGATCAGCACCACGATCGCAACCAGCGCGAGTGGCGCGCGGGCGAGAAACTTCGTCGGCCCGTTAAGACTCTGGCCCTTCCGGGATTGCATGAAGGCGATGAGCGCGAGCACGAGCCCGATCCCGTAACAAATCAACGCCACGGCAACCGCAGTCTGTGGAGACCATCCTGCAGTCGATTGCGGAACCGCCCCGCTCGCGATCCCGAGACCGAGAAAGAAAAATGACGCGAGTCCCAGCTTTTGCAGATGATTCATGCTCCAGCTGCTTATCCGATGTCCCCCGTCAGGACAAGGCGGCGCAACAGTTGGGAGACTTCGCCTGAAGGGCGAGCAGCTGGGCAGACGCGAATCATTGTCCGGCAAGACGACGGCCGAGCGGCCGTGTTGCTTGAGAATGGTAAAGATGTGCTGGAGGAAGTTGAGCTGTAATGCTGGTGCGGCTCGCACTTGCTCGTGCTCGCCCAAAAATCGTCGCGGTGAGGACCTATCGTAGCCGGTAGTCATATGTTGGCTCCCCCGAATCACACAATCCGGTGCGCCTCGATATGCGTTTCGCGGGAGTCGCAACGACGATGTCGGATCGCGGAGACTCCGCGCTCTCAGACAAAGGCAGCGCGATTAAATGTTAAATGTTTAGACGCGACCCCGTCTGCCCTGCCGCACGGTCGTGCGGGCCGGCGTAGTCGAGGAACTCTGCTACCGCGGCTATGCCATCGAGCGCCTGCCCGCGCCGGGGCTACCCCGCGGGATGGCAGCGGGTGTTCCGCTCCTTATCTTCGGCGTCGGCCATTGGACGGGCGGCCGGTTGAATATTGCCATCGCGCTGCTACTCGGCGCAATCCTGGCGCTCTTTTATATCTGGAGACGCGACCTCTTGGGGAACATGATCGGCCACACCCTGGTCGACTTCATCCCGAACGTCCTCCCGAAACTGCTGCGCTGATCTTTCGCTCGCGCAAATCGCATTGACTCGAAGTCTGTCCGAGAAGTATAGAAATGCGGGACTGACTATCGCCGCCCGTATTAGCTCGCGGGCTATGTTCTAAGCCAAATGTCTTAAAGCAAAGTCGGCCGCGCGCCGTAGTGATTCGCGCGCTTCGGGCACGATCGGCGTCACTTCCTGCCAGCCGTGTGGTAGACCGGCGGAGATGTTTAGCTCGACGATATTTCCGGCCTCGGCCCAACGATCGCGCAGTTGCGCAGCTTCGAGGCAGAGCAGTTCCGTGTCGCTCACCTCGATCAGGAGTGGCGGCATCTTCGTTAGGTTCGCGAAAAGCGGTGAGGCTAGCGGCGCGCGTGGATCGGTTCCTTGCAGATACGCATCGGAGTAAGCTGCAAAACTTTCCGCATAAAACATATCGTCCAGATGCGCGCGCGCACGCAGGTGCGGTTCGCGCTCAGGAGTAAGATCAACCCACGGCGAGAAGGTGAGAATGCACGATGGCAATGGTAAACCCTGGCTGCGTGCCCGCCAGGCGATCGCAATCGCCAGGCCGCCGCCCGCCGAATCGCCCGCGAAAACGATTGGCTTTCTATCGTTCATTTCGCAGAGCGAACGATAAACGCTATAGCAGTCATCAACCGCCGCGGGGAACGGATGCTCGGGCGCGAGCCGATACTCAGGCACATAGGCTACGCCCTCGAGCAGGCGCGCCAGCGTCACGGTATTTGGCCGGTGTGTTTGCGGCGAGCAGCTAAGATAACCGCCACCGTGAAAGTAGAGAACGGTCGCACGCGAGGCATCGCGCCAGCGCAGCCGCTCGCAAGCGACGCCGCAATAAGGCACGCGATCGATCTTGATCCCCG
>JACDHZ010000096.1:0-680 GCA_013820755.1 Chthoniobacterales bacterium
GAACGGCGCGATCCCAGTGCCCGGGCCGACCATGATGATCGGCGTGTTGCCGTCCTCCGGCAGACGGAACTTCGACGGACTGATGAACACCGGGATCGGGTGACCTTTGGCACGCTCAGCGAGGAAGCTCGAGCAGACGCCCTGGCGCAGTCGTCCATGGCTTTCATACCGGACAACATCGACGGTGAGATGCACCTGATCAGGAAACGCCTTGAGGCTCGACGCGATTGAGTAGAGGCGCGGCTGCAATTTTGCTAGCAGCCCGACGAATTCGTCGGGCGTGAATTTAATCGAGCTGTGCTGCAGCAGAAAATCGATCATGTCCATTCCCCACACATATGCATCGAGATCCAGTTTGCGGTCAGGGTGGAGCAATTCTTTCAGCAACGGAGCCGCGCTGGCACGCTCCGCGATCGCCTTCAGGAATTTCGGCGTCGGCTGCGTGATCCGATACTCCCGCAGCAGCGCCTCGCGTAGTGGAAGCGGTGCCTTTCCTTTGGTGGCAGCCGGCACCGGTTCGTCTCCGCTCGCGCAGAGTGCGTGCAGAATTTCATCGACGAGAGCTGAGTCGTTTTGTGGATGCACCGCAAGTGACTCGCCCACTTCGTAACGGAGTCCCGACGCGGTAAGATCAAACTCGATGTGGCGCGTGTCTTTTTCCGATCCGGCGTTAAGACGGC
>JACDHZ010000096.1:690-10216 GCA_013820755.1 Chthoniobacterales bacterium
CAGGAAAAGGATTCGCGCGCCCATACGCAGGCCGGGGACCAGTAGTTTCGCTAACCATGTGGCGACAATCTATCGGCGCGGTGCTGCGATTGGCTAGCGAGCAATTCAGCGCAGCGAAGAGCGACTGCGACAGATACTTCTACCGCCGACACTACCAACGGTCGCTCAGGTTTCCCGCCACTAGCACGAGAGAGTGTAGGGCGTTTGAGACAATGACGAGCCACGTCTATCGTCCGCGCGATGAATTTCTTTCTGATGCTCAGCTTGCTTATAGCGCAGCTGCTACCGGTCTGCGCGTTCGCCGGAAACAGCGTCGTGAACCTCTCGCACTACGACTTGATGCGGCCGGATTTCGTCGCGATGCGGAACGAAGGAATCGTGGGTGTATTCCACGAGGCCAGCTACCCGCGTGCGGTCCGGGATGAGAAATACGCATCCCGTCAAAACGCTGCTGTCCGCGCGGGACTTCTCTGGGGCGCGTACCATTTCGCTGACGCGACTGACCCGGTGAGACAAGCGGACTTTTTTCTCAACGCGGTGTCGAGCGCATGGCGGGCGGCGGATTCAAAAATGCGGCCTGACGAGGTATTGCTTGTGTTGGATTTTGAAAAAAATGGCCACTACCCAGGCGGAACGATGGCTGTTCACCAGGCGGTCTCTTTCGCGGAACGCATCCGGGAGCGTACCGGCCAATATCCGGGAATTTATTCTGGCGAATACAGGATTCGCGATGTCGTAAATCACACCGGGGTAAGTTCCGCCTACAAGGAGGTTCTGAAGCGCTGTTGGCTGTGGGTCGCAAACTATCACTACGAACCGATAACAGTCTCACCCTGGAGTAGATGGTCGCTTTGGCAATACACCGGCGATGGTGTCTGCGATTTGCCGCGGCGATCTCATCCTAAGAACATCGCGAATGTTCGAAACGCTGAGCGCAATATCTTCCGCGGAAGCGACGCTGCACTTCGGGCGTTTTGGCAGGACCACGCGTGGCGGCCAGGGTATTCAAACGCGTCGGCGGATTAACGGAGCGCCACAGGCGCTTTTACACGGCGCTGGTCCGCAGTGATCACAATCGCGACCGAGCCGACAACAAGTGCTGCCGCGACGAACGACCACGCGGTAAGTTTCTCGCCGGCGAAGGCGGCGCCGAGCAAGACGGCCACTACGGGATTCACATATGCATAGGTCGCGACTTTGGCCGGAGCACAGTGACGCAGCAGCCAGACGTATGCGCTGAACGCAACGATCGCACCGATTGTCACGAGATAAATCCATGCGACGAACGAGACAGCGGTGATTCGATGTGGATCAAAGCGGCGCAGTTCGCCTGAAGCAATCCCGGCAAGTAGCAGCAATGTACCGCCGCAAAGCATCTGTTGGCCGGCAGCAAGAAACGGCGACGCCGCGTTCTTGGCGCGTCGCGAGTAGAGCGATCCCGCCGACCAGAGGAAGGACGACACGAGCAGAATGATCATGCCGATGGAAGCTCGAGGGTGATCGGCGGCGGGCAGTCCTAGTGATGAGCCGACGAGGATTGCCACACCACATAAGCCGCCTGCGAGGCCGAGCCATACGAGCGGCCGAGGTCGTGCTGCGCTGCCGGTCAACCAGCCAAGCAGCGCGATGTAAATAGGGACAGTTGCGACGATGACAGCCGCGAGTCCGGATGAGACGTATTGCTCCGCGAGCGTGACACCGCCGTTGCCTCCCAGTAGCAGACACGCTCCCACAATTGCGGCAGTTCGCCAGTCAGCCCATCCGGAGCGCGGCGCTCCCTGCAAACGCGCAATCGTGTACAGCAGAACGCCGGCAGTACAGAAGCGGGAACCCGCCATCAGCAGCGGCGGGATCGAATCGATTGCAAAAAGGATCCCGAGGTATGTCGAACCCCAGATGAGGTAGAGCGCCGCGAAAGCGGCGAAGATTGCAAATCTTTCAGGTGTTTTCATCGGCCGAATGCAGCGCCACCGCGCCGCCTTCGCGTAAGCTCGGCGCCCGGGTGGCGTCGCTTTCCGGTGCGCCGGAACTCCCGAATTTTGAAGCGCATCGCTGCTTCACACTCCTCCGGCGCAGCGGCGCGTGAATGCTCCAGCTCAGTGACTATGCACGTCGTCCGAAGATCATCCGGTAGATGAGCAGCAGGATCATCGCACCCACGATCGACATGATCCAGCCGGCGGCATAGTTCCCTCCGAAAAAGGTCCGGCCGAGGAAGGTGCCGAGCCATGCGCCCGCGAGTCCGAGCAACATGGTGATGATGCAGCCGCCGGGATCTTTTCCCGGCATGAGGAGCTTTGCAATTGCACCGACGACGAGGCCGATGATGCAGGTAGTGATAATTGCGCCGATGTCCATAAGGTGATGGGGATTGAATTAGCCGATTGCTAAACCCAATTCGCTCCGCTGCACCGACTTGGCTGTCTCGCTCACAATTGGACGACCTGAGCTGAACGAATGTCTTCGCTCGCGCGAATCGTGGTGAGCAGCTCGTCGTCGGGTGGAGTGTCGAGATTCAACACAGTCAATGCAGTACCGCCCGCTTGGTTTCGGCTCAACGACATCGTGGCAATATTGACTCCGTTTTCGCCGAGAAGTGTCCCGATTCGACCGACAATGCCCGGCCGGTCGGTATTTTCCAGCACCAAGACGACACCCTGCGGGCGCGCTTCGACCGGGCGACTGTTTACACTGACGATGCGCGGCGTCGCGCCAAAAAACGCGCCTGCGACGGAAACCGTTTTGCCTTCAGCCTGCACCGATAGTTCCAGCAAGTCCGTATAGTCGCCGACTGCGCTGAGCCGCGTCTCCGTCACCTTCAGCCCGAGTGTCTCTGCAAATGCAGGAGCGTTGACGTCGTTTACTTCGGTGCCGCCCGCGTTCTGCAGGAAGCCTTTCAGCACCGAGCGGGTGATTGCTGTCGTATCGACTTCATTTACTTTGCCGCTGTAGTTGATGTTTAAGTGCTCCGCGCGTTTCGGCGCCAGCTGTGACAGGAACCGGCCGAGCTTCTCACCAAATCGTAGATGCGGACCGATGATCGCGAGGGTTTTCGCGTCGAGGTTCGGCATGTTCACCGCGTTGCGGATCGTACCTTCGAGCAGCGCAGCGCGAATCGATTGTGCGATCTCGATCCCGACGCTCTCCTGCGCCTCCGCCGTCGATGCGCCGAGATGCGGCGTGATGACGAGATTCGGCAGTTGGCGCAGAGGCGAATCGAGCGGAAGCGGTTCCGTTTCGAAAACATCGAGCGCCGCGGCCGCGACGTGACCGCTTTGTAAAGCGTCGGTGAGCGCCACCTCGTCGATCAATCCGCCGCGCGCGCAGTTGATAATCCGCACTCCTGATTTGGTACGCGCGAGCCGCGCCGCATTGAGCAGGTGATGCGTCTCCGGCGTGAGGGGAGTATGTAGAGTGATGAAGTCCGCAGAAGGAAGGAGATCGTCCAGATCGTCGAGGAGTTCGACCTGTAGCGCACGTGCACGCGTTGCGGACAGGTAGGGATCGAACGCAAGCACCCGCATTCCAAATGCAATCGCGCGGCGACTGAGTTCACTGCCAATGCGTCCCATGCCGATGATGCCAAGGGCTTTGTTGTGCAGTTCCACGCCTTGGAATTCTTTGCGGCTCCACTTGCCGCTGCGGACCATTGCGTCGGCCTGAGGAATCTTGCGCGCCACGCAGAGCAGGAGGGAAAACGCGTGCTCCGCAGTGGAAACCGTGTTTCCGCTCGGCGCGTTCATTACGATAACCCCGCGACGCGTTGCGGTGTCGACGTCGACGTTATCGATTCCAACGCCCGCGCGGCCCACGACCCGCAACTTGCTGGCGACCTCCAGAACAGCGGCCGAAACCTTGGTTTCACTTCGCACGACAAGCCCGTTGAACTCTGGCATGATCGCAATCAACTCCGCGGCGCTGAGGCCTATGCGGACCTGCACGTCGAGTAGGCCGTTGCGCGAGAGTTCTTCGATTCCGCGCGACGAGATCGGATCCGCGACGAGGATCTTCGGCGGCTGCATACGTGCTTCTCTATTCACCAGTGACCACACTGTCGGTCTAGCCGAAAATTACGAGCCCGATGTCCTCCGGTAATTGTGCCGCCACATTCGTAACCACGCTTCCGCGCAAGAGATGTGTCAACGCGCTCCGTTGAGAGGCGCCGATGAGTAGGAAATCGACGCCCATCGTGGCGGAGAGATCGAGGATGGTGGCAGCAGCGTCTTCGCTCACGGCGTAGACTGGCAGGACGCAAACGCCGCGCTCTTCGCCCTGCTTGAGCATGAGGGACATAATCGCATTCGCCTCCGCATCGTCCTTCCACTTCGCCTTCGACGGTGCTATTGGCGCGGCAGAAAAGTAGACGGCGACCTCTTTGACGTACAGAACGCACAACACCGCTTTCCGCAGCTGTGCTTCGTCCATCGCATAACCGAGCACCGGGGTAATCCCACGCGCTGCCACCATGATCTTCTGTCCTTCGTCGATCCGCGGCTGCACCGCTGATGCCATGTCGGGCGTGACCATCGCGGCCACGCCGCGGCTGACGGTCATCGTCTTCAATCCGGCCAGCTTGTGAGAATAGGCTCGCAGCGCATACCCGACCCCCAGCACGCAAATCGCAAAGAAGAGCGCCTCGGGCTTGGTCTTCGCAATCGTCAGCTCGACCGCGAACAGGATGATGAAGGTCAGGCCCATGATGACGCGCTGGTACATCGCCAGGGCCAGTCGTTTGTTGAACGTGCACGCGCCGAGGTTCACCGCGATTGCGCCTACGACACCGATGGCGTAAAGCCCGGCCAGACCTTCGAATTGTTTTGTCACCGCGAGGATCACGATCGGGATTCCGACCGCGATAAAGAGCGGAATCTTCGGCACGCCGTGAGGATTCAATCGCGCAAGTTGCCGCGGCATTTCGCCGTCCTGCGCCATCATGTAAATCACGCCAATCAGCGCGACCACCGCCGTGTTGACCGCGCTGAAAAGCAGGAGCCCGAAAACCGCGCCGACAATTATTCCAAAAATCTCGCCCGCGGCAGGTCCGATGACGAGCGACCCGTAGTGCTCGGCCAGGAAGCGGAGCATGTCTTCCTTATGCGCTACCAGAGTAGGCGCGAAGCTCGTCGGCAGGGAAAGCATCGCCCAGCCAAGCAGTGCGGTGCCAAGGACGACTTCGATCGCCACAGGCACGATCGCCTTCGTCGCGGTGCGGGTGACCTTCGGCTTGTCGGGAGTCGAATCCGGGTCGGTCTTCATCACACCGGTGATATTGGCGACGGCTTCCACGCCGCTGAGCGCGAGGATCACGCCGACGAACGCCACCCAGACATGCCCGAGATTTTCGTGCCGCGGCTCGAGGTGCACCGTGGTGAGATGCGGCGCACTAAAGCCGATGATGAGGAGCACCACCAGGACTGCCGGGAGAGCGAGCCAGAGCGAGACGCTGCCGCTGTGTTTCGGTCCGAAGAAATTGATTACGCCGACCACGAGGATGAGCGCCATCGTCGCGATCTGCGCGTACCGGGCTGGAACGCCAAAATAGCTCACCGCTGCCCAGCCGCTCAGTGCTGCCGTGACCATGAAATTTGCGATGAGCAGAAGCGCGCCGGTCGAAGCAAGAAATCGGCTTTGCTGTCGCGCCGCGGAATAAACGCCGCCGCCGTCGGGGAAATGCGCACAGACGATGATGTAATTATAGCCGACGACTGCGGTCAGGACGCAGACTGCGAGAATGATGGGAAACGAGGAGAACCCAGCCGCGATGAAGGCAAGGCCGATGACATAGGCCTTGCTGGTGCCCCAGTCACCATAGAGCAACGCCGCGGCGCGCTTCCAATCAACGTTACGCGGGCGATGCACGCCGGGGGCGGTGGGAAGCTCAGCCATGGAGAGACGGCGAATGTCGAGTGCGCCGTCGCGCACTGGCAAGCTCTTTCTGGGCAATCCAGCGATGCGTTTAGCTTCGATAGAAGTGAAACCTACGAGCTGACGCAGGATTGTCGGGACACAGTCGGCACCTCGGAGCGGCGTTGCCGTGTCGCAGACTGCCTTAATGAAGTTTTAATAGATCAGCGTGCTCTTTTAATTACCCACGGTCGTTGTGCCTGCGGAGCGTTCTGTATGCGGCGCTCCGTTCCTTCGTCGTTCGATAAGCATGGTTCCCTGGTGCAGATCGCTTCTGCTAATCAAAAGGGAGACGAGCCGCCGTTTTGGACATGGTTTATCGAGAATCCACCGCCCGCTCCCAAGCTTCGCTTCTTGGGGACGAGCTTGGTCAAACTTCCGTCGCCAGGCGATAGCCAATCCCGACCTCTGTCTTAATCAGCCGTGGGAAGTCGGCATTTGGCTGTAATTTCTTGCGTAGGTATGTGATGTAGACACGGAGGTACTGCGCCTGACTTTCTGCCTTTTCGCCCCAAACGGTTCGGAGTAGTTGCTTCTGCGTCACCACTTTGCCGGCGTGTTGCACGAGGATGCGGAGCAGGGCGTATTCGGTCGGCGTCAGTTTTACCTCTGCTCCGCCGAGAGTGACGTGTCGCGCGGCCAGGTCGACGCAGAGCGGACCGCACTCGAATAGCGGCTGGCCTGTCTCGACCAATGACCGCCTCTGGATGACACGGACACGCGCAAGCAACTCGGCGGTATCAAAGGGCTTCGTGACGTAATCATCCGCGCCTGCATCGAGCGCCGCCACCTTCTCCTCCGGATCATCGCGAACCGACAGAATCAATACCGGCACGCGCGTCCATTCACGCAATCGGCGCAGGACTTTGATGCCTTCCATGTCGGGTAAACCCAAGTCGAGCAAGACGACATCAGGCCGGCGATGCACAATTTCCGAGAGACCTGCCTGTCCTGTCTCAGCTTCGAACACTTGATGATCGGCGCTTTCCAACGCCAGGCGAAGAAGCCGGCGAATCTGCTTCTCGTCATCGATCACCAGCGCTATGTGAGCCGCTTTCATGACACAGTTTCCAGTGCGCTGCGCTCCGTCTGTTGCACCGGCAACGCGACAGTGAAGCAGGCGCCGCCGGTTTCGCGATTTAGCGCGGTGAGCTTGCCGCCATGTGCTTCGACAAAGCCGCGCGCGATCGACAAACCGAGTCCCAGACCACCAGTTTTGCTTCCGTTCGCGCGATAGAATTTCTCGAAGACGCGCTCCGCATCTTCTGGCAGTCCCGGGCCGCGGTCGCAGACCGAGAGGATCAACTGCTCGTTCGTAAAGCCTGCGGCGATGTCGATTGGAAGATGGGTGGGCGTGTAGCTGCCGGCATTTGCCAGGAGCTTCGCCAGCGCCTGCTCCAGGAGAGAATGATCCAGAAGCGCGAGCGGGAAATCTTCGGACACGCTAAGATGAATTTCGTGGCCGCGAAGCGCTTCCTCTTCCGCTTCGATCGCGCCTTGGAGCAACTCCAGCACATCACACCACTCGAGTTTCGGTTGCACGACGCCGCTCTCGAGCCGGGTCATATCGAGAAGATTGTTAACGACGCGGTTCAGGCGGCGGGAGCCGTGCTGAATTTCGTTGGCGAGCTGACGTGAGAGCTCAGGGTTACGCTGAAGTTCCTGACTGGCCGCGGCAATGGCTGCAATCGGAGTTTTCAATTCGTGTGAAACGCAATCGAGCAGCGTCTTACGCAAACGCTCAGCTTCCACGGTGAGCTGTGCTTGCGCGGCAATTTGCTTGAGCCGCTCGCGCTCTATCACAGTCGCGAGTTGGTCGGCAAACGCTTCCAGCAGTTGCGTCTCGTTGGAGGTAAGCGTGCCGCTTCCTGACCGCTTCACCTGCAAGCTTCCGAAACTGGTGGTCAGGTTTTTGATCGGGAAAACACGGCCGCCGTAGGGAACGTTGCCCTGGGTGAAAATTGTTGCAGTCACTCCGAGTAGTTCGTTGATGTGATCGGCGGCAAAAGTGAGGGCCATCTCGAGCGATGGGGCGGCGGCAAGCTTCTGGGCGAACCGGTAGAGTGCGGTCGCGCGCTGTTCTCGTTCCCGCTCCCATTGTTCGCGCGCCCGAAGCCGGCTGGTGAGGCTGCCGATCGCAATGGCGACCACGAAATAAGTCGCGAACATAAGGGCGTCCTGGAATTTCGCGATGTGCAGAGTGAAGAGCGGCGGAATGAAGAGAAAATTCCAGGATACGGCGCTGAGCGCTGCGACGAGGAGGACGGGGCCGCGACGAAGGACCATCCCCGCCAGGACGACTCCGAGCAGAAAAATCAGCGCAATAGCGCCATAGCCGGTAACAGCAGTCAGAAGCCAGCAGGCCAACGTCACGAGCGAAACGCCCACTGCTGCCATCGCGTATTCTTTGGCGGAGGCGGATTTCACTCGCGCGTCACCTTCACTTCCTGCCCTGTCGGCCTCACGAAGAGAGTCTAGCCGCATCGGAGCCACGCCGGCATCGAAGAGCTGTGATTTTAATACCATTTTAATTACCCGCCCGGGAGGTGGCCTCGTACGGTTCCGTCACAGGATGGTGAATCTCCAGCCGAGCAGTCCCGTGACCGCACCTGATTCGCCTCAGCCTGGTGCAGGGGCAGCCTTGCCAAACGGCCGTCATAAGGCTTCGCGAAATAGGAGTCGCCTGCTCGTCCTTTCGTTGGCCAGCCTCGGAATTGTTTTCGGCGACATCGGCACGAGTCCGCTTTACGCCTTGCGAGAGTGCTTTTATGGAAGCCACGCGATCACGCCAACTCCAGCGAACGTGCTCGGGGTGATCTCGCTAATCCTCTGGTCGTTGATTCTGGTCATATCGGTCAAATACCTGGTCCTGATTCTACGAGCGGACAATCGGGGCGAAGGCGGAATTTTGGCGCTCGCCACACTTGGAAGTGACATGGCTACGCGCGGGAAGTTGCTCTTCCGGTTGGGGGTTTTCGGAGCTGCACTGCTCTACGCGGACGGCATGATTACGCCTGCCATTACCGTTATGGGCGCGGTCGAAGGCCTTTATGTCGCCACACCGTTGTTCAACCCTTATGTGGTGCCTCTCGCCGTCGCAATACTCGTCGGCCTTTTCTGGTTTCAATCGTGCGGCACAACTAAGGTCGGCAAAATCTTCGGACCAGTAACGCTGCTCTGGTTTCTTGTGCTGAGCCTGCTGGGCATTCACCAGATCGCCCGCGCGCCGGGGATCCTCGCCGCCGCTAATCCACTGCACGGCATCGCGTTCTTTATGAACAATGGATGGACCGGCTTCGTCGTGCTCGGCGCGGTCTTTCTCGTCGTGACGGGCGGAGAGGCGCTTTATGCCGACATCGGTCACTTCGGCACCACACCGATTCGCCTGACCTGGTTCACAGTCGTGCTGCCCGGACTCGTCCTGAATTACTTCGGGCAGGGCGCGCTGCTCCTGGTTGAGCCGGCCGCAGCTGAGAATCCATTCTACCGGATGGCGCCGGCCTGGGCGCTGTATCCTCTGGTGATTCTGGCGACGGCAGCCGCGGTGATGGCGTCGCAGGCTATCATCAGCGGAGCATTTTCCCTGACGATGCAGGCGATCCAGCTAGGATACAGTCCGCGG
>JACDHZ010000097.1 GCA_013820755.1 Chthoniobacterales bacterium
ACATAGAGCCCATCTGGAGGAACTCGGATTCCCAGTTCTCCATAGTCGCTTTCAGGAAATGCGGGCTGCTGAGATACTGCGCCATCGCCACCTCCGGCAGCCCGTGTTCCGTTCGATCACTGTTGTACTCGCGATGCCCGAAAAGGTCTGCCCACCGATGAAGGCGAGGAAGAACAGGCCGAGCGATACGATCGAAAGACCGTTCTCGCGAAGGATCGTTTCATGCAGAACCATGCGCAGCCAGCACGAGCAGTGGCGAGCAAATTGGCAGTTACTCGACGCACTGGCCGCTGCTCGGCGTTTCGGACAGCGATTGCCTATTCGCGCCTCGAATGGACTACGAGGGACGGGTAATCTGATCTTGGCAGGCCTCCATTTGGGCGACGAATGGACGGAAGTGGACTCAGCGCGCCCGATTCTCCTGCAGCAGGGGGGATGAACGGCAGAACTCTGCACATAGAAGTGACGAGCGCATTTAGAGGGTGAACGGCTACACTCGCCCTCAGCCGATACAATCACCGAAGGCGAATCAAGGCACCTTGAGAGGATGTTTTCTCAGCGGTTTTGAGACGAGTTTGGATATGTTTCATGGTTTTGAACGCCAGGGGTTCGTGACGATGGGGGTAGCGGAGGGAGTAGGAGTAACAGTAGGCAAGGGAGTGGATCTGGGGGACACAACAGTGTTGGCGAGGTTAGCGATGGCAGAGTCGATCATGCGGTCCATGGCAAGACTGTGTTTGTAGTTGTCCAAATCATGCAGAAAATGCTTATGGGCAGCTATCTTATCCGGACCAGGAGGAAGAGCCTTAATTTGAGCTGCTCGATGTTCCCAATAGGCAATGACAGGGTCGACCGGGGGCGCGGGAGGAGGAGGGGTAGCACAACTGGTAAACAGAGTGAGAATTGAAAGACATATAAGTAAATGTTTCATCGCGGAGAGGATTACGTTGGAGTTCAGCTAACGTATCAGAGGTGGTAACTTGTAGGTAAAGAGCAGTTTTGTGGTCGAAGACCATGGTCCACTTTCTCAACGGTTTTATGTCTGCAAAAATCACAGGAGTCAAGACGGAGTGTCTGTCTTTCTGGTTGAATACGGCGAACGCAGCAGATGCATCTGCGTCGTCTGTGTACCACTTCTTTGGGTTTCGGTGATGGGGTAACTGATATTATCGGAAGGTAAGACGCGAATTACTGGACTACGTGCAACTGAAACGTGACGGGAGGCGGTGCAACGAACTTGGGACGTAGTTTGGCAGTGAGCGGGGGAGTTCAAGATCGGAACGCACGGCCGAGCGCTCGCCGAAGCGCCGCGCGACGAATGTTGACTTTTTTGGTCGCGGGTGGACTCTCCGCAAGGAAGCAGGGGGCGGAACGGGAGGACGTGGTTCGAATAAGCGGCCGTCCGTCCGCCGAACCTTTTGGCGGCCAAAAACTTCGGGGTCTTAGCTCAGTTGGTAGAGCGCCTCAATGGCATTGAGGAGGTCAGGGGTTCGAATCCCCTAGGCTCCAGATTAGCACGCGATGCCCACCACTCCCCCTAAGCTGCCGGATTGTAGACGTATCGCCTCGGCCGCCGACGATTGTTATTCGTATGGAGATGGCAAAAACGACCGAACAGACGGCGCTCTCAGCAGTGATCGGATTCATTGGCGGCGTCGTGGCGACCGGCCCGATGACCGTCGCCATGATTCTGTGGCATCGCCGTTTGCCTGCGACGGAGCGGTACCCGCTGCCCCCGCGTGAGATCACGATGAAGCTGGCTCGCCATGCCGGGCTGTCAGACAGAATGGATTCAGAGACACGCTCAGGGGCGACGTTGCTCGCGCACTTTGGGTATGGCGGTGCGACGGGTGCGCTGTACGGAGCGGTCGCGGGCCGTATTCCTGCGCCCACGTGGTGCAAAGGCGTTGCTTTCGGGTTGCTCGTTTGGACCGGCAGTTATCTCGGGCTCCTCCCCGGCAGTGGGATATTGAAGATCGCGACGGATCATCCGGCCCGGCGCAATCTGCTCATGATCGGCGCGCACATGGTTTGGGGTGCGACTCTCGGAGCGGTCACGCAGGTGCTCGAAGAAGAAACAGAGAGCGGCCGCGCGAAACCGTTTTCGAAAAGCCTGCTTCCCCACCGCGACGTGTAGATCGTCGCTCAGCGCGTCGCTTCAAAGACGATTTCGCCACCAATCACTGTCATGGTGCAGCGAGTCTGAAGAATCTCAGGCTCTCGGATCTTCATAATGTCGGCTGAGAGCATCGTCAAATCGGCGAGCTTCCCGACTTCGATCGAACCCTTCTCCTTCTCCTGAAACGCAGCAAACGCAGGCCATGCCGTGAACATCCTTAGGGCCTCCTCGCGGGAGACCGCTTGTTCCGCATGCCAGTCGCTGCTGCTGAAACCATCCTGACTCTTGCGAGCAACCGCGGCGTAGAACTCGATCATTGGCTCACCTCGCTCCACAGGCGCATCGGAGCCCGCAGGGATAACGGCGCCGCTCTTCAGAAGGCTTTGCCACGCATACGCCCCGGCGAGTCGTTCTTTCCCGAGACGACTCGGCGCAAAGAAAAGATCGCTGATCGCGTGAGATGGCTGCATTGACGGAATTACGCCGAGCCTCCCGAAGCGCGGGATGTCGGGCGCACTCACAATCTGTGCGTGCTCGATCCGCCAGCGTGGCTCGGCCACCTTGCGCTCCTTCGGGGGCACCGCTCGGAACGCGGCTTCATACCAGTCCAGAACAAGGCGATTGGCCCGGTCGCCGATCGCATGCGTCTCGATTTGGATCCCGTGGCGCAGTGCCTCTTCGAAGAGCGGGCGCAGCACCTCTTCTTTGTTCACCAGAAAACCGGAAGTGTCCGCATCTGAATACTTCTCAAGCAATGCCGCGCCGCGTGAGCCCAGCGCACCGTCCGCGTAGCACTTGATCGCGCGCTGGGTGAAGTGCCCGGAATGTTCATCGATCACCGCGCCCTCCTTCAGCAGCCGCTCAGCTTCTTCGCCCGGGCCGGATACCGCGTTGTAGATGCGCAGCTTGATTCGGTTCTGATTGATTAGCGTGCGAATTACGTCGGCTTCGCCGCGCGCGCTCCCCGGATTCTGAATTTCACACCAGCCGAGCTCCACGCTTCGTTTCGCGCCGAGCACGAGAGCATCCTCCATTTCTTCGCGCGTCTTCGGCGGGATGTGTTTTGCGACCAGCTCTTTCGCGTTGTCGAGCAACATGCCGTTCGCGGCACGGCTCGTTTTATCCCGGAGGATCTCACCGCCAAACGGATTCGGCGTCTCGTTGTCGATCCCCGCAATTTTCAACGCTGCGCTGTTCACCACCGCCGCGTGTCCATCAGCACGCGTGAGGAACACCGGATACTCCGGCGCGATCGCATCGAGATCAGCGGCGCTGGGAAATGAAGGCGGGGTCCAGAACGTCTCGATCCATCCCCGCCCGGTGACCCATTTCCCAGGCTCTGTTTGGCTGACGCGCTCCTTCACCTTGGCGAGGAAATCTCCCCGCGTGCGCGTCCCTTCCAGATTCAGGTTCATCTCGCGTTCGCCCACGCCGAGAAGGTGGTAATGCGCGTCCGTCAGACCCGGAACGACAGTTGCGCCATGCAGATCGACGACGCGCGTGGCCGCCCCCTTATGCGTTTCCGCCTCTTTCGCAGCGCCAACGAAAAGGAATCGAGTGCCTCTGACCGCAATCGCTTCGGCTTTCGGCTGCTTCGCGTTGCCCGTGTAGATGTTCGCGTTAACGAAAAGGGTGTCGGCGGCGTCCTCGGCTGCAAGCCCGTGTATCGCGCCGGTCATCGTGACCGCCGCAAGCGAGAGGAGAAACGCGCGCATCTATGGAACTGCTTCGCCGGCAGGCAGGTGCGCAGCTTGCCAATCCATAGCCATCCGAATGCGCGCACGTCCGCTCGGGTGATCAAAGAAGATGAATTCCTCCAGTGACGTCGGGTCGAGCTTCCGATAAGTGCCGAGTTTGAGAGCCACAGCCGCCATCCCACTGGCTTCGCGCGACGTGTTGATGCCGAAGGCGTCCGCCTCCACCTCCGCGATACGCGTAACGGTGTTGTTTACTGGCGTCATGAGAAAGGAAATTGTGGCAAACACGAGTGCGAGCAGCGGCAGACCAGCCGGGTCAGCAATGCCGCGCACGCCCCATCGGTCACCCCAACGTTGTACGGCGGCTTCGAACACGAGCCGTGCGATGCCGAAGGCAATGAATGCCATCAACGAAAAATCCACCAGGAGCTTCGCTATGTGGTTCAGCACATAGTGCCCCATCTCGTGCGCCATCACGTATCGGATCTCGGGGACGCTGCATTGCTTCAATAGATTATCGTTTAACGCAATGCGTGTGGTGCCAAGAAAACCCGCCACATTTGCGCTCACACGGTTCGATTGTTTCGAAGCATCCACTTCGAAGACCTGCTTCACGGGGATCTGATTTGCTCGTGCCATCGCGAGGATGGGTTCACTGATCGCCGGGTCGTCGAGCGGTTTGTATTTGTTGAAAACTGGCTCTACGAAAACGGGCGCGATCAAAGCTCCAATCGCGAGAAACGCAACAGTAACCGCAGTACCCCAGATCCACCACGTGCGCGGAGCCCGACGAAAGACAGCGTACAATGCCAGCAGGAGAACGCTGAATCCGATTAGCGCCAGCCCCAGTCCTTTAATCTGCTCTCCGAACCACGCGCCAAACGCCTGGGTGGATAAGCCGTAGGTATGCTCGCGGAAGAAATATTCATAAAGGCTGAGCGGGAAAGACAAAGCGGACGTGAGCAGGAGATACGCGACGCCGTAGACTATTACCTGCAGCGATCTGAAACGCGTCCTGCGCTCTGCGAAATCTCGAATGCGCGCGGACACACCAGTATTCAGCAGCAGCAGCGAGATGGCGGCGGAGACGACGAAGTTCCAGAAGATCAGCCAGTAACCACCTTCGAAGTACGCGTCAGATCTCGCCTTTTTGTCGGCTGGGACCGTGTCCAACCAGGCCCGCGTTGCTGTCTCTGGATCGGCGTTCACGGCTGCCGACGGAACGGTAAGTGTAGGCGGCGAAGCAGGCGCGGCGTCCTCTCCCGGTGCAGACAACAGAGTTGAGGAGAGCGCGAGAAACGCGACAAAAAAGCGCATGTGAACGTTGGCGGACTTCACTTCGGAAGCTTATCGGCTTTTGTAAGGGACAAGTTGATGCCACACAGGCGGCCATACTAGCGAGACCAATCCCTGTGTATTTCAGCCGCTGCGTTATTTGAAGCTGAGACAGCAGCTCGGGGACCAAACCTCAGCTGTTCCAGATGGATGGGAAGAGCGCGATACGCTTCGTTATAATCCGTGGACGTGGGATAGCTGTAGTCGAACACCTTTTCCCCAGACGGCGTCAATCCCAGAATTTCGGCGCGCAGGCCGCGGTTTGGATTTTCGGCCCTCGCGTAGGTAACGAGGTAGTTGGAAGCGGCATCTTCATACACGCTGCTGCGGAAGCGGCTTCGGATGCTCTGATTATTTGTGAAGTTCCAAACCTCGGTAGCGACGTTCGCGGCGAGGTTTAGTGCATACTTGCGCGGCGCACTGTAAGATCGGTTCGGGCCGGTCGGGTACTGGTGAGCACTGCGTTGGCCATTGTCGAAGAGGAGCAGGTTGTTGTCTTTCGTAATTGAAACAGAGTGCTGTCCCACCGGTGCGGTCGTACCAGGAGGGGCCACTAGCGCGAATTTCCGCAAGGAAGGGAACTGATACCAGCGTTTGGCGGTATCCCCCAAGATCCACTTAATCGCGCTAGTGTCGTAATCAATGCAGATCACGAAGTTCTCGCGGCTCGAGATAATAATCGAATTGTCGGAAGGCCGGTAGGTCACCGCATTGTCATGCGTCCAATCCCCATAGGCTTGGAAGCCGTAGTGGCCGTTAGCCTCGCGCACGAACTCACTCGGATTGTCTCCTCCAGCGACCATGGCAGCGCTGATTATTTTCGCGAGGTTCCATTTTTTTAGAATCTTGCCTGTGATGGCATCTACTTCGAGATGAACAGAGGCAATGTATTTATCCGAATTTACATCCAGGATAAGTCCCCTCTTACCTATATCGATGTTGTGATGGAATCCCACGACACCTGCGCTCGCGTAATCGGCAACAACCCTTACCGTTCCATCCAACTCCATTCGCAGCAGTTTAGTCCCATTCGCGAGATACACGCCGTTATTGAAAAACGCAGTGTAGTATTCGCGTACGCCAGCGATCCCGACCCATCGTACTGCTCCGTCAGTATCGAGGATAACGGGGGAGTACTCGCTGCAAGCGCTTGCTGCCAGGATAAAATCGTAACTTAGGGCGGTCGTAGTTGTTCTAGCCTGGTGCACGACTGGCGCGTCAAAATTACAGGCATCGTCGAACGGAGCAGTAGATACAAGGGTGGTGAGGGGCTTGCTAGAACCGTCCGCGAAAAAGCAGACCAGATTCACCTGATTGTTATACCCTTGGTAGAGCCCAAAGGCGGGCACGGTGATCTTCCCAGCGAGCGCGCTCACGTAGCCGCGGTCAGCTAGATATTGTTTTCGATAAAGGGCTGAGATCGAACGCGTGACGGAGCCGGGTTTTGGAACGACCTCGAAAGAGACGCTCTCCAGCACTGACAAGTCGCTCACCGACAGGTGTATCTTACTAATGAAGGGAGTGCGACCAACCGTGTGGCCAGTGATAGCAATAGTGGTATCAGAAGCCTGGTGAGCGTTAGCTACAGAAGAAACCGCTGCCAGTAAAAAGGTCGCGATCGGGGATATCAACATTTTCATACTGAGAAATTCATTCATTCTAGACCGCGGTGCGCCGACAAAGCTAGTACCACACTTGCACGATACCTGAAATCCTCCGTCTCGGCTTCGATAGTTTTTCCCGTCTGCAATGCTTACCGCTGCCGTCGAGGTGAACCTTAGGCTAGAAGAGCGCCGCCGCAGCTTGAGCCAGCACCGGCCGTGCATCCGAAGCAGTGGTCGCCGGTCAGGATCTCGCGATCATACACACGTGCAGGGTCTATGTCCCAGAGCGACAGTGCACGCTCGTCCTCGTGCCATTGTAGCTTCAGCATCTGATTGAAATCGCAATCGAATACTTCTCCCCGCCAGCTGACATTGATGGTGTTGCGGCACATCAACCCTTCTACAGTCGCGGGGTTAAACGCGTCGTTCAGGAGCAGCATGTAGTCCGCGAGCATTCCGTTGTTCTTCAAGTACGACGCGAAGCGTGAGACCGGAAGATTGGTGATTGTGTAGAGTTTGTTGAACACGATCCCGAAATGCTCGTATAGCTCGCGTTTGTAGTCGGCTTCCAACTCCGCCTGCGGGCCTGGTAAAAAAGCGCCGTTTGGGTTGTAGACCAGATGGAGCGGCAGCATGGGCTCCGAACCGTAGCCTAACGAGTTCAGAAGTTGCAGGCCTCTGATACTTCCATCGAACACACCATCACCTCGCTGTGCGTTTACATTTTCCGGCGAGTAGCAGGGCATTGAGGCGATAATCTCAATCTGACGTTCCGCGAGAAAGTCCGCGTAATCCTCGAAGCCGCGCTCGAGCAGTATGGTGAGGTTGCACCGATCGATAATATGCCGCGCCGGCGTGAGTGCCTTGAGTCGGCGCACGAGGTACTTGAAATCCGGAATCATCTCCGGGGCGCCACCGGTGAGATCAACGGTGCCAATGTCGCTCTTCGCAAGCCAATCGACGATGCGGTCAATCGTCTCGCGCGTCATGATCTCCTTGCGCTTCGGCCCGGCGTTCACATGGCAATGCACGCAGGTGAGATTGCAAAGTTTGCCGACATTGATCTGCAACACCTCCGTTCGGGTATGCCGCAACGGCAACGAATGGTCGGCTAGCTTTTGCGCGAAGCGATTCACGCTCGGTAACCGGCTTTGAAGAAAACGCGGTAAATCGCGCCGCCCAAGAGTCCGCCCACAATCGGTGCGATAACGTAAACCGTCAGCCAGCCGGAGCCGTTGGTGGTGAAGGGCACCGCCTTCCAACCGGCGAGCGCGGAAAAGAGGCGCGGACCGAAGTCACGCGCCGGATTGAAGCACGCCATGGTGAGCGGGCCAAGTATCGAGATCAAAATCGTGACCGTTAACCCGATCGTGGCCGCGGTTAGAAGCTGCGGCCGGTTGGCGTTGCGTTCGTCGGTAACGCAGAAGATGACGAGAAGCAGAATTGCGGTGCCGGCGAGTTCGGCGGCAAAAGCACGACCGGGCGACATGATCTCGCGGGTGGCCTCAGTCAGCGGCTTCCCACCCGGATTGGGGAAATATTCACCAAAGACCATCGCGGTCGCTTCGCTCCCGCTCGCGCCGCGTGTGATCTTATTCTTTGTCTCGTAGCTGCTGATGGCACCAGAAAAAATTCCGTAGAGCAAAGCCGCGGCCGCGAATGCGCCGAGCATCTGGACTAGAATGTAGGGCGCAACCAGCCGCGCCGGAAAACGCGACCACGCCGCGGATGCAATCGTCACCGCTGGATTCAGATGCGCGCTGCTGAGTGAGCCGGTAAGATAAATCGCAGTCGCGATGCCGAGGCCCCACACGATCGCGACTTGGAAGACGCCTACTTGCGCGCCCAACGTCACCGCGGCGCAAACGCTCCCGCAGCCGAAGAAAACGAGCAGAAATGTCCCAAAGAATTCGCCGATGGCCCACTTCGGAATCGGAGTCGCTGCGACTTCAATCTCGGCGCTGACATGCGGTGGCGGTTCCGGCCGGGTGGCTCTGATCGGTTCGTCCATATGAACTAAGATTGCAGGAAACGCGGCGGCAATCCAAGCATTCCGTTACTCGCGTCTGGCCCTACTTGAACGGGGACTCGACCGGCGTGCTCGGATTGAAAGTAGCGACGGTCATCCAGGCAAATTCGCGGAGGTTGGCATTGCCCGGGTCCGGGTCTTGCAGAGGCTTGCCGTCGGCTTCGATCACGGCTGTTCTCACCAGAGGAGGCGTTCCCGATTTTGTCGCAGGGACCAGCGGATAGGACGTTCCATTGGCCACTTTATACCAGGTGTTGTCGCGAAAGCCTTTTTCAAAACGTTCCAGCACGCCCTTGATTTTCTCGCCTTTGGCCGCTTCATCGAGGGTGGTGTCTTGTTCGATTTTTTTCACCACCTTCTGCGTCTCTGAGATATCGAATGAAACCCAGCCATAGCCGGCAAAATAAAACTCGGCCTTGCAATGAGTCGGGGAATTTTTCGGGATCGGGTTGATTCCGTAAGTGACACGGGCTGGGATGTTGCAGGCTCGGGCAAGGGCGGTGGCCAGGCCATGATAGTCGCTGCAATGTCCGGCCTTTTTGTCCAGCGCCCAGACGCTGCTGGCCTGCAGTGAGCAGGTGGTATGGTCGTAGTTGAGCGTCTTCATGATGTAGCTCATGAGCAAATGCGACTGGCGGACGGGATTTTTTTCCTCGCCCACGATCTTGCCGGCCAGCGCCCTGGCGTTTTCATCGACCACCACCTTTTCCTCGTTGCGCAGATAACGGGCAAAACTCTCCGGCCACTCTTTCACGATCGCGACTTTCTCGGGATCGAGATCCCAGCGCAGCTCGTGGGTGGTTACTTTGAAGCTCTGCTTGATGATTTGTCCGCCTTGCGGTTTGTCGTAGCTAAAATGGACGAGACGGTTGTTGTAGAGAGGCTCCGTCTGGTCGGAGGGGGCCGTCGGCTCGGTGCGGTAAGCCTCCACTTGCTGCGCGTTGTCGCTCGTGGGAACCGCCAGCCAGACCTCAGCTTGCTTTGTCCCGTAGGGCGCGGTGAAAACGACGTCGAACGAGACGTCATAGGTCACGCCAGTGCCCATTTTCGCGGTATAAGGCTGGTCTGGATCGAGAGCGCCATCACCTGCTGGCGCGGCGCCGACGCTTTGGCTTAAGGTAAGGGCAAATACTGTGAGTGCGATGAGTGACAGTTTCATAAGTGGGCTGTGGGGTTAATCGAAAGAGGCGGTGAAATTTCTGAGATGCGCTAACAGCAACCTCCGCCGTCGCAGCATTGCGACGCTTCGGTGGTGAGGTTGTAATCCATCCCTTTTGTCTCGCGCGGATGACGGAGCGCGGTCCGCGAGCAATCAAATGGACGCGCCTGCTCCAGCGGGATGGGCGTCACCGGTTCGACGAACTCAAAGAATGCCGCG
>JACDHZ010000248.1 GCA_013820755.1 Chthoniobacterales bacterium
TGACGGCGTCGTTTTCTCCGCGTGTGAGAACATGATGAAGAAGAAGAACGTGACGAAGGAGCAACTCCTGCCGTTCGCCACAACGACGGATTCGGGCATCGCCGAAGTGATTCGCAAACAGGAAGCCGGCTGGAGCTACATCAAGAGCGGCATCTAAAATCTATGACTAGAAAAGACAAAATTACGCTCGGCTTTGTGGCCGTAGCCTTTCCACTCACCTCGTATTTCCTCTCGAGCTCGCATGCGGCCTACGGAGGAGCATGCCCGGCGTTCGCACTACTCGCAGCCGCTCCGGGCATCGGCAACAAGAGCACTGCGAATAAAGCCGCGCCTGAATGGCAGCTCAAAGATCTCGAGGGCAAGCCGGTGAAGCTTTCGGATTTCAAAAACAAGGTCGTCATTCTGAACTTTTGGGCGACCTGGTGTCCGCCATGCCGGCAGGAGATTCCAGACTTCATCGCCCTGCAGAAACAATATGCGGACAAAGGTCTCGTCATCGTTGGCGTTTCGCTCGATGAGGGCGGCACCGCGGTGGTGAAGCCGTTCGTCAAGAAGATGGGAATCAATTATCCCATTGTGATGGGTGACCAAAAGACGGCGGCCGCTTACGGCGGGATTCAGGTCGTGCCCACGACGTTTGTGATCGATAAGAACGGCAAGATCGCCGCCCAGCACGACGGCGTTGCGGACCGCGCGACATTCGAATCAGAGATCAAACCGCTGCTTTAGTTCAACCGCAGTATAGGCTTCAACTAAGATGAATCCGATTCAGCACCTGCAAGACAAGTTGCCTGCAACTAACACCCGTGTGGAGCAAAGCAGTCCTCGACGAGTGAACGACGCGATCCGCGCGGCAACCGAGCGATCGGTGCGCCGCTACGCTGATGCGAGCAAAGAAGAGATCACGCGACGAATCGACGAACTCGATCGCGAATGGGACATCGAGCGGACGCTGGAGATGAACGCGGCCACGCTTGCGTGCACTGGCGCGGTTCTTGCGCTCACGGTGAATCGTCGCTTCGCGTGGATCAGCGCAGTCGTAACGGGATTTTTATTCCAGCACGCGCTACAAGGTTGGTGTCCGCCAGTACCTATGTTTCGGAAGCGCGGCGTGCGCACCGCGCGGGAGATCAACCAGGAAAAGACTGCGCTGCGAATTCTGCGGGGCGATTTCCAGCCGACGTCCGATGCTTCCGAAGCATTCAGACAAGCACGCTGCCTCTGCCTCATCGTGATGTGCGCGCTCCCGTCCGTCGCGTCAGCCTGCATGGTCTGCGACACCGAGCTTGGCCATCAAGTGCAACGCGGAGTTTTCGACGGCAACTTCACTCAGACAGCCGTCGCTGTTCTTCTGCCATTCCCGCTCTTCATCCTCGCGGGCGCCGCCGTTCACTTTGGAGCCCCGAAGCTGATGGCTCCGAGCAAGAAGCAACCGACCCAAAACACACGACCGTAATCATGGAACAAAACACCATGACCCACGCACCTCTTATCACAGCCGGAACATTCCTTGGAATTGGAATGGGCGGCTTCGTCGACGGGATTCTGTTTCACCAAATCCTCCAACTCCACAACATGCTCTCGGCGAAAGTGCCGAAGACAACGATTGCCAACATCGAGATCAACATGTTCTGGGACGGAATGTTTCACGCGCTGACGTGGGTGATGACGGCAATAGGAATCGCCCTGCTGTGGAAAGCCGCGCGCCGCGTGGATGTCCCATGGCTCGGCAAAGTTTTCGTGGGCGCGCTCTTCCTCGGCTGGGGCTTGTTCAACCTGATTGAAGGCATCATCGACCATCAACTGCTGAACCTGCACCACGTCTACGAGGCGCAGGGCCAATCGAAGTTCGACTACCTTTTCCTCCTCTCAGGAGTCGTCTTCATCGTCGGCGGCCTGATGGCTATCCGCAGCCAGCGCGATGTGACTGTCTCCGTAGCGGACCGTCGTTAGGCTGAGAAAGAAGCGCGTCGCCTTCGCGGTCGGTCGCCAATAATAAGATGCCGGTGCACAATGCGCTCTTGGAGAGCCTCGGGCCGGTGTTTGCCGTCGTATTTGTCGGGCTGCTATTGATCCAATGGAGATGGCCGCTGCGGCGTCAGCATTTTTCGGCGCTGCGGCGGCTAGTACGGAACGGGATGCTCGCTGCTCCGGGTCTCCTTGTGTCGCGGCTTGTGCTCGTGCCAATCCCGTTCGTCGTCTCGATTTGGGCAACGCGGCACGAGTTCGGGCTGTTCAATAGGGTGCACTTGCCGGATGTCGTCGCCGTCGTCCTTGGCGCGATGCTCTACGACTACGCGTATTATTGGTGGCACAAGTTCATGCATCTCGCGCCGTTCTTCTGGCGGTTCCACAACGTGCATCACACCGACCTCGACATGGACGTGAGTACCGCGAGTCGCTTCCATTTGGGCGAGGTGCTCTTCTCGATCTTCTTCCGTGTGGCCGTGGTCGGTGCGCTCGGATTGAGCATCTGGACGCTCGCGGTTTACGAAGTCCTATTCAGCGTGGCGAATCAGTTTCAGCATTCGAGCTGGCGTCTGCCGATCGGGCTGGAGCGCGTGCTCAATCTGTTTTTCGTTACGCCGCGCATGCACGGCATTCACCACTCGATCGTGCAGCGCGAAACCAACTCGAACTGGGGCACCGTTTTTCGCTGGTGGGATCAAATCCACCGCACTCTGCGCATCGACATTCCGCAGGATGCGCTCACGATCGGTGTCGCCGCTTATCGTGATGAGGATGAGCTGACCTTCGGCAAGCTGTTCATCCTGCCGTTTCGAAAGCAGCGCGCCTGGAAATTGCCCGACGGGAAAGTTCCTGATCGCCCGCCTCACCCGGCCGCCCATCTCGCGCCATGAACAAATTGATCTACGCAGTCATCGTCGTGCTGGTGACGACAACAATGCCGGTGTTCGCCCAAGGCATCGGCTGGGGCATTGTGAACGCGAAAATTCACAGCGAGTTCCCTGACGTTCCACGGATGCAAACCTCCGAGCTCGCCGACATCCTGAACAAGGCGAACGAGCAGAAACCGCTCTTGCTCGATGTTCGCACGAAAGCCGAATTCGATGTGAGCCATCTGGCCGGCGCCACGCGTGTTGAGCCCGGCGTCGACATCTCGAAGCTGCCGTTGCCGAAAGACAAACCGATCATCACCTATTGCTCTGTCGGCTACCGCTCCGCCGCGCTGGCGAAGAAGCTACGGGACGCCGGCTACACGCATGTCACGAACCTCGAGGGTTCGATTTTTCGGTGGGCGAACGAGAATCGCCCATTGGTCCACGATGGCCAACCGACGGACAAGGTTCATCCTTACAATGGCGTATGGGGGATGCTCGTGGACAAGGCGCATCGGGCTGAGAACGCGCCGCCAGCGGAGGCGGTGAAGGACGAGCGTTGATCTCGCGCGCGAGCTGATTCGGGTCCGCGCCGCAGACATATCGCAGCGTTAGGCAAACGTCGGAGAGTGTTTTCCGGAACGCCCCGCCGCGGTGAAAACGTCGTGCGGAGGAAACCACCGGTGGCCGAAGAGTGACGACACGACCTTCTCGCCGCATCCGGCGCGCGAAGTCGAGATCCTCAAAGATGTCGTAATCACGGAAGCCGCCGAGCC
>JACDHZ010000249.1 GCA_013820755.1 Chthoniobacterales bacterium
GCATGGAAATGCATTTGATCGCTTTTCCAGCGAGCGCGTCGTCATCGAGCAGCTCCGGTTCTTTCGCGATGCGCTTGATCGCTTCCCACTCGAAGTAACCCTTCGGATTATCCACGTCGGCCACTCGCTCGCCGTCGGTCAGCACCGGCATTCCACCGGCGGCGAGCATCTGCATCATCAATGAGGTGCCGGAGCGCGGCAGACCCGAAACCAACACGAATGTTTTGCCAGACTTCTCCTCGTCGCGCTTCGGGTCGGGCCGTTCGCGCAGCAGAATTTTGAGCCGTTCTTCGCGCGGCGGAATTTCCGGTAACGGGAAGAGCTTCTCGACGCGGTCGTTTGTGGCTTGGTTCGCACGCGGCCGGCTCCGCATGATCCTCTCCGCTTCCTGCCGGTGGAAGCGGGCTTTGTCCCGATCGCCGCCATTGTCGCGATGAAGCGTCGCGAGATACCGATGCGCGTTCACCATGTTCGGCTGAAAACGCAACGCCGTTTCAAACGCCACCATCGCGCGTTCTGATTCGCCCGAACGCGCCATCGCGACGCCCAGGTTGTAATGTGCGACCGGCAACCGATGGAGCAGACTGACCGCGCTGAGCGCGGCGTCGACGGTCTCCTGATTACGGCCGCGGCGCTGGTGCACGGTGGAAAGTCCCTGGAAGGCGAGCGCATTATCTCCATCGAGAGCAATCGCACGCTCGTAAGCCGCCTGCGCGTTCTCCCACTGATGCAAGCGCGCGTAAGCGTCGCCGAGCTGGACGCAAACATTGGGGAGCTTCGGGTTCATGGCGTCCGCGGCAAGCAACGCTTGCAACGCGCCGCCGTAGTCGCCACGGGCCATCTTGATTCGCGCGAGTAAAAGCAGCCGGGGCGGATTGTCCGGCGCGCCATTCTCCGCTCTTTCTCCTGTAGCGGCAGCCGTGTCGGCTGCGTCTCCTTGAGCATGCATCGCACGCAACACACTCTCGCCTTGGGCCAGATAACCCGCTTCGGCATAGCACGCCGCCAGTTGGATGAGGAACCGATCCTCCCACGGCCGACGGCGCACAATTTCCTCCAGCAGCGGCCGCGCCCGGTCGGCCCGGTTCTTCCAGAGCAGCGTGCGCGCGACATTATACTTCCCTTCGATGTCGGCCGATTCCGCCATCTTCTCCTTGTCGGCTGTCGGGTCTTCGATGTAACCGAGCGCGGCGAACTGCTGCATGAGCTCGTTCGCCTGTTCGGGATCGATCTGTTTGTCGCCGGTATGCATCCCGGCTTCGCCGGGCCGTTCGTCCCAACTCGGGATCACGTTTACCTCCGGCGGAACTTCCCACGCTTCCAGCAAGGGCCGGCCGTCCATGTCCGTGCCGACGGGCAGATCGAACAACGTCAGCACCGTTGGAGCGATATCGATCAAACTCGCGCCGTAGATGCGTTCATCCTGTTTAATGCCGGGACCCGCCATGACAAAAATTCCGTACTGTCGATGCCACACCGCCGGCCCGGCTGGCTCCCGCGGCATTCCCATCGGGCGTTGGGAGCCCGATTCGAACCCGTGATCGGAACAAAGAATGACCGTCGTCTCCGGGCCAGCGAGTTGGAGCAGACGCTCGAGCATCATGTCGTGAAAACGGTAGGCGCCTTTCACCACGTCTTTGTAGAGGTTGAAGTCTTCGTCGCTGATCCAAGGCAGCTTCGGCGGGTGATACGGCATGAAGGAGTGCGAGAAATGATCGACCGCGTCGTAATAAACCGCGGTGAAATCGGCCGGCTCATTCTCCATCAGGAACGTGGCGACGGCGTGGATGGAAGCCGCGTCGCTCAGCACCCGCGCAAACCCTTGGAGCCGCTTGTCCTTCTTCTGATCGATCCGGGCCGCGTGCGGGATAAACGGCAGGATGTGCTGTTCGGTCAGCTCGTTAGGGAAAACTTTGAACCGCGCCAGCGAGGCGGCTTTCTCTTGCGGATGAACCGCGCTGGCGGGAATGCGCCAGCCTTTTTCGGGATCGAACCGGACGCCGCCGAATGCGTTGGTCACCACATTGCCATTGATCGGCTCGGCCGGATGGCTCGCCCACCAGCCGACCACGTTACTGCTGAGTCCCGATTGCGTGAGAATGTTCCAAAGCGCTTTGGTTTTGCGCGAAGTGCTCGTGTAAGGCCGCGCGCCGCCGTTTACCGGGTCCGGCTCGATGAACCCGTGAATCCCGTGCTTGTCCGCGAACTTCCCGGTCGCCACGGAGTTCCAGAGCATCGGCGACAGGATTGGCTGGAGCGTGGCGAGGTTGCCTATCACTCCGCGATTGATGAACGCATCGAGCGTCGGCATCAGCCCTTCTTCGAGTAGCGGCGTGATGTGCTCCCAATCCGCCGCGTCCCAGCCGATCAGCAGAACCTTGCGTTTAGTCATACTGCCATCGGTGTTTTCGAGCCTCGCCCAAGATCTTCCTTAGCCACAGATTTAACACGGATGGACACGGATGATCATCAAGGGAGAGCCTCGGACAATCCGTGTTTCACCGCGGTCGTTGTGGATGTGAACCACAGAGGTCGCAGAGAGCGCAGAGGTTGAACGAAAAGTCTTCCTTCCGCGCGATCAGCAGCTCTCGTGGCGTCGCCGCCGGGACGGCTGCTCAGAAGTCGTAGGAGCAACCCTCGGTGATCTCTGCGTCCTCTGGTTAATTCCGCTAGTCGGCCGCTTGGGAACGTCGCGCCCTCCAGGCCAGCAAACCGGCGCAGCCGATCGCGAGCAAGCCCAACGAGCCAGCCGAATCGGGAACGTTCGAAACGGACGTTTGACCTGCGGTGATGCGATCACCCACATCCCCAAACGCGTAGTCGATCAACGTGAAACTATTTCCCGGTGCGCCATCCATGTCTATCCGCGCCCAGCCGTATCTCAGACCCTCTCCCGAGTTAAACCGGAAGCCGACAAACCCAGTCCCTGGATCCAGCCACTGCGCATTGTATCCAATCCCCTCAATAGGGTCGTAGTAGAGAGCGAGCCGACCGTACCTACTTACGAAAGGCCGGGTGTTGATGCTTTGCCCGAAACTCAACTTCGATGCATATTGAAGGTAGGCGAGCGGGTGGGCAGTAAAACCGGCAACTGCCGCCGAAACCACGTCAAACGGTAGCAAAAAATTGGCGGCCCCGCTGACTCCCCCATCGGAACGCAGATGGCGAGGAAAGAAGGAGTGCCCGGGTTGGTCCAGTTGAAAATCAGCTGCGGAAGAGCCGCCGGCAGGGGCATTGAAATGATGGTTGATCAATCCGGAGTAGGTAACATCAGCCTCGGCCGACGCCGCGCAGCCAAGCGCAGTCGCAGCACTGGCGGTCGCGTAGGACGTCCAACGTGGCTTTGAAATCACCGCCAGTTTTCCTCGGAGAAATGCTTTCTTTTTCATCGATCGTTGTTCCCTGGTTGGCAGCGAGTACCGCGTCACTCCCTCGTGTAAGCGAGTTACTGATGTTTCTTTAGCCACAGATTAACACGGATGGACACGGATGACTAAGGAAGAGTACACGAATCCGTGTTCGTTCGTCGATGTTAACCACAGAGGTCGCAGAGAGCGCAGAGGTTGAAGGAAAAGGCGTTCTTTCTCCCCACGCGATCAGCAGCTCTCATC
>JACDHZ010000250.1 GCA_013820755.1 Chthoniobacterales bacterium
CGTGCACGTGCTTCTTGTGGAGGATCACGCCGATACGCGATTGATCCTCGCGAGACTGCTGTCGCGGTGGGGACACGAGGTTGCCGAGGCGGCTACCGTTGCATCGGCCGTGTCGTTACTGAAAAAGTTCCGCTTCGATGTGCTGCTCAGTGACATCGGACTTCCCGACGGCAACGGGCTCAATGTAGTGGCAACCGCAGTCGCCTGCGGCTCTGCCCGGGTCAAAGTAGCGCTCACTGCCCACGGCGATGCGGAAGATCGGGACTGCGGAATCCGCGCCGGGTTCGATCACTACATGACCAAGCCGTTTGATGCCGCACGCCTCAAGACGGTGATCGAACGGGCGTAATCTCATTCTCCGAACGCTTCAGCTATAAATCCTCGGGCCATTCGTCCAGCAGGAACACGAGCAGCAAGAGCAAAAATAGCTGTTTGATAAGTAGCTCGGGAAAGAGAGCCGCGTCGATTCCAGCCAGAGTCACTACCTCGTCACCACCGCCCGAAACAGGCGAAGGTCGTCGATGCTGTATTTCCCGCCCAACGAGTCGCGAAGTCCGGTGAGATTCGCTCCGCCTGTTCGCCCAAATGCGACAGCAATCTCCGTTTGCTGATCGACCGTGAAGAAGCGGCCCATCGTCAATGGCGCGCCAGATTCGATTGCGAGGGCGAGATGCGTGCAGATCGTCCCGCGCGTAAAACCACGCGCCTTGGCAATGTCGTCGATAGAATCTCCCCTCTGAAAGCGCCGCAGCGTTTCAGTGACACTGTCGTTCAATGAAACGCGGCGCTGGGACGCAGTCTGCGGAGGAGCGCTCTGGAAACTCTGCCGCGAGTTGCTCTCGAGGTAGACAGTGATGGCGGCGAGAAACGGCGCTGCGAAATCCTTCAGCTTCTGCTCGCCCACGCCCGGAATGCGGCGAAACTCGGCCGGAGTGATCGGATAATTCCGTGCCATCTCACGTAGCGCAACGTCCGAGAAGATGACATACGCCGGCACGTCGCGTTCATCTGCGATGGTGCGCCGCAACGTTCGCAGCTCATCGAAGAGCTTCTCGTCGGTCTCAATCGCGCCGGCGCGAGTTTTCGTCTTTGCTGCGACGTCGACAGGCTTTGTTAGTGTGAACGAAGTGCGATCACGCAATGCCTTCATTCCGGCATCGCTCACTTGAAGCGTGGCGAACTTCCCGGGCGCGGCTTCGACCAGCCCGAGCCGCAGGAGCTCGCGCCCTATCGCTTGCCACGCCTCTTTTTTCATTTCGCCGCCGATACCGTACGTCGAAAGCCGGTCATGCCCGCGCTGTCGCACCGGTTCCGTGTTCGCGCCCATTAGCACCTCAACGATATGATTCAGGCCAAATCCGAACCCGCTGTGCGCGCGGACGCGGTGCACACAGGAAAGGAACTTCTGCGCGGCTAGGGTCCCATCGAACGTCTCGCGCGGCGTAAGACAGTTGTCGCAACCACCGCACGGTTCGTCGGGGCGTTCCTCGCCGAAATAGCGCAGCAGCGTCGTGCGTCTGCACTGCCGCGCCTCAGCGTAGTGCACCATTTGCCGCAGCTGCTCGTGTGCGATCTTCTGTTCCGCCGCGCTCTTCTCCTCGATGAAACGCGTCTGCTTCACCACGTCGGCTGCGCTGAACAGCAGCACGCATTCGCTCGGCAATCCGTCGCGACCGGCGCGGCCTGTCTCCTGGTAATAGCTCTCGATGTTCTTCGGCAGATCGTGGTGCACCACGAAGCGCACGTTCGGTTTATTGATTCCCATCCCGAACGCGATCGTCGCGGTGATTACGCGCACATCGTCCCGCAGAAACATCTCCTGGTTTCTCGCACGCTCGTCGCTCTCCAGTCCTGCGTGATATGGCTTCGCCGGAATGCGATCGGCGTTAAGTTTTGAAGCCAGGGAATCCGCCGTCTTCCGGCTCGCGCAATAAACAATGCCGCTCTCGTGCGGTCGCGCCCGCAGGAATGCGAGCAGTTGCTCATAAGGCTGCGACTTTCCGACAACTCGATACGTCAGGTTTGGGCGGTCGAAGCTCGCTACATAGCAACGCGGATCGCGCAGCTTCAGCTGCTTCAGAATGTCCTCGCGCACCCGCGTCGTCGCCGTCGCAGTCAGTGCCATGGTCGGCACATCGGGCAGGTGCGTCCGCAGCTTTTTCAGCTCACGATATTCCGGGCGGAAATCGTGGCCCCACTCGCTGATGCAATGCGCCTCGTCGATCGCGATCTGCGCGATGTTCCAGTTGAGCGCCTTCTCCAGAAACCCTTCCAGCATCAGCCGCTCCGGCGCCACGTACAGCATCCGATACTCTCCGCGATGCAACCCGCGCCAGCGCGCTTTCGCCTGCTCACCGCCGAGGGTGGAATTCAAAAATGTCGCCGCGATCCCACTCGCCTGCAGCGCATCCACCTGGTCCTTCATCAGCGCGATCAGCGGCGACACCACAATCGTGAGCCCGTCGCGCAGCAGCGCCGGCAATTGAAAACAAAGCGACTTCCCGCCGCCCGTCGGCATGAGCGCAAACACATCCCGCCCCGCGAGCGAATCTTCGATGATCTCGCGCTGCAACGGCCGAAATGCATCGTAGCCGAAATGTTTCTTGAGCGGGGTTGCCAGGTCGATCGCTTCCTTCATGCCCAGTCACGACCGAACAGTAGTTACGTTACAATCGTCGACCCGCGTCAGCTTTATGATCCTGTGCGCAGTCGTCTTCCCTTCCGCTAGGCCGGTTTCATGACGCAGCCAATTACCCACAGGATCAGAACGCTTCCGCCGCGGGCAAGTGGCAACCTTTCCGTTTTCTGGCACGAACTCGACTTCGACCCCCGGTTTGAGCGCGAACCGGTCCCCGAGACGCAGTGGAATCTTGACCTGACCCTTACTCATGATCTTCATGATCAAGTAATACTGAGTCCGGTATTACTGCACAACCTCTCCCGCCGCATCGTAGCAGTTCGAGTTGTTGCTTCTTGAGCGCTGCGTGTGAGCAGCCGGTGGCGGCGACGCCTTCGTCGCCCCGACCTCGCTCGCCCCAGCGCTGGCCGCGCTGGGTCTCCCTCGCGGCGAGGGCGCCGCAGACACGGCCCGCGACGAGGGCGTCGTAGCCACGACGGAACCGCTTCGCCCCGGACCCAACTCGCAGAGCGACGCTTAGGCAGCGCGGCCGGTACCCCTTTGTTCCCTGTCACCACACCATGCGTGTGCAGGCGCATGGTCGACGCGTTGAGATGGTGAGAGATATCGTCACGGGCGGTAGAAGGGGCAAGGTGGAACCTCTCGGTTACAAATGGCCCGAGCATGATTGCAGGAGGAGGCCCTTCGTCGCCGTCGTGCTTACGCCGCGCCTCAGGGCGTGGCAGCAGGCGCGGCGACCGCAGGTTTCTCGACGATAATGGAAACGCGCCGGTTCAAAGCACGCCCGGCGGGACTGTCGCTGCCGTCGGCATTCGCGTTTGGCGCCACCGGGGTTTGCTCGCCGAAGCCTTTCCCGGTGATGCTCGCAGCGGGAACGTTGCCATTTTTAACCAGCCAATCCTTCACCACCGTGGCGCGTTCCTGCGACAACTGCATGTTGACAGAGTTGCCGCCCTTCGAATC
>JACDHZ010000098.1 GCA_013820755.1 Chthoniobacterales bacterium
GGGCCACCCGGCTCGCGCTAAGCCTGCCGCGGGTTACACCCAAGGATACGTCCGCGGCTGCGCGCAGCAATAAAGAACCCTCCGTCCTAGCCGGAAGTGCCAGAGCGTGCCCGATTCCAATCAGATAACGGCACCTGCAGCGGCGCGTAGTTCACGCGCGTTACGGCGCAGGCGTCCACGCCCCGAGGTCGTAGACTTCTACAAGTCCGACGCCGGTCTGACCGTTTGCACCACGCACGACGGCGGTATACGCCCCACCAGCAAGGCGTTGTAGCACCACTGATTCACGAATGTCTGTCGGCGCTAGACCTATCGCTTTGATCTCGTCCGCTGCCCAGCTTTGCCGCCAGTTGTCGTTGGAGTCCAGTTTGAAACCATCGCCCGTGTACAGCTCAAGTATGGGGTTGGCTAGCGCGCCACTGATGCCTTTGGCTTCAAGGGATGGTCCGATCGCGCGAATCAGCACCTTTGTATTTCCTGGACTGGTCAGGATCATGCCACCCACCAGCGCGGTCTCGCCTCTGCCGACAAAACCGCGAGTGCTGATGTTTGCGAGTCTCGAATTAACAGATGCGCTAAGATCATAGACTTCGATTAGACCAGTGCCGGCAGTGCCGCCTTTACCGCTCAGCACCACAGTATACTGCCCGGGTGCCAGCGTGGCGACGATAGCCGCTTCCTTCGCGTTGCGTGGCGGAATACCAGTGGCCTTGATGGCACGTTGTTGTGAAGTTTTCCAGTCATCGTTGGTCACCACCACCTGGTCCGGCTTGTGCAGCTCGAGAACCGGATCGGCCAGAGCGTCATTCACGCCTCTCGTTGCTAGCGACGGCCCGATGCCACGCACAATCACTCGTTTTGGCACGTTACCGCTCACTATAAACCCGGCTATCGAAACCTGCTCTGCCTGACCGACATGCAAACGGCTCGATATATTCCGCAGACGCACTGGCTCGGTAAGAGCACGCAGGAATCCCGACGGAAACTGCACAATGATTCCTTCTATCCTGCCCGTCGAGTTGTAGGCGCTCCCGTAGAGGGTATTCCCGTCGTCGGTCACCCCAATGATGTTGAAATTAGTGAACCCTTCGATGGCGCTGCTGCCGCCCGCCCGCGCGACTGCTTCGATAACGTCGACGTAGTAAGTCTTTTCCGGACCCGTAATGTAGCTGACGTACTCGCGCGCGGGATCGCACTGGGGATCCTCGCCGCAACCGCCTGGGCGCCACCAGGAAAGCGCGATCACGTTACCATCGCCACTGACGCCCGCACCCGCGAGAAAAGAGTTCTGCTCGTACTGCGGCTCCGGACCGTGGATGTTCTTCATCCCTGTGTCCTCTCGCCACACAAACAGTTCACCATGGGCATAATCCTGCTGTGAGCCGGAGGACGTCCCGAGGATCGTCAATCCGTCGGAAGAAAGAGCCGACGCGGAACTCCGATCATCGCGCGGTAAATACCCGATGCCTTCCACGCCGCCAGCAGCAGTCCAACGGTATGCCTGTTCGGCTGTTGCGTTGTAATCAGCGTCGCGGACCGAAAGGCTCCCGGCGCTCACCAGACCGTCCGAGGAGATTGCGCGGTTGGTGGGGATTGAATGATCGTATGGCGCAGGGATGGGAAGAAGTTCAAACCCAGTCCCCGCACTCCACCGCGACGCCCGCAGAGGCAAACCGTTGATAGTGCTGTAGCCAAATACCACCGCTGCGTCGTCACTCAGCTGATTCGCAACGACCATCTTCTCGCCGCCAGGCCTGCTGGTCAGCGGAAACACGTCGCTTCCGTCACCCGAACAGATTGCAGAAGCGATCCTGTCCCCCGAGAACGTCCGTGAGCTGTACACCATCTTCGACCCGCCCCGGGTGATGTCTTTTACCGAGAAAGAGGGACTGAAAAAGGCACCAAAATCGCCTGTTGTGGGATTGGCGCGAGGGTTGGGAGTGTCTGCAGTCCGTCCGAAGCGGACCAGTTCACCGGCCTACGATCCCTATGCGCCGGAGTACCCTGAACGATGTGAGATATTGAGCCGCCCGCGACTGTAGCGCCGTCGTTAACCGCGCTGATTTCCGACGTCTGTTCTCCTTCCGGCACTCCGACATGCGTGAACTTGAACCCCTCGGGCGCGGCACTAACCGGCTCCGCGGCTGCTGCGATTGCGAGACCTACCGCGATCAATGCCGGGCAGCCGCACCGCAGCACGCCGAGTCTTCCGGAGCAGGGATGGAGGAGACGCTTGAGGCTTGTCGAACGAGCAGCGCATACGGCGTTGTGGAAAGTCATGACCTTGGTCGAAACGAGCCGCCCAGTAGAGGGAAAAGCATGCTTGCTAGCAACCCTTTATTACAAATCAAAAAACTAGCTCCGCTGCGGCTCAAACCCATAGCGTCCGGTCGAACGTACGATATTGGATTGCTTCGCTCACGTGGTCGGGCGTGATCTCGTCGGCTGGTGCGAGGTCCGCGATGGTGCGTGACACCTTCAGGATCCGATCGTAGGCGCGCGCGCTCAGGTTCAATTCCGTCATCGCGACGCGAATCAGCTCCTGGGAGTCGTCGCTGAGTTTACAGTGTTGCTTGATTTCGCGCGCGGTCATGCGCGCGTTGCAGTTCGTCTTGGCGTCGGCCTTGAAGCGCGCCTGCTGGCGTTCCCGCGCCTGGACGATTCGCTCGCGGATCGCCGCCGAACTTTCCTCCGCGCGCGTGCTTGAGATGTCTTTGTATTCCACCGCCGGCACTTCGATGTGCAGATCGATGCGATCAAGCAACGGGCCCGAGATGCGCTGGCGATAACGCTGCACCTGCACGGGACTGCAACGACACTCGCGTTTCAGGTCGCCGAAGTAGCCGCATGGACATGGATTCATCGCGGCGACGAGCATGAACTCGGATGGAAACGTAACGCTGCCGGCTGCACGCGAGACGGTTACTTTCCCGTCCTCGAGCGGCTGCCTCATTACTTCCAGAGTCGAGCGTTTGAACTCCGGCAACTCGTCGAGAAAGAGCACACCGTGATGCGCGAGGCTCACTTCGCCCGGAGCGGGAACGGCGGAGCCACCTAACAAACCGACATCGGAGATGGTGTGATGCGGCGAGCGAAAAGGCCTCGTCGCGACGAACGCCCGCTCCCCATTCAACATGCCGGCGATGCTGTGAATTTTCGTGCTCTCGATTGCCTCCTCGAGGGACATCGGCGGAATGATTGTCGCGATGCGTTTCGAAAGCATCGATTTACCCGAACCGGGTGGCCCGATCATCAGCAGATTGTGACCTCCCGCGACTGCCACTTCGACAGCCCGTTTGACGTGGCCCTGCCCCTTCACATCACTGAAGTCGACGTCGTAGCTCTGGTGATTCGCGAAGAAATCGGTGAGATCGCCGCGCGTCGGCTCCAGCAGCGTTTCGCCGCGGACGAATCCGAATGTTTGCCGCAGGTTCTGCACGCCATAGATGTCGATTCCCTCAACCATGGCTGCTTCGCGAGCGTTTACTTCCGGAACGAAGAGCGCCTTCTTGCCGCGTCGCCGCGCTTCAATCGCAGCGGGGAGAACGCCGCGGACTGAGCGAACCGCCCCACTCAGCGCGAGTTCCCCGACAAAGCTGTATTGCTCGAGAATGGGATCGTCGAACTCTTCGCTGGCGGCGACCATCCCGAGTGCGATCGGCAGATCAAAACTGGGGCCTTCCTTTTTGATGTCAGCCGGTGCGAGGTTGATCGTCGTGCGCCCACGCGGCCAGAAGTAGCCGCTGTTCGCGATCGCAGTCGTGACGCGATCCTGGCTCTCTTTTACCGCCGTATCCGGCAACCCAACGATAATGATCTTCGGATCGCCGCGACCCGCGTTGACCTCGATTTCAACTTCGTACGCATCGATGCCGTAAACAGCGGCCGAGTAGATCTTCGCCAACACCGCGTCGAGGTTGGCAGAGAAGCCGGCGCAGGAAAAGACGTAAACCGAACTGCGCGTCGGCGCGCAGTTAATCCTGTTTGCTGCCGGAGCCGGGCCGCGGATGTGCGGCGGTCGTAGAGCGGCCCAGAGTCGCTGCCGGGCGTTTCAACTCGCCCGAATCAAGAGCCCTTACGCGCGGCAGGATGTCTTTGAACGTTGTGCCATAGATTTCCCAGACCGTCAGGAACAATCCGCAAACAATTGGCCCGATGATGAAGCCGATCGGCCCGAAGAGGAATAATCCGCCGAGGGTCCCGACTAGGATCAGCAAATCCGGCATTTCGGCATCTTTGCCGACGAGCATCGGACGCAGCACGTTGTCTATTGTGCCGACTACGGCAGCGCACCAGGCCAGCAGAAGTGTCGCCGCCAGCGCCTCGCCCGTGATGTACAGGTAGATCACGGCCGGTACCCAGATCAACGCGGCCCCAATACCTGGAACCACCGACAACACAACCATGACTGTTCCCCAGAACGCGGCGCCATCGATCCCGGCAACCCAGAACCCAAACCCGGCGAGCGCACCCTGGATTAACCCAATGACCACCGTCCCCTTAATGGTCGCCCGCGTCACAGACGCGAAGCGTTCCAGCAGGAGCGCCTCGTCGTCGCTGTTCAGAGGCGTGTAGTAGAAGATCTTTTCAAGGATGATGCGCCCATCGCGGAGAAAAAAGAACATGGCATACAGCATCACGAAAAAGTTGAGCAGAAAACTCGCGGTGCCGGCTGTCATTCGGGAAGCCCCCGTAACGAGCACGGCGCCTGCGGCTTTCGCTACATTCCCGATGTTGTCCATGATCTGTGCCTGCTGTGGCACGTACGTGGCAAGTGCGGGAAACCGCTGAACCAACCAGCCGTGCACGTCGAAGGTACTGGCTGCGCCGAAGTGTTGCTGGACCCATGGGATTGCCTGCTCGCTCACATTGAGCGCCTGATTGATGACGACGCCAACGAACGCGCTGATCGGACCCGCAACCAGGAGAATCAACAACAGCAGCGTTAACGCAGCAGCCAGGGACCTGCGCCCGCCTACCAGGCGCGTGACCCACTGGTAAAGCGGTTGAGATAGACCCGCCAGCAGTGCGCCCAACAAGAGCGGTTTTAGGAACGGCCACGCTACGGCGATGAACAGCGCCGACACCGCGACGACCAGCAGCAGCACGAAGCCCGTGCGCAATCTCCTGCCGCTGATGTCTGGACGTTCCATTAACGAAGCGTCGCGCGCTGCAGGTGAAACGCGAGTCGTTTCGCGCACCTTAGGGCTTCACCACCACAGGCGTGCCGATACGTGTTGCCTGGACTGCACGCCGGCTACCTGCCTGGAGTGCCGGCGTCGCATGGCTGCCGACTTCCACCGAAGTGCGCCCGGAATGTCGCTGCGGGATGTGAGCGCTCACCATATCGGTCATGGTGCTACAGCTGCTGAAAGCTGCGGCGACAAAAACAAGCAGGAGCGGACAAATCAGTTTCACCTGGAGACGCAGCGCGCAGCGACGGTATGGTTTTGCCTGACCTTCAAATCCACAGCGCAGCAGGCCATCGCATCTGCCGATCATCTGCTGAATTATTGATGCCGCACCGGCGACAGCTCGAGTGGAGAGCCGGACGAGGGAGCGTTCATAAGTCGCACGCGCACGAAATTGTCGCCTAACTCGAAAAGGCTCAACGAGCCCGGATCAATTTCGATTCGCTGAAAAAGATCGAGGTGCACGCCCAGAAAATGCGCTAGCACGGAGCGAATTACATCACCGTGTGTGACGATCACAACAAACTGATGCCGATCTCGCAGCTCATATAGTTTGCGAATCACACGCACCTGGACCTCGAGCATCAGTTCACCGCGGGGTGGTGCCGTGCTGCTTCGGAATGAGTTGAAATGGCTCCAGCGCGGCTCGCTCGGCAGATCGCTGAATGCGCGATCAGTCCATTCGCCCACTGCAATCTCGGTGAACTCTTCCACAACATGCACCGGCACATCCAGGCGATGGCCGATCGGTTCCGCGGTTTCGCGGGCACGCTCCAACGGCCCGCTGAATACCGCATCGATCGGCAGCAGCGACAGCTTCTCCCCGAGGTGCCGCGCTTGCGCGCGCCCGAGATCGTTCAAGTGCACGCCTGGTAGTCGACCGGCCATAGCACGGCCAAGGTAGTCGTGAGCAGCATGGCGGATGAACAGGAAATTTGTCATCGCGCTGCGTCTTCGCTCACCCGCTATACGTCGACAGTCGCCTGAGGCGTCTTGTGCGTGGCGTATCGGCGTGTCATTCTCGCACAGAACTCCGCGAACTCTGCATTCACTAGCGGCGGGCTGGTGTGGTGCGGCGCGATTCCACGGTGTTCCGGCGTAAAGCAATACGTGATCGTCACGTCGAACTCCTCGAGCGCGCTCATCTGCCGATCGAACCATGCGTCCGCGTTCGGCCTGAAGCTGTCGGCCCAGCTGAGCCCTGTGCGAAGGTGCTTCACGCCCAGATCACGTAGCCATTTCACTGCCGCTCCGAGCCGATGATCTTCGAAATGGAACCACTGGCAGATACCAAGCTCCGGCGTGAATTCGCGAAACTGCTGCAACGCGCGTTTCGGCGTGCCGTCTTCGCGCAAAAGCCCCATATGGAAATGCCGGTAATATGACGACCCATCAGCTTCGCGATGACGCGTCGTCGCAGGCCACGCCGAAGGGAGGTCATAGAGTGAATACCAATGAATTCGCGGCGCACGGCCGATCAATAATTCCGCCGTGCGATGCAGACCGAACTCCTGGACTTCCTCGGCACCGAACGTCGAGATGCCCACCTCCGACACCCAGACCGGCAGGTCGGTTACTGCCTGGATTTCGCGTAATCGCGCCGGCCACTCATCGAGCATCCAGTTATTCCAATCGAGAGGAAAACCGTGCACCGCCACGGCATCGAGCTTCTCGAGAACACCGAACTCCTCCATGCGTTTGATCCAGCCGGCGTCGATTGGTGACATGCCCCCGAGCACTCGCAACACCGTGTCGTTTTCCGCCGAGATCACGTCGGCGGCGAGCTTCACCATTTCGGCGAACTGCCGCCAGTCCGGATCGAGCGCGATGTCCCAGTGAGATTTGTTGTTAGGCTCATTCCAGAGCATCACCGCCTCGATCATACGCTCGCAGGAATCAGGCTGAGGCGGGGCGCAGTGATGCTTTCGCCTGCTGCGTCCCGCGTGTGACATCACTCCCCGGGCATTCTCGCTTCACCCGACAGACAAACACTTCGTCTTCCGGATGCGCGATGATGTCGAACCCGGAACTTCGCAGCATCGCTTCCGTGCAGGCACGATTGGGAATCCACCAATTTGTTGGATCGCCGGCGTACTTGTGCTCGATGAAATACATCGTCGGAAAATCCGGACGCGAGAACATCTCCGTCTGCCAAAAATCGTAATCTGCCTCCAGCTGCACCGTGTCGCTGCTCCCGCGCTGCATCGTCTGAAAGAGCATCAGATCCCTGGCCACGTGCTCCCGGATAAGATCGAGCGCGAGCAGCGGATGGCGCAGGTGGTAAAGCACACCCATAAAGATGACGAGGTCGAACTTCTCGCCTAACGAGCCAACATCGTAGACGGAGAGCTGCCTAAATTCGATATCGACGCCGCGGACCTCGGCCGCAAACCGCGCCTGCGCGAGATAACGCTCGTCAAAGTCGATACCCAGCACGCGATCGGCGCCGCGGCGTTTCATCTCGAGCGAGTAGAAGCCAGCGTTGCACCCGATATCGAGCACGCTCTTGCCTGTAAGGCCGTTCGGCAGCGCCTGCGCAAAGCCGGCAAACTTCACCGCCGGATAGTCGCCAAGAAAATGATGCGGCGCGGTTTGCACCCCGTTAAGGTTCAGGTTCTGAAACCACGCGCCGAGCTCATCAATGCGCTTCTGCGTTTCCAGAGCGCTCATCGGTAACGCCGCTGTGTCTACACTCACGCGATTGCCTCCACGCGCAATTCGCGCTCGCGCCGCTCGTTCAACAGCATGATCGCCTCGCGATACCCGTGCAGCGTGCCGACATCCACGTACGACTCGCCGGCGCGAACGCCGAATGCGCTGCCGCCGCGGGCAATCCATTCGTTCACGAGCGTACCGAAGTATTCGTCGCGCGGCTCGCGCGTCAGCCAGAGCTGATGCAGCTCGTGGAACACCGAGCCCGGCATCTTGAATGCGCCCCAGACCCAATTCGAACGCGCGTCGGCTTGCTTCACCTGGATTTCTTTCACGCGTCCACTGTCATCCGTCACGACCGCGTCAAAGAACTGCGGCTGCTCGACTGGAAACAAAAGAAACGAAAGCTCATTGTCCGGCAGCACAGTCAGTCCGTTCTCCGGAAACCAGATCGTGTCCGGCAAACCGATCGCGACCGGCTCGTTAGGCGCCACCACGGGAGCGGCATGAAAAATGGCGTCGCATAATCCCGCGGGCTGCGGCTGCACCACAAAGATGAAGCTGGCCGAGTTCACCTTTCCACCGCCGTAGTACTCAAGGATGTCCGATTTTCCCGCAGAGATGACGAAGCAAATCTTCGTCGCACCCGCAATCGTGAGGCGCTCTACGAGGTATTCACTGACAGCGCGTGGACGCTCGATGGTTCCATCCAAGCGCCCTCCGACCGGCAGCAACTCCTTTGAAAACGCGAGCGGCTGGATCCGCGTTCCCGCACCCGCTGCCGGAATGATCCCCAGCATTACGCCTCGACTGCCTCAGGTTGACGCGCGCTGACCAGCAAATCTTCAAGCTGCTGTGCACGACGAGCAGCCGAATGATCTTGCAACGTGCGCTCGCGCGCCGCCACCGCGATTCTCGCAAGTTCCGCGTCGCTGAGATCCAGGGCCGCCAAAGCCTCGTCGGTGCTATTCGCGATCAGGATTTCCTCACCAGGCGTAAAGAATTCATCGAGCCCCTGCCAGTCATCGCTGAGGATTGGAGTGCCGCACGCAGAAGCTTCGAAGAGCCGACCCGAAGGGCACCAGCCCATTTTCCGCATCGTATCTCGCGTGACGTTCACCGTTAGTCGCGACGACGAGAAGAACGCCGGATGCTCAGAGGACGGAAGGTGTTGCACGAAGAAGACGTTCGGAGTCCACGGGAACTGCGGCGGGTATTGCGCGCCGCCAATCAGGAAACGCTCGGAAGTGCGCCGCCGCGCCGGTTCAATGAAGAGCTGCTCGAGCGCAGCCTGACGATCCGCGGCGTAGGTGCCGAGATACGAGCAGCGCGAACCATACATCTCTTTAGGCGCGACGCGGTTATAAAGATCGAGGTCAACACTGCCGTAAAGCGGTGCCACTTTCCGGGCGCCGAGCTCCTCTTCCAGCGAAGCAAGGGCACTGCCACCGGTAAAGCTCAGAACGAGGTCGTACTCGCCGAGGCCATGTTGATCGATATACGTGAGCGGCTGCCCGGCACGAAAGTTCGACAACGTGACAGGCGTATCCATGTCGTAAAAGACGCGTAGCGCAGAGGAGTCCCAAACCACCTCAGCCGCTGCAAGCCCGTCCGGGCAGTATGATGTGACCATCCCGATATCAGCGTCAGCAATTTCCCGCAACGCCTGCGGGAGCGCGTCATCCCAGCTGGTATAGAGGATCAGCTTGCCACCCGGAAGTTCCGCCAGGTCGCGATGCGCGGCATAGTAGTGAACGTCCCGCTCGAAGAAGACAATATGATGGCCGCGGCCGATAAGCTGCCGAAACAGCGCGCGCAGCAAAGTGGCGTGTCCGTTGCCCCACGAAGAACTGATCGTGAGGCCGAAGACAACGAGCTTCATCGTTTGGACTTCGTGCCGTTCTTCGTCTTTGCGGCTTTCCGCGCGCCGTTGCCGTTGCTCGTGCGCTTCATCGGTCCGGGCAGCACGACTGAGTCGTCGCCTTTGATGAATTCTTCTGTCTTCGTGCGCGCTTCATCGTCGGTGAATTGCACCGGCGGTGACTTCATGAAGTAGCTCGACGGCGCGACGAGCGAACCGGAGAGGCCGCGGTCGAGGGCGAGCTTCGCGCAGCGGATCGCATCGATTACTACGCCGGCGGAATTCGGTGAATCCCAGACTTCGAGCTTCATCTCGCAGTTAAGCGGCACGTTGCCGAACGTGGTGCCTTCCATGCGGATGTAGCACCATTTGCGATC
>JACDHZ010000251.1 GCA_013820755.1 Chthoniobacterales bacterium
CATCATCCGCGGCCCGGCGGTCTCGTACTGCAACTCCACACTGGCGGCGGCTTGCTCCGAGATTTGGACACGTCCTTCGTAGGACTGGTATTCCCACGTGTGAGACTTGCCGGCGTATTCCGCCATTACCTTCACGTCGAAGGAATGCGGCTCTTCCACAACCTTGTCGCCGACGAGATAGGTGTCCTCTTTTTCGAAGTTAATCGTATCGACCCGCCCACCGAAGCGGTCGAGTTCGATCACGAGCTTGACCGCGCTGGGATCAAGCGGTTTGCCTTTGCTGAACGGATAGACTCGGAACTGCGGTGGGATCTGCGGTTCGTAGATGGTGACCTCAACTTCGAGATTTCTTCGGAGAGAAGACGCCCGTTATGCGGGCCGCGCGGGTATTCGGGAGCGGCCGTTTCGTGGCCGCCTTCCGCGCTGGCACTGTGCTGCGGTTCCGTTTTAAGGATCTTGCGCGCGACGATTAAACCGATCGCGAGCATGAGGATGATGCCGATTATTTTCAGGATTTTCATGGGAGCGAAATTCACTTCGAGAAGTCCGAAGTTTTAGATGATGCGCCGGTCAGACCGTCGATGGCGGCAGCGGCTTTGTGATAGTTGATGAGCGCCTGGAGGTATTGCAGTCGCGACTCGGCAAGGGCGCGGCGCGATTCGGATAGCTCCAGGTAACTGAACCGGCCATTGAGATAACCCTCGTTAGTCAGCTCGAAGGCTTTTTGTAGCTCGGGAAGAACGGAACTCTGCAAAAGCGTGAACTCAATCTTCGCGTCCTCCAGAGATTCGTAGGCAATCGCGAGCTGCGTATTCAGGCTCACTTCGACGGCGCGAATCTCATCGTCGGAGCGCGAGGCGAGCAGTTGCGCTTCCTTGATGCTGCCCTGGTTGCGATTCCAGAGCGGTAGCGGAATCGAGAGACCCGCGACGAAGGAGGTGTCGTCGGTCTCATTAAGCTGACGGCCGCCACCAGAAAGCGTGACGTCCGGGATCGCCTTGCGCCGCTCGACGGCAACGTGTGCTTCGCGCTGTGCGCGCTCCGCCTCACCTTTTGCCAGCGCCGGATGCGCTGCGACACGGGACCGGAGAACCGAAAGCGAAGCAACCACCGGGGAATTCCTTAAATCGCCAACCGCGCGGCTGAACTGTGGCTGGGTGCTCCCCCATTGCGCCGCGAGACGCGCACGTGCGAGCGCGACTTGCCCTTCCTCTTTCTCGACCGTGATCTTAGCGGCGGCTACGGCCACTCGCGCCCGTGTCGTTTCCACAGGCGACGACCGGCCGGCCTCGACCCGCTTCTCCGCGTCGGGAACAAAACGCTCAGCCAAATCGAGCCCCTGCCGCGAAAGCGCGAGCCGCTCTTGCGCACCCAGAAGATCGACAAACGCCTGCGCCGTTTCCGCGGCGACCTTCAACCGTTTCGCTTCAAAGTCGAAATTGACGACGCCTCTCCCCGCCTCAGCCGCACGAATCCGGGCGCGGCGCTTTCCTCCCAACTCAATCACCTGGCTGAGCTGCAGTGTGTTCTGGATTACGTTCGCCCCGCCGAAGTGACCGCTTCCGCCGAAATCCTCAGCGAAGATCGAGATTTCCGGATTCGGCACGAGCGACGCCTGGAGTCGTCGTGCCTCGGCGATCCGCAGATCCTTCGGAAAAACGCTTAGCTCTGGATTTTGCGCGAGCGCGTAGCCGATCGCCTGCCGCATCGAGACAGGTCCGGTAGGACTTTGGCCGTGCGCGGAGTCGAGCAATAGCCCGCAGGCGATCAACGCCGCCAATAAGAGGGCGAGGTGGTGGTTATTTGGACATCGGATCATGACTGGTGTTTAGAAAGCGTGCTCAGGTTGAGGGTGATCGACAGAGGGCCGTAAGAAGGCCACGGGTGCGGCGGCCACTTCAGGGGCCGAAGCCGCGCGAAAACAAAAGCCCGCTTGTGCGCGATCAGCGCGTAGCGGGCAGAGACGAAATCAGATCACCAGCACGATCGTGCGGTGTGAGAGAAGAGCCGCGGAAAGGAGCGGCGGAGGACGCGCAGCATGCGCGTGAGATTCATGAGGCCACAGCGTTAACGGCGTCGCCGTCGTGGCGGGCAACGCTACTGCGTCAGCCGTCGCGTGCGCTGCAGCTGTGAGAGGAGCGAAGCGGCGTATTGATTGGCGCCCGTGAACTGAATCAAGTGGTCTGGATGACCGGACCCGGCGGCGCTTTCCGACAGCGCCGGCGACTCTTCGCTAATAGCATAAGACTCTGAGTCGCTGTGATGACGACTGTGATCGTGAGCGAGGACGATGCTCACGCTGTTGTTGTCAACGTGCGACACACGCACAGTATGGTCGCCGTCCGCCGTCGCGAGCAGAACGACGATGCTCGGAACGATGTTGTTCCCGGAGCCGAGAACTCCAAAAAGGCACAGGCTTGCGGCGAGGCTACGGAGCCATTGCGCACGCTGTCTTCGGGATTTCATCGGCGGCGCAGGGTAGGTCGCGACACATGCTGGGTCAAGATGGCCAACCGCGAAATGGCGGTTATTCAGAAGCTTGCCGATCGCAGCTGGAAGAAGGATGCCGGCAATCAGAATGACAATGCCAAAGCGCAGGAGTTTAAGGACACCGCTTTCACCGAGCCCAGCCGCCCAGCACGTCGATGAAGTGCTCCGCTGTCTTAAGGAAAACTTCGCGCTTCTTCGTCTCGTAAGCGAAGCCCGCGCCGAGCTGCAAGGTGTTCTCAGACCGCCGGGCATTCGAGAACTCTCCGCTGCCGACAACATCTTGTGACTCTAGGTCGAGTTCCGGATTCGGGAGCAGCTTTGCCTTGGAGAATGCGTGCCTCGGCAATACGGATGTCGTAGCCGTCCGCGGCGAATTCAGGATTTCGCGTCAGCGTCAGTGCGAGCGCCTGCCGGAGCGTCAAGGCACCCGCCGGCTCGTCGATCTCGCTGGACGGACCGGCGGCGCAGATCGCTGCGCTGGCTATGATCAAGATAAGGGTAGTTTTCAAAAGGATGTACATGGGTGGGCTGGGATTTCCGCTGCGCAGCACTGCACGAAGATGAAACCCACCGGGGCGGGATGCACGGCAGAGAAAGGCCGACTACGAACGAAATCGCGCCATCAAGGCACGAAGGTGCCCGTCAGGCGCTACGAGTTGAGGGGGATGATCAATCGCCGGAGCCACGCCGATAGCGGGCTGATCATCCGTGAGAGGCATCGAGACGCTGATCCCAATGCCGTGAAGCGAAACCGCCACAGCATCCGGTGGCATGGCGGAGCCATTGTGAATCGTGCAACCGCACGCATGACATGAATCATGTCCGCCGTCCTGCGACTCGGCCGCGCACGCACCACTCGTGTCGTGGATCTTATCGGCAACGATGTCGCCGCTAATCACAAAAAACGCGAAAAGAGCGCACAGAAGCCGGAACGAACGATGACGAAGCCAAGGTCAATTATTCTTTCGCACGTTCTGCTTGAGAACGAAACCGCTGCCGAATCCGGTGAGTCCCGCTGTTGAAGGCTCGCTGCTCAAGCGCTCCGGCTGTTCGCCGGAACACAAGCTTCCCCGC
>JACDHZ010000252.1 GCA_013820755.1 Chthoniobacterales bacterium
TAGTTACGCCGCGCGGTTGTTGCAGCGCCTCGCGGCCGAATTTGGATTCGAACACCAATGGGCGTTCTGCGCGCGCTATCTTCCCCAGACTCCAACCGTCGGGTTAACGTTGACACGCATACGGGAGTTATATCGCGAAGCCCATGCCATCTTGAACGTGTGCGGCGCGCAGGAGTTCAATGAAGATCTGCTCACAAGCGATCGCTTACTGTACATCGAAAGCGATCCGGGTGTGGCTCAGATCCGCGTGGATCAAGGCGACTGCCGCACGGTTGACATTCTGCGCCGGCACCGCGCCCTCTTCAGCTTCGGAGAGAACGTCGGAACTTCCGCATTTCCGGTTCCTACGCACGGACTAACGTGGTGGCCGACGCGCCAGCCTGTGGTGATTGATTTCTGGAAAACGAACCGTGCGCCGAAGGCCGGCGCATTGTTGACTACCGTGGCGAACCTGAACACCGCCGGCAAAAAAGACATTGAGTGGCGCGGCGAGAAATACCTCTGGAATAAAACCGCCGAGTTGGTCCATTTCCTTTCCGCACCGGCCCGTGCTGGTGAGGCATTTGAGCTCGCGACGACGGTCGAAGAACAGCAACTGGCAGCCGCGCTAGAGCGCAATGGCTGGTGCTTGCGGGCAGTTGAAGCGATCAGCATCGATCATCAGCGTTACCGGCATTACATCAGGTCGTCGAAGGGAGAGTTCACAGTCGCAAAGGATCAGTACGTGCGGCTAAACACCGGCTGGTTCAGCGATCGCAGTGCGTGCTATCTTGCCGCTGGCCGGCCTGTTATAACTCAGGAGACCGGATTCACGAAACATTACGGAAACGCCGGCGGGGTGTTCGCCTTCCGCTCGCTCGCCGACATCGTCGAGGCGGTGAAAATGATCAATGCAGATTACGCGCATCATTCGCGCGCCGCATGTGCAATTGCGCGGGAAGTCTTCGCAGCAGACAAGGTTCTGTCGTCGTTACTCGACCGCGCCGGGATTTGATTTCCCACTCATCTGTTTCATCTTCTCGGACTCTTCGCGATGCATTGCTGCCGATTCCTGATTTGTCTCACGTTTTTCGTGGCGACTGATCTCTTCGCGCAGCCAAACGGCGACATCAAAAAGAGCCTGGTTCGCATCTCCGTCACCGAGGCCGAGCCCGATTACAAGGCGCCTTGGAACTCAGGTGGAATTCAGCGAGGGATCGGCGCGGGGTTCATCATCGATGGCGGGCGAATCATGACGAACGCGCACGTGATCAGCAACAGCCGCTACGTCACGGTTGAGCGCGAAGGCGACCCAAATAAATATCCTGCGAAGGTGCTGTTCGTCGCGCATGACTGCGACCTCGCCCTTATCCAGGTTACATCACCAAACTTCGCAAAGGGTATGGCGCCGCTCACCTTCGGCGGCATCCCGGAGTTGGAATCCACAGTATCAGCCTACGGTTATCCGATCGGCGGCCAGCGCATGTCCGTAACGACGGGGATTGTCTCGCGAATCGACTTTCAGCTCTACACGCACTCATCAATCGATTCGCACCTCGCGATCCAGATAAGCGCGCAGATCAACCCGGGAAACAGCGGCGGCCCCGTCATGCAGAACGCGAAGGTGGTCGGCGTCGCGTTCCAAGGCTACAGCGGCGACGTCGCGCAAGGCGTCGCGTACATGATTCCGACGCCGGTAATCAATCGGTTCCTCAAAGATGTTTCAGACGGACATTACGACAGGTATGTCGATCTCGGCGTCACCTATTCGAAGCTGCAGAATCCTGCACAGCGCCGCTTTCTTGGCCTTCAGGACGACGATCGCGGCGTGCTCGTGAACAACGTCATCTCAGCCGGCGCGGCGGGGAAAGCGCTGCAGTCGGGCGACGTCCTCCTCTCCATCGATGATCACCCGATCGCGAGTGACTCGTTCGTTGAACTCGAAGGCGAGCGAATGGAGATGCCGGAAGTAGTAGAGCGCAAATTCAAAGGCGACACAGTGAAGCTCGACCTCCTTCGCGACAAGAAGCCGATGACCGTCAATATCGAGCTTCAGCCGCTGTGGCCTTACCTGTTCCAAGGTCACCACTACGACGTTCAGCCGCGGTATGTCGTTTACGGCGGCTTGCTCTTCCAGCCGCTCACACTGGATATGATGCAAGCTTACCAGCCGCAGGATCTGCGACTGCGCCATTACTTCGATTACTTCGTTGCCGAACAAATCTACCTCGAACATCCCGAGGTAATCGTGCTGACCAATATCCTACCCGATCCGATCAACACCTACCTATCACCCTATCGCGGCGGAATCGTCGATGAGATTAATGATCAGAAAATCCGCACGCTCGATGATCTGGCGAAAGTCCTGGCGGAACCGGCAGAGCGGTTCGTTGTGCGAATGATTGGCGATGGTCCACCGCTGGTGCTGGATCCAAAGGGAGTAGACGCCGCGCGCGAGCGTATCAAAAAGCGTTACAACGTGGTCAAGGAACAGAATTTGAGCGAGCAGCCGCCGCCGAAACCTCCAATCGGGGAGGATCAAGCGTGATTGGTTCAGAGCTGCGGCGGTTTACTGCGATCATTGTCATCGGCATCGCGTCCGCTGCTGTCGCTCGCGCGCAGGAGCAGCCGCCAGACGCTGAGCCTCCTGCCTCTTCTTCTCCTCCTCCTTCGGCTGTCGCTATTCCTGCGGTAGTCCCGGCAGTGAAACCGAAAGAGGTATCACTCGTGCGCGTGAACGTCACCGGCCAACCGTACGACTACACGCGGCCGTGGCAGAAAAAGGCGCCGTTCTCCAAGCGCGCATTGGGAGCGGTGCTGCCGAAGAATCGGGTCCTTGTCACGGCCGATCTCGTTGCGAATCAGAACTACGTCGAGTTAGAGCGTGCTGAGTCGGGCGAGAAGTCTGGTGCGGATGTCGTTGTGATCGACTACGAAGCGAACCTCGCGCTCATCGAGCCGACGGACAAAAAGTTCCTCGACGGATTAACGCCATTACAGCTCGCGCTCGACACCGTCGTTGGTGATCGGCTCTCTGCTTTACAACTCGAAGCTACCGGTGCGCTCGTTATAACGGAGGGACTCGTCACCACAGTTCAGATGACGCGGTATCCAGCCGAGGTAGGCCAGTTCCTCACCTACCGCATCAGCATGTCGATGCAGTATCGCGACAATAGCTACACGATACCTTTAGTAAAAAAGAACAAGCTCGCGGGCTTGCTGTTGCGCTACGATCCTCGCTCGCAAGTGTTGGACGCTATCCCGGCGCCGATCATCGCGCACTTCCTGAAGGAAGCGGACAGTCAGAATTACCGCGGATTCCCAAGCGCGGGTTTCAGCTTCTTCCCGACACGGGATCCGCAACTCCGAAAATTCGCAGGACAATCAGGCAAACCTGCCGGCGTTTACGTCATTAGCGTGGAGCCGAACATGCCCGCCGCGAAAGCCGGACTACACGTCGGTGACATTGTCACGGCTGTAGGCAACAACGAGATCGACCAAAACGGAAACTACATTGATCCGCTGTATGGCAAGATTGAGTTCACAAATCTCATTACCTGCCGCGCCTTTGCTGGCGATACGCT
>JACDHZ010000099.1 GCA_013820755.1 Chthoniobacterales bacterium
CCTCCGATGATGCCGAGCGTCTTCATGGCAGCACGCTCGCAGCGGTGATTTCGAAGACAACACACTCCCGGCCAACGCCGTTGATCCTTGAGGCCACGCGCACGCCGCCGATTTTCTCCACCGCCGTTTGCGAGCGCAGATTCTGCGGACCAACGAGAAACACAACGCTTTGCACAAACTTGAAGGCGTGCCGGAGCATCAGTCGTTTCAACTCTCGATTGTAAACGCCGCCCCACCGAGCTCAACACTCCTGTCGCGGGAAGATTGGCAGCAATGATGTGACGAGAGCGTCGCCACTCCGCGTGCTGTCGCTTTGTCTTTCATTCGTCAGCCGCTCGTTTATCAATGTGAAACTGGTGATCGCGTCTTCGTGGCACCACCGCCAGCTGCCACCGCAGCCATCACGCCACGCTCAAATGAAAATGGTCGCCCTCTCATCGAACTCCCCGCGAGCAACGGACCGCGGTTCCGGCGTAGTGCATACGCAACGACCGGAGCTAAAGTGGTTCTGCGCGTTGTTACTCTTGGGCGCGGTACCGGCAGTCGGCGGAAATCTCTGGATCACGCTGCGTGCGCACGGGCGGGTCTTCTCGCGATTCAACGACGTACCAGTGAACGACGTGGCGTTGGTGCTAGGCACCTCTTCGCGCACGCGCGGCGGACATCAAAGCCCATTCTTCGCAGGACGAATTTCTGCCGCGGCTGAATTGTTTCGGGCTGGTAAGGTGCGGCATCTGTTATTAAGCGGTGACAATGGAACCGTCAGGTATGACGAGGCGAGCGACATGCGCAGGGCACTTGTGGAGGAAGGCGTTCCGGAGTCCGCGATGACGCTGGATTACGCCGGGTTCCGGACGCTCGACTCGGTCGCGCGGGCACACGACGTGTTCGGACTGGCGCGCGTTACAATCGTAACAGACGACTTCCACGCTGAACGATCAGTTCTGCTGGCGCGCCATTTCGGAATCGATGCACAGGTCTTCTGCTCAAGACCTGTGCCATTGCGGTGGTCCAAGAAAACGCGGCTGCGCGAAATTGCCGCACGTTTCAAAGCGTTGCTTGATCTGTACGTGTTGCGGACGAAGCCGCATTTCCTTGGCGAACGCATCACGCTACCGAAAAGCTGAGCTGGCGCAGTCGTTTGGCGCAGGACCACGCTTCGATGCGGTGACGGCTCACACGCTGACGGTTGGGTTTTTGCGTGCGTCGATACCGCCGCAGGGCTAATAACCTTCGTGGCTCGGAAGAATTCACAGTCCAAACGCGTTGTCGCAGTAGCGGCTTCTAAGCGGCTTCGGACGCGAGGGCGGCCTCCACGGTTGATGCCGTATTTTGAACTGAACTGAGGCTACCGACGCGCCTTCGCGTCGAAGTACAGCAGGACGAAGCTAATCCCAAGCAGCGGCCGCAGAAGCGCGTGCACAAGGCTGTTCAAGACGTAAGTCGCGATCGTCGTCGCGTCCGGCGCCGGGGCATTCACAAGCTTTTGCACCAGAGCTGTCGCCTCCTCGATGCTGGTGATTCCCTGAATACGAATAAGTAGGAATGGGAGCTCGATCGCAACGCTCAACGTGAGAAAGACGAGAAGCCAGAGGGACGCGAGCAGCGCGCCGCGGAATATCGGCCGCTCGAACATCGGCGCCTCGCGGCGGGAACGCGCGAGTTCTTTGCTCTCCTGCAGGGCGGTCACGCCGTCGAGACCGCTGATCGCAGCCGATTGTTGCCAGAAAAGGAAGTTAATGAACAGCCGCCCGACCATGTACACCTGCACCGCCAGCGCCAGAAGCGTAAGTAGCAGCAGGATGGCGGAAGGTTCAGCGCGCGTGATCGAGAGAATCACCAGCAGCGGCACAGTCCAGAAGATGTAGCTGCCGTAAACGACCGCCGAAAGCGTCGCCATTCGCCGCCAGATATTAACAGCGCGCTGCAGCACGTCCCGGAAGGAAACAGCGCGGCCCCCGACGATGTCAGATGTCGCAAACTGGACTCCCGCCAGGAACACCGGCCATGTGAGTAGCAGGGCAATGAATGAGATCATCGCGCACGCCGCCGGCAGCATTGCCTGGACGTTTACGTTCTCCCTCGCCGGCGTATTGAAGAACGCCAGAGCGAGCTTCACCACTAGAGACGGCACGGCGGCGATGAGCGCCAGACAGAAGAACGACAGGAAACCGCGCGCGTAGATGCCGAAGGAATCACGGACAATTTCAAAAACCGTTCGACGGCGAAACAGTTCGTTGGTCGCGGCGTCTGGTATGCGAGGTTCAGCGAAGATTTCGACGAACTGCGCTGCGTCCCGCCAGTCCGTCTCGTCGGTCTTGCGGAGCTCGTTCCCGGGGATCAGGCGACCTTCTGCCCGCCATTCGCGCAGCGTCTTTATATCTACCGGGCCGTACTCTTTTCCGTCCACCCGCACGAACCATTCGTCTGGCATCCGGACTAGTAGACGCGAACTGTCCGCTTCACTAGCAGCTGCATGCGAAATGCGTGAAGAAGCGCTGCGCTTCAGCTACCGTCCACGCGTGAAGCTGCTTCTCATCGACGGTCACTATTACGTTTACCGCTCCTTCTTCGCGCTCCCGGCGCTAAATAACTCCCGGGGAGAACCGACAAACGCGATCCTTGGGTTTGCGAAGACGGTTCGGCGCATGCTGAAGGACTTGCAGCCCGAAATGGGAGCTGTGTTTTGGGACGAAGGATTGCCGCAAAAACGCGTGGAGCTGCAGCCGACCTACAAGGAAACGCGCAAGGAGATGCCGCTGCCGATGGTCCCGCAGCTGCATTTTATTCGCGATGAGCTCACCGGCTTGATGGGGTTCCAGAACATCTCGCTTCGGAACACGGAAGCTGATGACCTGATGGGCTGCTATGCAATCGCCGCTGCCCGCCTTGGCCACGAAGTGGTGCTCGCCACGAACGACAAGGACCTGTTTCAGCTCGTGAACGATAACGTGAAAGTCTACACCACCGCGAAGGCGGATCTCCCTTCGCCGAAAGACACGTTCGCATTACTCGGTGAGGCTGAGGTGACGGCAAAATGGGGTGTCCCGCCGACGTCAATCGGCGACGTGCTCGCAATTGCTGGAGATTCGATCGACAACATTCCCGGCGCGGGCATCGGCCGAAAAGCCGCGGCCGCCCTGCTGAAGGAGCACGGCGGGCTCGACGCGCTCTTGAACAACGTCGACCAGGTGAAGAGCCCTCGCAGCCGTGAAAAGCTGTTGGCCGCGCGCGAGCAGATCCGACAAAATCGCAAAATGGTGGCGCTGGATTGCGAAACAGATCTCCCTGTCCCCGTAGACGAACTGTTGATTAAGCCGGATTACCCTGCCCTAATCGGAGTCCTGGAGAGATCGGAGCTGAAATCGGTTCTCAAGGAGGTGCGGGACGAAGCTGCGAAGGCTGGCGTGCATCGACAGTCAGAAATGTTACTGTGAAGCCCTACTTACATTTCAGCCGCCCGGGTATATTTTTAGATTTTTCTTGAACGCTCGCCCGCAGGCACTGTCAAATCATACAGGTTAAGGCGATTCGGGCGGCGTCACGTTTTTTCGTATTTGTTGTTTCTCCTAGCGTGCGCTGCCCGGATCTTTTTTGTACAGGTATCGGCGGCTTCGGCGAGAGCACCTTGGTCGATCGGACGTCCTCATTTTCGTTCGGGGGCGCTTTTCACGCCCAGGAGCGACTTTTTACTTCCATAACATTGCTTTCGCACGACTGCTGACCAGCTTGTGCGATGCCCAATCCGTCTATTGACGCTATCGCTGCCGCACTTGCTGAAGATGTCGGCAACGGCGACTTAACCAGCGAGTTCTTCGTCCCGCCCAAGCTGCAGGGTTTGGGCCGGATCGTAGCTCGTGAACGGGCAACGGTAGCGGGGACCGAGGCCGCTGCGGAAGTGTTTCGCAGGGTTGACCCAAAGCTGCACGTAGCAGTATTGCAGCCGGACGGCGCCGCGCTGATGGGCGGCGAGACAATCATCGAAATCCGTGGTTCGGCGCGCTCGATTCTCACGGCTGAACGCGTCGCCCTGAATTTCCTTCAACGCCTCTGCGGTGTGGCAACGTTGACGCGGCAGTTTGTCGACGCTGCCGGGAAATCGAAAGCCAAAATATTGGACACCCGAAAAACCACTCCTGGTTTGCGGACGCTTGAAAAAGCCGCAGTGAAAGCCGGCGGGGGCGCGAACCACCGCTCTGGGTTGTATGACATGGTCCTCGTCAAAGACAACCACCTCATGGCGAGCAATGGCATTGCCGGACTAGCAGCCGCGGTGCAGCGCGTCCGCAGCGAGCGCCCGGAGGTGCAGGTCGAACTCGAAGCAGATCACCTCGAGCAGGTTCGCGCGTTCCTCAACATACCCGGCGTCGACGTGATCCTCCTCGACAACATGAAGCCAACAGAAATGCGGGAGGCAGTGGCGCTGGGTAAAAACAAAGGATTGAAGTTCGAAGCAAGCGGAGGCGTGACCTTGATGAACATCCGACAGATCGCAGCGACTGGAGTGGATTTCGTCTCCGTTGGCGTGCTGACTCATTCCGCGCGCGCTATCGATCTCTCTCTGGACCTAACACATGTCGGAGCCTGATCCGCTCGATGCGGTCAGACTTCGCTCTGCAGTGAGAAAGCAGCGGATCGGCCGCCGCGTTGTAGTTCTGGAGGAGACTACCTCAACGAACGACAAGCTGGCGGAGATGGCTGCCGAAAGCGCGGAGGGGCTCGTAGTCCTCGCGGAACACCAGACGTCCGGCCGTGGGCAATACGGGCGGCACTGGGAATCCGCGGCGCGGAAAGGATTGTGGATGTCCATTCTGCTCCGTCCGCAATTGGCCGTCGCAGAATCGCGTCGACTGACGGCATTTTTCGCGACCGTTATCGCTGCTACCATCGAAAAGCAACTCCGACTCGTACCGGCAATCAAGTCGCCGAACGACGTATACCTCGACGGCCGGAAAATCGCCGGTGTCCTCGTCGAAATGCGAGTCGAGTCCCGCGGCAGTTACTGCGCGATTGCAGGATTGGGAATCAATGTGAACCAGACCCTGACGGATTTCCCGACGGAGCTCCGCGAGACGGCCGGATCGCTCTCGCTGGCGAGGGGAAGCTCTGTCGACAGAACGGAGCTCGCCATAGAGCTTTTGCGCAGGATGGAAGAGCGCTATACCGCGGGTCAGCTGTAGGTCTGCAAGGCACGCAGTTTCTCGAGCGAACCCCCATTGTCGATCTGCTCACGGGCGAGGGCGATGCCCTCGCCCATGTCCCGCGCGAGACCAGCAACGACGAATCCTCCCGCTGCATTCACGACGGCGAGGTCGCGTTTGGGTCCCCTGACCTCGCCGGATAAAATCCCGGTAAGCGTTCTCGCGTTTTCCTCCGCGCCACCACCCCGCAGATCCGCTACTGTCGCTTCCACGATGCCGAGCCATCTGCAGTCAAGCACCCCCGAGCTCACCTTTCCATCGCGGAGCTCAGCGAGAGTCGTCGCGCCGCTCGTCGAGATATCGTCCATTCCGCCATCGCTATCGCTTACGCCATGCACGATCCAAGCGCGCTCGCGGCCGAGCCGGCGCAACACCTCCGCGAAGACAATGGTAAGCCGAGGCATGTAAACGCCGATGAGTTGGCGCTGCGGCCGCGCAGGATTGAGCAAAGGCCCCAGGAGGTTGAAGACCGTGCGTTGGTTCGCTCGCGCAAGCTGTGCTCGCATCTCCGCAAGCGCGCGAAATGCAGGATGATACTGGCGTGCGTAGATGAACCCGATGCCCAGTCGCTCCACGCATTCCTTTAACTCTTCGGGCTGCCATTCGAGCTTAACTCCAAGCGCCTCCAGCACATCGGCACTGCCGCAGCACGATGTGACGCTGCGATTCCCATGTTTCACTACGACTGCCCCTCCGGCTGAAAGTATGAACATCACTGTTGTCGACACGTTGAAAAGATCGAGTCCGTCGCCGCCGGTTCCGCAGACATCGATCATGGGCCCCGGCAGATTTGCCGGATCGATCATCGGATCGACGGCGCGTTCGATCAGTTGATTGACGAACGCCGCGATCTCCTCCGCCGTTTCGCCCTTCCGGTGCAAGGCGGTAAGGAACGCAGCCTTGTCTTCGGCTGTGACCTTATCCGACAGCAGCATCGTCACAGCGTACGCGATATCGCTGCTGTTCAGATCACTTGAACGGAGCTTTGTGAGCAGCGCTTTCACGCCGGCTGCGTTTCCATCTCGCGAAGCCATTCCCGGTACACGAGCGGCGAAATCTCGGAAGGTTTGATCTCGCTGCGGCCGCCCCAGAAAACGTTCGTGTAGGAAACCGGAATACCTACAGACGCAAGGTGCTCGTCGATTGCACGTTTATGTTCGAGCAGCAGCTGTTTGTCGGTTCCATGGGCCACGGCCATGATGTTGACGTTCCTGAATTCCGGCCCGGCCTCGCGCCAGTAGCAGTGCGTCAAAATCTGGTGGCGCCCCACCTCACCGCCAGCCTCGACTTCACGTCCAGCGGGAGCCGCCCAGTGGAATAGCGCGTTGAAACGCGTGACCCGAACGCCTCCGGTCGATGGTTTCACGTGCTCGAGAAACGTGGAAAACCGCCCGATGACTTTCCGACCGTTCAGGGCTTCGGCGAATGCACAGAATTCCTCGATCGATAGACCAGCTTCAGCCGCGCGCGCAATCCAGGGCGATTCCTGAATCTCCTCAGGCGTAAACTCCCTCTTCAGTGCAAGCAACACGCGCCACTCGATGTCGCTAAGCTGCGCCCTCTGTGCCGCCGCCATTTTCGCCGGCTGCTCGGCGCGGGTTCCCGGCTCGATTGTTTTTCTCCGCACGTGGCCTACTCCCAGCGTGAAGATGCCCTTGGCCGGCATTAAACGGAAATGGTCGGCGCCAACTCGATCGGCAAGGATCTCTCCATGTCTCTGCAGCGAAAACCCACGCGGCACCTTCAGTGTCGTCCAGAGCTTGTACTCCGCGCCAGGTGTAACGGAGTCCGTCGAACGGAGCACGACATGACCGGAAAACGGATCCTGTTGCGACATATAATCAAAGGCCGCATCAATGCGCTCCGGTGAGACTTTCCAGGCGACCAGCGCTCCGTCCGCCAGGTTTGTGGCGAGCAGCGTTTGCCGAACGCGGCGCACCGTTCCTGCGCGGAGCATCGCAGCGATCCGCGCCATCACCACGTTTACGGGCACGCCGGAGCGCTCCGCGATTGCTTCGAACGGCTCACGCACGAAGCCTTGGATTTTATCCTCAGAGATGGCGAGGATCTTCGCGTTGACAGGATCGTTGTGTTCGACCGGCAGCATGACTCAGTTGTACCCGGGATGATTGTTGTCCACGACGCCAGCTGCGTCATTAAGCTACCGTGCCAGTGGCGTAGGTAAATACCGCGAGGTAATGGCAGAGCGTGCCGCCCAGCACGAACAGATGCCAGATGAAGTGATTGTACCGGATATGTTCACGCATGAAAAATACCACGCCGCCCGTGTACGCGACGCCACCCGCTACAAGCCACGCCATTGTCGACGTCGGGACTGCGGAGGCGAGCGGCCGGATAGCCACGATTATTAGCCAGCCCATTCCGAGATAGAGCGAGATTGCCAGCCGCGGCCGATGCAGCGCGCCCTTCCGCGTCTTCAGGATCACACCGCAGATCGCCAGTGTCCAAATCGACCCCAGGATGATCCAACCGCGCGGGCCATGTAGCGGCCCGAGCGTGAACGGTGTGTATGTGCCGGCGATCAACAGAAAAATAGCGGAGTGATCCAGCACCTGCAGGGCGCCTTTAAACGCGCTTCGCGGCCACGCGTGATAAAGCGTTGAGCCGAGATAAAGCAACAGCATCGTGGCGGCGAAAACTGCGGCTCCGATTCCGAACGCGACGCTGCCCTGCTTCCACGCAGCAAACAGTAATACAGGCGTGCCGATCGCGCCCGCCAGAAGGCCGATACCGTGACTTACACTGTTCGCTACCTCTTCGCCCAGCGACTGATTCCACCTGATCTCCCGGCGAACCTGTTCAACAACGTCCATCAGCTGCGGAGCGTAAACCTATGCGGGACAGAAGAAAATCGCACAATGCAAATCGCTCTCTGGCGGTCGCTCGCAGGAATGAGCGTCGTGTGGCAGGGGTTAACTGATGTTGAAAGCAGTATTTTTCGACGGAGCGGGAACGCTCTTTCATCTGCCGAAGGGTGTCGGCTATCATTACGCTTTAGTCGGCCGCAGAATGGGATTGAACTTCGACGCAATGGCGATCGATAACGCATTCGCATCTGCATGGAGTCGGATGCCGTCGCGACCAGCTACACGCGTGCCGCGCGAGGATGATGACAAAGGCTGGTGGGCCGAGTTGGTCGACCGCGTCATCGAAGAGGTCGCACCGGATACGCAGGACCTTGATCGCGACGCATTTTTCGAGGCTGCTTATTCACACTTTGCCGAAGCGGGCGTATGGGAGCTGTACCCGGAAGTGATTGAAATTCTCGAGCCATTCCATTCACGATTTCGACTCGGGGTTGTGTCGAACTTCGATGGCCGGTTGCGCATGGTGCTGGAGCAACTCGGCATCTCTAGATACTTCGGGGACGTTGTGATTTCAAGTGAGGTCGGCGCGGACAAACCAGACCCTTTTATCTTCGAACGAGCTGCGGAGCTCGCAGGCGTTCCGCCTGATGAGGCGCTGCACGTCGGCGATGATCCCGTTCGCGATTGGGAAGGCGCCGCAAGTGCCGGGCTCGCCGTGTTCCGCCTCGATCGCCCGCGGAACTCTCTGCGCGATCTGGCGACGGCTTGCGCCTCGTTCTGAACTGGACTACAACGGAAACTCTCTGGGGTTGGTAGCTCAATGGTAGAGCAGCGCCCTTTTAAGGCGTTGGTTGTGGGTTCGAGTCCCACCCAACCCAACTCTCTCAAACGCACGTTTTCCCCTGTATGATTGACGCTGAGGGAACTGACGCTTGATCACGTGTCGACACGGCTAAATACGCGAAAAAGCTCGCGGAAATAGCAACTGTTGCTACAATGACTGATGCGTGGGCAACCATTCCGAGTCAAAGCTTGCAAACATTCGAAGTATAAATTCCTCGTCCGATCTAAAGTCACGGGAAAGTGGATGCGGAGATTCTTTAGAAATAGGGCCGACGCGGAGACGTTCGTTAAGCTCTGCGAGACGGAACTGCTGAACAAGGGCGTCGAAGGGATCGAGTTCCCGTCTTGGCTCCGCGTAATGGCTCAGCGCGAAAACTGCCGCTTGAAATCTTACGGCAAAACGATTTCTGATGCCGCTGACTCCTACATTCAGCACCTCGAAGCGAACGCTCGATCTATCCCCCTGGATGCGGCAGTGAAGGAATTGATCGCGAACCGCAGGGCAAACGGGGCGAGTGGTCGTTATGTTTACGATCTCAAGCTTCGGCTCGGCCGATTTTGCAGGGACTTCGCAGGTCGCGTGGTGGCAGACATTACGGTTGTAGACGTGGATACCTGGTTGACGAGACTGAATCTCGCACCGGTCACGCGGAACACGTTTCGGAGGGACTTGAGTACGTTGTTTTCGTTTGCCCTTGGCCGAAAATACTGCGTCGAGAATCCAGTGGCCGCTTCTCGAAAAGCGAAGGAAGTCAGCAGCGACATTGAGATTCTGACGATTGAGCAACTCGCAATCTTGTTACAGTCGGCCCACCAAGAAACGCTGCCGTACTGGGCGCTCGGCGCATTTGCCGGCCTACGACGCGCCGAACTTGAACGATTGCAGTGGAAGCAGGTCGATTTCGAATCAAACCTCATCGAGATCAAAGCGCGGCAGAGCAAAACGGCGACCAGGCGGCTCGTCACGATTCAGCCAAATCTTGCTGACTGGCTTGCTCCGTACCGGAGTGCCACAGGAAGCGTCTGTCCTACCAATCTACGAAAGCGGCTCGATGAAGATCGCGCTCGCGCTGGGCTCGACAAGAATTGGCCGTCGAAC
>JACDHZ010000100.1 GCA_013820755.1 Chthoniobacterales bacterium
TCACCATATCGATCACAAAGGTAGAAGCGAAATTCAAGCTCGGGCAGAATCGCTCACTCGAGGATCGCGAAGGAACAGTCCGTGGACTCGCTGCTTCGAATCATCTGCCGAGCATCGAATTGGCGGAGTTCACGAAGGCGCAACTCGGCATGGAGAGCATCACAACCGAGGCGCCTGGCTTCGCTGGATAAAGAATCGTCACCGTAACCATGAGTTTAGCTGCGCGCCTTTACCTCGCTGATCTGCATCACCGGTTTCACGTCCGTGTAGTTGTGCACGTCCTCGCCTAGCGCTTCGTCGTGCGCGGCGAACACTGCTTGTGCGGCATCGGTCGAATCGAACAGGAGCTCACACACGGCAAAGTAATGCGGTCGAGAATGTGCGCGACCCCGGTTTAAGCCTTGCGCGAGCGTCATTCCACGAAGGGAATTACGAAGCTTTTGCACCATCGATGGCATGTGCCGGTCGAAATAGTAGCCGCTGTCGAAGTACGCTCCTTCTTTGGCTGGATAGAGGATGTTGAGTGCGATCATAAGGTCGAGGCTTTGGCTGCGGGGATGTTTGGAAGAAAGACAGCGAGCAAGCCGATCAACGGCAGGAAGGAGCAGACGTGAAAGACGTGCTCGATCCCGGTGCGATCTGCGGTATAACCCAGCACCGCCGAGCCGATCCCTCCCATCCGAAGGCGAGACCGAAGAACAATCCGGCAACCGCGCCAACGTTTCCGGGCATCAGTTCTTGCGCGTGCTGGCTGCGCGTATTTGTGTTTCTGCTACCTGCATCGGAGATCGGGTAGCAATTTGATCCGCTATGCGGAAACCGGCAGAGACAGATTCGAAGTAATCGCGCGTGTACACCGCTGGCTTCGCAGGCCGATGAACGGTGCTATGAGCGACTCACAGCATGTGCCGGCCCTTGGTCGTCAGAACGCCGTCAAGGAAAAGAGTCATGATCGCCCCGTACGCTTCCGTCGGACTCATTTTCAACTCGGCGAGCTTCGCAGGATTGATGATCGCGTCGGTTGCGCCGAGGAGGATCTCGATGGTCGTCTCTAGAGAAAAGTCCTTCCGCACAATCCCCGCCTTTCGGCCATTCTCCAGAACGGCAACAAAACAACGACTGATCGCAGCGCTGCGCCGCTTTTTCACCAGCTCGAAGATTTCCGGCGCTTCACGTCGAACATCCCGCACAAACGGAGGCTGAATCTCTTCGATCTGGCGTTGCATGCACTCGAGGAGCTCGTGCAGGCCACGCAGAACGTCCTTCGAGCATTCAGCAACGATGTCGTCGAGCTCCTGATCAAGCTCGTCAAACTTCTCCCGAAGGACCGCTTCGACGAGATCGGTCTTGCTCTCGAAATGAGCGTAGAGCGTTTTCTTGCTCATACCGACCTCGGCCGCGAGGTCGTCCATCGAAACGCCGCGGAATCCATGCGCAAAAAAATGCTGCCGCGCAGCGGTCACGATGCGGCGGCGCGCATCGTCCATGCGAGATCGCTTCGGCATTGCGGAATGTGACACTGACAATGACTGCATGTTGATCATATTTAACGGAAACCGAGCGAGTATATCAGGTTTCCTGCGACGCGTCAATTTCGACGGGTGCTGCTGGCGTCACTGCGGCTGCGCCCAGCAATGAGCGATCTCTTGTTGAACAATCCCGAGGAAACTGTATTAGTATACATAGTTTCCCATGCCAGCGGTCGCGACAACTCCGAAGACGCACAGTGACGATGCCCCGCCGGCAATCGCTAAGCCGCCTTCGCCGCCGTTTGATAAGCGCAAGCTGATCATTCCGCTCGTCGCCTTCGCGCTGAGCGGGATCGCGCTTTACTCGTGGCGCGTCCACCTCCGCCACGAAGCGGAGAAGCTTCTGCTCTACGGGAACGTCGACATTCGTGAGGTCAATCTCGGCTTTCGCGTCGCCGGTAAACTCGACAAGCTGCTGAAAGACGAAGGCGATCGCGTCAAAGCCGGCGATCTCATCGCGCGATTGGATGCGGAGCCGTATCGGCGCGAAGTGGAAGAAGCCTCTGCACAGCTCCAATCAGCGAAGGCAAAGCTCGAATTGGTCGAGGCGGGGTACCGGCAGGAAGACGTGCAGAAAGCGCGCGCAGCCGTAGCGGAAGCCGAGGCAACGCTGGTGAACGTCGAGCGGAACTTCGGTAGAAGGAGAGAGCTGCTCGCGCAGAAGGTCAGCTCGCAGCAGGAGGTTGACGACGCGCGCGCAGCTCGCGACCAGGCAGAGGCGCGACTCAACGCGGCGCGCGCCGCGCTCGCGCTGCAGGAAGCAGGATTCCGTCCGGAAGAAATCGCGCAAGCGCGCGCTGATGTCTCGAAAGCGGAAGCGGCGGTCGCCTCCGCCAAGTTGCGACTGTCTGATACAGAACTGAAAGCGCCGAGCGACGGAGTGGTCATGACTCGGGCATACGAGAAAGGCGCGATTCTACCGACCGGCGCGACCTTGTTCACGATTTCGCTGTCCGATCCTGTCTGGGTCCGCGCTTATGTGCCGGAAAATCAGCTCGGAGATATTCATCCGGGAATGAAGGTTGCCGTGACAACCGACTCGAATCCCGACAAGCCATACGAAGGCCAGATCGGATACATTTCGCCGCAGGCTGAGTTCACTCCAAAAAGCGTCGAGACACCGGAGCTGCGGACATCGCTCGTTTATCGCCTGCGTGTCGTGATCTCCAACGCGCGTGAAGATTTGCGGCAGGGAATGCCCGTCACCGTGCACCTGCCGCCTAACAAGTAGTCAACGGTGGCCATCGTCGCTCTCAAAGGGTTGAGCAAACGGTTCGAAGGAGCCGAGAAGCCGGCTCTCAATCAGTTGAGCGCGAACATCAACGCGGGACTCGTGACTGGATTGGTCGGCCCGGACGGTGCCGGCAAAACGACGCTGATGCGACTGATCGCAGGGTTGATGGCGCCGACGTCCGGCAGCGTCACCGTAGACAGTCTCGATCCGATTAGGAACGCGAAAGAGCTGCGCGACGTGATCGGTTACATGCCGCAGAAATTCGGTCTCTACGAAGATCTTTCCGTGGAAGAGAACCTCGAGCTCTACGCGGATCTGCGCGGTGTTCTGGGCGAAGAACGACGGGAGACCTTCGCTCGCCTCCTCGAGTTCACTGACCTCCAGCGATTCACAAAGCGACTCGCCGGAAAGCTCTCCGGCGGAATGAAGCAAAAGCTCGGTCTCGCCTGCGCGCTGCTCGGCCATCCGAAACTGCTGTTGCTCGACGAGCCGGGTGTGGGAGTTGATCCGATTTCGCGCCGTGAGCTCTGGCGGATGGTGCAGGACCTCGTGGGTCAAGGGCTCGCCGTTGTGTGGAGCACCGCGTATCTCGACGAAGCGGAACTTTGCCAGGAGGTAATCCTGCTGAACGAAGGCAGCCTGCTCTTCGCGGGCGCGCCAACGGAACTGACGGCGCGAGTGAAAGGCCGGACGTTGCAGCTCCGCCACTTCCCTGGTAATCGACGGCACCTGTTAACTCGCGCGTTGCGACGAAAGGGCGTGATAGACGGCGTCATTCAGGGCCGAAACGTTCGCATTCTCCTCGCGCCTAACGAGAAGCCGCCGATGCCGACCGACTTGAATTCGCGAAACGGCGCCGAAGTCGTGGAAGTGAAGCCGCGATTTGAAGACGCGTTCATCGACATCCTTGGTGGAGGGCCCGGCGGCGACTCCGCGCTCGCGGAACATTTGAAGCCGGTCACGTCCGAACGGGAGACCGTGATCGAAGCCGAGAACCTGACGAAGAAGTTCGGGGACTTCGCCGCGACCGATGACGTGACTTTCAGCGTCTCGCGCGGCGAGATCTTCGGACTGCTCGGGCCGAACGGCGCCGGCAAATCAACGACGTTCAAGATGATGTGCGGTCTGCTGAAACCGACCTCCGGGTCAGCTCGCGTGATGGGCATCGACCTGAAAACGAGCGCGGCGCAAGCACGGCAACGCCTTGGGTACATGGCTCAGAAGTTCTCGCTTTACGGCAATCTCTTGGTGCGCCAAAACCTCGATTTCTTCTCCGGCGTCTATGGGTTGAGCGGCTCGCATCAGCAACGCGTGATCTCCGACATGATCGAGATCTTCGGCCTACAGCAGTTCCTCGATCGAAGCGCGGATACTTTGCCGCTCGGTTATAAGCAACGTCTCGCCCTCGCGTGCGCCGTCATGCACGAGCCGGACTTTTGTTTCTCGACGAGCCGACCTCGGGCGTTGATCCGGTGACACGCCGCGAGTTCTGGACGCACATTAACGGTGTCGTCGAGAAAGGCGTCACGGTCATGGTGACGACTCACTTCATGGACGAGGCGGAATACTGCGACCGCATCGGTCTTGTTTATCGCGGAAAGCTGATCGCGATTGGAACGCCGGACGAGTTGAAGGAATCAGCCGTAACCGACGAGCAATCCGACCCGACAATGGAGGACGCTTTCATTGAAATCATTCAGCGAAACGATCGTTAACTGGAAGCAAAACTCCGGGATGTTCCGCCGCCTCTACGCGCTCTGCCGCAAAGAGACGCTGCAAATTTGGCGGGATCCGAGCAGCGTGCTGATCGCCGTCGTCCTGCCGGTCGTGATGCTGTTGATCTTCGGCTTTGGCATCAATCTCGACTCATCGCAGCTCCGACTCGGCCTGGTCGTGGAGGATCACGGCGCGGAAGTGCAGCGTTTCGTCGCGAGCTTCTTCGGTTCGCCCTACATCAACGTGACCGTCGGCACGAGAGCGCAGATGGAGCAAGCGCTCGCCGATGGGAAAGTCCGCGGGGTCGTCGTGATCGCGAGTGATTTCACGCAAAGGCTCGAGCGCACGAGCGAGACGGCGCCCGTGCAGATCATCACCGACGGCTCTGAGCCGAACACCGCAAATTTCGTCGAAGGTTATGTCAAAGGCGCATGGCAAGTGTGGCTCCGGGAAAGAGCGGCCGCGCGCGGCGAGCCGATGCCGGCGGCGGTGCAGATCGACTCGCGCTTCTGGTTCAATCCCTCCGCGCTGAGCCGGAACTACATCATCCCGGGATCGAGCACGATCATCATGACGGTGCTCGGCGCGCTGCTTACATCCCTTGTCGTGGCGCGCGAGTGGGAGCGCGGCACGATGGAGGCGCTGCTCGCCACTTCGATCACTCGATCCGAGTTTCTGATCAGCAAAGTCATCCCGTATTACCTGCTCGGGATTGTATCCGAACTGATCTGCATCGGCGTCGCCGTGTTCCTGCTCAAGGTGCCGTTCCGCGGCTCGATCCTGATGACGTTGTTGGTTACGACCTTTTTCCTCCTGAGCGCACTCGGGCTCGGCCTCCTGTTGTCCACCGCGACGCGCAACCAATTCGACGCCGCCCAAGGCGCGCTGAACGCCGCGTTTCTGCCGAGCATGATGCTTTCCGGATTCATTTTCGAAATCAGCAGCATGCCGCTGCCGGTCCAGTTGGTGACGTACGTGATTCCGGCGCGCTATTTCGTGAACGCGATGCAGACGCTCTTCCAAGCCGGCTATGTGCCTCAACTGTTATGGCGGGATGTCGGCTGTCTGATCGCGTCGTCGATCTTCTTTCTAGGTCTAACGGCGAGACTCACGAAACGTCGCCTCGACTGATGCAGCCATGATCCACCGACTTGTCAGTCTCGTTCGAAAGGAACTGCAAGCGCTGCTCCGCGATCCGCAGAGCAGACGGTTGTTGATCGTGCCTGTGATATTGCAGCTACTGCTCTTCCCCTCCGCGGCAACGCTCGAAGTGAAGAATGAAACGCTGGCCATCTTCAACGAGGATACCGGACCGCACTCGCTCGAGCTGATGCAGCGGTTCGCTCAGGCAAAAGCGTTTAAGAAAACGCTGACCGTTCACCGCGAGTCGGAGATGCGGCGGTTGATCGATCGACAGCAAGCCGTCGCGGTCTTGCGCTTTCCGCAGACATTTTCGCGCGAGGTCGAATCCCACCACGTGCCCCAGATCCAAGCCGTTGTCGACGGCCGGCGCTCCAACAGCGGGCAGGTCTCAATCGCCTACCTGCAGGAGATCGTGCAGAAGTATCAACGCGAAAAGATGCTCGCTGCGACTCCGCAGATCCGTCCACTTTCGGACGTGGTGGTGCGGCACTGGTTCAACCCGAATCTGAATAACGCGTGGTCGATCGTGCCGAGCCTGGTCGCGATCATCACCACGATCAGCACGTTGATCGTGACGGCGCTGTCCGTCGCCCGCGAACGCGAGCAGGGCACGTTTGATCAGCTACTCGTGTCGCCGCTCACACCCGGCATGATCATGGTGGGCAAAGCTGTTCCGGCATTGTTCGTGTCTATCGTGCAGGCCACTATCATCGTTCTCGGCGGCGTGTTCGCGTATCGGATTTCTTTCCAAGGCTCGTTCCTGCTCCTCTACAGCAGCATGATCTTCTATATCATCGCGCTGGCCGGCTTCGGCCTGCTGATCTCTTCGATCTGCCAGACACAACAGCAGGCGTTTCTCGGAGTGTTTTCGTTCATGATGCCCGCGGTCCTGCTTTCCGGATTCATCTCGCCGGTCGAAAACATGCCGGGCTGGCTGCGAGCGGTGACCTGGTTCGATCCGCTCCGCCATTTCATAATCATCGTGAAAGGCGTGTTCCTAAAAGACATGAGCACAGCCGCCGTTGCGTCGAATGCATGGCCGTTACTGGTGATCGGCGTCGTGACCTTAGCGGGCGCGAATTTTGTTTTCCGTCGCCGGCTCGGCTGAGAGTTGTGGCATGGACGAAGCTTTAGGCGCGGCCCGCCAAGCTGGGCTAGCCTTGGCGGGTATCGCCCAGTTCTCAGGTTGGACGCCGACCTTCTATCCGTTCTACCGTGTGGTTCGTGCGGCCTGGAATGCGCTCTCAACGACGTCGACGATCAAGTCTCCGGCAGCGCCCGTCGGATCCTTCTCGGGATCGTAGATGGTCAATTGCATTCCTGAGAGGAACCCGGAGCCAAGCAAGACTGTAAGAAAGTCCTGTAACTCGTGTGCTTTGAGTCCGCCGGGTTGTCGGGAATCAACTGCAGGCATGATGTCGTCGTCGAGCACGTCTAAATCGAGATGCAGCCAACCACGTTCAACACCACGCTCGTGCAACTTAGCGAGTCCCTGTTCGAGAACATTCGCGATGCCTTCCTCGCGCCACTGCGATAATCCAGCGACGAACATGGCGCTCCGGAGTAATTGCACGTCCGCACCCGGATATTCGTCATCGCCGCTCCGGTCCCCAAGAAGTAGAACGTCCACGGGATCAAACAGCGGCACGACATCTCCTAGGTCTGTGAGCGCCTGCGGGCCGACACCACAGACCAGCGCGAGGTCCATGCCGGCAGCGCCTTTTCGCGGGGAGCTTTCGGTGGTCAGTAGATCCTGGTGGCCGTCAACGAAGACTAATCCGTGATGACCGCGCCGTTGCAGGGCAAGAGCACTGCCTAGGAGCACAGCGCAGTCGCCTCCCAAGATTAGCGGAAACTGATCGGCGTCGAACACCTGTAACAACAGCTCTGCGAGTTCCCGGCTGTACGAAGCGAGCGCCTGCCCATTCCGCACCCCGACTACCGGATCGACGACGAACTCGTAAGCAGGGGGATGCGCGCAACCGCCGTCCACCGCGTCGATCCGCTCGAGGAGGTTTCTGGCGCGCAGCGATGCAGGCATGCGCCAGGCGCCGGGCTGGTGGCCCGCATCAATTGGGCTGAGCCCCAGACTCGATGGTGCGTCGACGACAGCAATGGTTTGAGAAAAGCGCGTCCGCCGGATCATAGATCTGAAAAGCTCGCGTTGGTGAATGGCCTGTCCGCTGCTCTGGAAGACTTCACGTGGCCGCGCCATCTAGCGCAACATCCATCCGCGTTGCTCCACAAGGTTCGACGATGCTTTGCTGACCCAGCTCATCGAGCGTTCGGAGTAACACATCAAAATCGTCGCGGCGCGTCCGATGATTCGTGATCGCCGTTCGAAGAGCAAAGCGGCCGTCAATCCGAGTGCTCGACACGACTGCCACGCCACTTTCTTGCAATAAGGCCAGGAGGTTCTCGTTCAGTTCATCCAATGCGGCTTCCGAGTAATCCGGATGAACAAACCGAAAGCAGACGACGTTCAGTGGCGCCGGCGCTAAAAGCTCGAAACGTTCCGAAGCTTCGATGCGGTCAGCAAGGTAGCGTGCCTGCTGCACGTTGCGCGAGATGATTCGACCGTATCGCGCGCAACCGTGCTCTTTGAGCGACATCCACACTTTCAGTGCACGGAAACTTCTCGAGAGTTGTACGCCGTATTCGCTGAACCATGTGTCTCCTGCGGACAGACCGCGCTTCGCATGCGACAGGTACGCACCGGAAGCGGAGAAACTCCGATGGTGCGTGGCGGCATGTCGCACGAGCACACATCCCGCTTCGTACGGAATGCACATCCATTTGTGCAAATCGAATGCGAGGGAATCCGCTCGCTCCATTCCGCTGACGAGTGGGCGCAAATCTGGCGCTAAGGCGGCAAGCGCGCCGAAAGCTCCATCGACATGGAACCAAAGGTTTTCCGCTTCGCAGAGGTCAGCCAAGGCGCCAAGATCGTCTATCGCACCGGTGTTGACCGCCCCCGCATTCCCCACAACGCAGCACGGTTGATAGCCGCGCCGCCTGTCCTCCGCGATCGACGCGGCGAGTACGTCGATTTGAATCCGGAAATTCGCGTCTACCGGAATTTCTCGCACTCCTTCTCGCCCGAAGCCGAGGATCTCAGCCGCTTTCTGGATCGAGCTGTGCATCTCAACAGAGCCATACAGAGCGAGCTTGCGAGAACCGGCCGCTACTCCCTCTGTTTGCACATCGAACCCTGCCATCTTGTTTCTGGCCACAGTAAGCCCGACGAGGTTAGCCATTGAGCCACCGCTGACCAAAATGCCACTGGCCGCCGACGGGAAACCGAGCATCTCCTTGCACCAGTCGAGGACCTGTTGCTCGACGTAGACAGCCCCTTGGTCCCCTCCCCCGACGTTCGGATTCATCGTTGCGGCGAGCATTTCGCTCAACGCTCCGAATGGAGTGCCTGTGCCAATCACCCATCCCCAAAAACGCGGATGAATGTTTCCCATCGGGTGAGGGAGAATGTGCTCTCGAAATTCCCGGTACACGTCTTCGTGCGCCTGCGGCGCTATTGGAAGCGGCTGCTTCAACAACTGTTTCGTTTCAGGCGGGATTGGCTGCCAAACCGGGCGATTGCGGACTGTTCGAAGATAATCGAGCATGTCGTCAACCATGCGGTGACCGAGCTGGCGCATAGCCTCCCAGTTTGTGGGGTCGAGAGTTTCTTCGGTCATTTTAGTTCTTTAGGGTCATCACATCGTGGCGCGCTGTGACCTTGTGCTCTGCCATGCCATCCGCGGCGAACCGCGTAAGGAAGCCAGTCGACGCGAGATGCTGCTGGCACACAAAGACGGAACCATGGATGAACCCCAACGGTCGATGCTCAGCCAACGCGTTTTTCACCCGGTACAGCACTCTCGCTGATCCATGATCGTCCTAAGCGCTATGAGAGGTACAGCCATCGGCAGGAGCGAGAGTGACGCCAAACAGCTTCGGCCCTGTGGCTGAGATTACCGGCTGTGTAGTCGGCTTTATCGTCGTGCGGAACGTGACGATCAACGCGACGCCGGTAATGACGAACGCGCTGCCTACCAAGAGTGTTGGCGTCAGTTCTTCGCGGGCTACGAAGTGGCCTAACAATACGGCTACGACTGGATTGACGTACGCATACGTGCCGACCCGCGTGGATTCAACGTTGCGCAGCAACCACAAGTAAGCAGTGAATGCCAGGATCGACCCCGCGAAGATGAGATAGACCAGTGCGCCTGCGGAAGCAGCGGTGATCGCTCCCGGCCTAACGCGGCTCCACTCGCCGGTGAAAAGACTCGCGGCCAGCAGCAGAACACTCGCGCAGATCATATAGAGATCCCACTGACCAGATCAGCGC
>JACDHZ010000101.1 GCA_013820755.1 Chthoniobacterales bacterium
GCGTTATCATTTGAATACGGTCAGCGTCACGCGATCGAGATTTCCGCGGCGCGGCGCGTCGCCAGTTCGATGGACGTGCGAGACCATCGCGTCGCGGCGATCGATCTCCGTGTGTTCGGCGGCTCTGCGCTGACCGACCATGCGCTCGAGGTTCCGCAACAACGCGCCGCTGCCGGCGCCATCGGGGTTCCAATCACCTACGTGCCGGCGCGAAACACGATCTTCCTCTCGTATGCGCTCGCCTTCGCCGAGGTGCTCGGCTCCAGCGACATCTTCATCGGCGTGAACGCGGTGGATTATAGTGGCTACCCTGACTGCCGGCCCGAATTCCTTGATGCATTTCAACGGCTCGCGCTGTTAGCGACGAAGACTGGAATTGAAGGAAGCGAAATGCGAATTCACGCGCCGCTCCTGCAGCTTTCGAAAGGCGAGATCATCCGCAAAGGTCTGGAACTCGGCATCGACTTCGCGCTCACGCACAGCTGCTACGCCCCCGCTGAAGATGGTGCGGCTTGCGGCCGATGCGGCTCCTGCCAGCTGCGGCTAAACGGCTTCCGCGTGGCCGGCGTCAGCGATCCGGTCCGATATTCGGCCATGTGAAGAGTTTCCTCGCGATGTTCCAGCTGACTGTTCCGGAGCAACGGATCATCATCGCCCTACTCCTGGTGTTCGTCGCCGTAGTAGCCGCCAAGAAGTATCTGGACCTCACCAGCGAAGAGCGCAGACCGGCAGAGATCATTCAGCTGTCGTCGAGCCCGGGCACTCGCGCGTAGCCGACAAACGTCGGCGTTCGTCCTTCGCGCGTTCCGCTGCCGGACCGCGACACCTTGAAGTCGAACACTCCGACGCCGTAGCGGGACTCCCCGTGATATGTGCGTCCGTCGCTCGCGCCAACCATCACGCGCTGCTTGGTCGTCTTCTCGCGCCCAAGGTAAATCATCGCGTGCGTGATCGGCGGATCCTTTTGCACACTGTATGTCCCGGTCCAGAAAAGCAGGTCGCCGGGCTTTAAGTCCGCCAGCTCGAAAGTGTCGTCGCTGCGGCTGATGACCGCTTGGAATTTACCCGATTTGCGCAACCACGAGTAAAGCCCGCTCGCGTCGCGCGGCACGTTCTTCGCACCCGTCTGGCTCAGCACATAGTAAACAAAACCAGAGCAATCCATGCCCCCGCTCGTCGGGTCAGCCGAGCCGTACTTATAAGCGAGGTTCTGCGCGGTCAGGCCGAGTGCGAGGTCGATGATTTTCCGCACCTCCGGCTTGTAGGTTTCCACGCCTTCGATGTCTTCAGAGGCGATGGATGCCCCCCCTGTATTCGGCTTCTTGATCGGAGTCGCGTCTAGCGCAGGAGTCTCGCTCGCTGACGGATAAGTCGACGCGTCAGACGGCGCTGAAGATGATGGGGATGGGCTGGGACTCGGCTCCGGTGTCGGCGAGCCTTTCTTCTTCCTGGCTTTTCCCGAAGCCGATGGAGAGCTTTTTGGCGTTGGGCTCGGCGCCTCTGATGGGCTGGGTGTCTCTGATCGGCTCGGGTTCGTGGTCGGAGAAGCAGAAGCTTTCGATGAACTTCTCCGTTCTTCTGAGTCCTTAAGCGTCGTTGATTCCTTCGGCTTGGCCGTGCTGGTGCCCTTTGGCGAAGCGGTGGGAGAAACCTTTGGACTGGCTGAAGGCGAAGGTGATGCCGTTGATTCGGCGGATGGCGAAGGTGTAGGCGAAGCCGTCGACTTTTTTAACGTCGAGCTTGTCCGCTTCTTCGGCACGGGAGTCGGCTGGAAGATTTTCTTCAACTTGTCGCCAAAACCTTCTTCGGCGTGCAAGCGCGCTGCTACGGCAAAAGCGAATCCGCACACCATCAGCACGATCGCCGCTAGACTTCGCCCCCTCAATGTCATGTCGAGAGTTCCTGCAGGATCGCTTTGTTCAATCGGATCCCCGCGTCGAAGTTCTCAAGCGGGAAGTTCTCGTTAGGCGAATGAGCGCGGCAATCCGAAAGCGCGAGTCCCAGCAGCAGCGTCTCGACCCCCATGATGCTGCGGAACTCCGAGGTGATAGGAATGCTGCCGCCTTCGCGGATCAACGCTGGTTCGGCGCCGCTAAACGCTTCACGCAGGGCACGCTGCGCTGCTTTACCGACGTCGGAATTTGGATCGGTAAGATACCATGGCCCGCTATGACCATCGGCGATATCCATCGTGACGCCGCGCGGGAGATGTTTGCGTAGATGCCTCTTCGCCAACTCGAGAATCTCGGGCCCGTCTTGATTCGGCACAAGGCGGAACGTTACTTTCGCCATCGCCTGGCTCGCGATTACCGTTTTCGTCCCGCGTCCCTGATAACCGCCGCCGATGCCGTTGATCTCTGCCGTCGGCCGCCCCCAAAGCCGCTCCAGCGTGCTGTAACCCTCCTCACCAAACAGCGCTGGCGAACCAGTCTCCTCCAGGATCTCCGCGTCGCCATCAATCGGGAGCTTCCGCCACATCTCGCGCTCCCAATCCTCCAGCGGTTTCACCTTGTCGTAGAAACCCTCAATCGCGACGTGACCATTCTGGTCGTGCAACGTCGCAAGTAATTGCGCGAGCGCGGTGATCGGGTTCGCGACGGCGCCGCCGAACATCCCTGAGTGCAGATCCATTCTTGCACTGGCGATTTTGATCTCGAGCGCAGTCACACCGCGCAAGCCGTAGCTCAACGTCGGCACGCCTTTCGCGATCATGCCGGTGTCGGAAACGACGACTACATCGCAGCGGAGGGCGTCGAGATTGTTCGAGAGAAAATTGCCCAGATTACCGCTGCCGATTTCCTCTTCCCCCTCGATGATGAGGTGAAGGTTAATCGGCAGATCGCCGTCCTTTTCGATCGTCTCCTGAATACCGAGGATGTGCGCGAGGATTTGCCCTTTGTTGTCGGTCGAGCCACGCGCATAGACATAGCCGTTCTTCAACACAGGATCGAACGGCGGCGAATCCCAGAGGTCGAGCGGATCAGGAGGCTGCACATCGTAGTGGCCATAGATCATTACGGTCTTTCGTCCCGGCTGATGTTTGTTCCTTGCCCAGACAACTGGATGTCCGGGCGTCGGCATCAACTTCGCCTCCAGGCCGATCGCAGTCAGTTTCTCGACAAGCCAATGCGCGCACTCGGCAACATTGTCGGCGTAATCTTCGTCCGTCGATACGCTCGGGAACCGCAGGAAAGTGTAATAATCTTCAAGATGACTGGCGCGCATGCCGCCACCTTAAAGCAGGTTTCGGCAGTTTGGCTATCGGAAGGCGCAATTCGGAGCCGAAGAACCTTGTGCGAACGCGCACGAGTCAGTTAACGCTTGCGCATGAGCGATGAACAAACGCCCCGCGCCGATGCGCAGCTAGTGCGTGCGATGGGCGTTCCTTCGCTCGCGGCGAACATCATCAATACGACGATCGGCGCGAGCATCTTCGCATTGCCGGCCATTATGTCGAAGAACCTCGGCGCGGCCGCTCCGGCTGCGTTTGTTGTCTGCGCCGTTGCGATGGCGCTGTTCGTAACCTGCTTTGCGCTCGCGGGCAGCCGGGTATCGCTCACCGGCGGCCTTTATGCCTACGCGGAAGTCGCGTTCGGCCGTTATGTCGGCTTTGTCACGGGGTTGTTCTTCTTCACGACGGCGGTCTTGAGCGTTGCTGCGGTAGTGAACTTCCTCGTCGGAACGATTGCAGCGTTCGTTCCATTCCTCGGCAGCGGCGTCGCTCGCATCGCAACCATGTTGATTGTTTACGGCACCCTCGCCGCGATCAACGTGCGCGGTGTGCGCGCAGGCGCTGGCGCGGTCGGCGTGGTCACCGTGGCGAAAGTAATCCCGCTCGTCGTGTTCGTGGCAGTGGGCGTGTTCTTCATTAAGCCGGAGGCGATCGCATGGCCTGGTTGGCCGAGCAGCGACGCGGTTGGCACCTCGGTGTTGCTGCTGTTGTTTGCGTTCTTCGGCATCGAGGTCGCGCTGATTCCGAGCGGTGAGGTAAGAAATCCCGCGCGCACCGTGCCCCGCGCAATATACTCCGCGCTCGCGCTGACCACGACGATCTACATGCTGATTCAGCTCGTTGCGCAAGGCACCCTCGGGCCCGCGCTGGCCGACAAAACGACCGCCCCGCTCGCGGAGTCAGCCACGACGTTCCTCGGCAACTTTGGCCGCGTGCTCTTGCTCACTGCGGCGACGATCTCGGCGTTCGGCTTTATGGCCAGCGACACCCTCAGCACGCCGCGAATCCTGTTCGCGCTCGGCCGCGACGGCATTCTGCCGGGCTGGTTCGCGCACGTGCATCCACGATTCCGTTCGCCGGATGTGGCGATCGTCGGGTATGCGTTCATCACCTTCCTCTTCTCGCTTACCTCTACGTTCGAAGCGCTCGCCGTGATGGCGAACGTGGCGGCTCTGCTACTCTATATCATCTGCTGCGCGGCGACTTGGGAGCTTATCCGGCGGGACGTGCGAGCGGATGGGCCGCCGTTTATGTTCCGCGGCGCCCAGATCGTGCCAGTGATCTCCCTGGCTGGCATCGTGTGGATTCTCGCGCATGCGACGTCGCGCGAGTTCATCGTGACCGGCGCGGTGTGGGCGGTTGGCACTGTGCTGTACGTCGTGCGGGTGACGCTGGCGCGGACGAAGACCTCCACTGGCTAAGCCGCACCACATGTTGTGGTGAGTTGCTCCAGCTACCTTCTATCTTGTATTATTTTGTTGTCTCGTGTCCGCTTTAGGGAGTTAAGTATCAGGCACGGCGGCGATCGCCGGCGCCCATGCATCTTCAATCTCTCGAGCTCGTCGGGTTCAAGTCGTTCGCCGATAAAACGATCCTCAGCTTCCACGAAGGCGTCACCGCAGTCGTCGGTCCCAACGGCTGCGGCAAATCGAACGTCCTCGACGCCGTTCGTTGGGTGCTTGGCGAACAATCCGCCAAGGCGCTGCGTGGCGCAGAGATGGCGGACGTCATCTTCAATGGCACCGATTCCCGGAAGCCTGTCGGTTTCGCCGAAGTGTCGCTGACGTTCAGCGACTGCGCGCAGGAGCTCGGTGTGGATTGGCATGATGTCCGCGTGACTCGCCGCGTCTATCGCGACGGCAACTCCGAGTATCTGCTGAACAAAACCGTGTGCCGGCTGCGCGACATTCAGAACCTATTCGCGGACACCGGCGTCGGCCGCAGCGCCTATTCCATCATGGAACAGGGCAAGATCGACCTGATCCTCAGCTCGCGTCCCGAAGATCGGCGGACGGTGTTCGAAGAAGCGGCTGGGATCACCAAATACAAAGGCCAAAGGAAAGAAGCGCTTCGTAAACTGGAAGCCACCGAAGCGAACCTGCTCCGCATCGGCGACATCATCAAGGAGGTGAAGCGCCAGATCGGCTCGCTCCAGCGGCAAGCAGGCAAGGCGCGGCGTTACCAGACGTTGATGGCGGACCTGCAGATGCTCGACACGCACCATTCGCGCAACAAGCTGGAGGAGCTCGAAGGCGAACTCGGCCATTGCCGCGAAGCGATTGAGAAATTCGAGGAGGCTGAACGCGACACGCTCGCGAAGATCGAAGCGAGCGAGAACGAGCTCGCGAGACGCCGTGGTGAACTTGATGCGACTGACGCCCGGATCGGCGACGCTCGCGCGGAGGTGCAGCGTCTGCACAGCGAGATGTCGGCGCATCGCAGCCGCATCGAGTTTAACGGACAGCGCGCGCAGGAGATTTCCGAACTGATCGAGCGCCATACGCGCGACATCGCCGCCGCTGAAACGAAGCGGACCGAACAGGCGAATCAGATTAGTGAAGCCGACGCATTGATCGAGCGGACCAATCGGCTGCTCGAAACGAAACAGACGGAGCTCGCTAAGCTGACAGACAAAGCGGCGCGCCTTCGCACTGAGCGGTCCGACCGTGAAGCGGAGTCGCAGACTCTGCAGATCGCGCTCTCCCGCGCAGAAAATCGCATCTCGGCTCTGGAGGATGAACTGACCGGCACGAAGACGCGGCGCGACGCGACCGCAAGCCGGATCGCGGAGCTCGCTCAAGAGATCGGGACGGCCTCAACTGCGCGCGATGAAACGCAAGCTTCCGTGGATCGAGCGAAAGCTGACGCTGACACGGAGCAGGCGACGGTCGAGAGTCTCTTCGAAGCGTTGCGCGAAGCAGAACAGCAACTGCACGCGCAGCAACAATCCCTCACGGAAGCCGAGAAGGAATTGTTCCGCCTCGAGCGGAGCATCGGTGAGAAGGAGTCACGGCTCGAGATCCTGCGGCAGTTAAACGAAGAAGGCGAAGGCCTCGCGAAAGGTTCGCAGGCAGTGCTGAAGGGATTGGACAACGCGGGCCGCATCCGCCCGGCGCTCGGCGGAGCGTTGGTCGCAAGTCTCGACGTCGACCGCGAATATATCGCCGCGATCGAAGCTGCATTCGGCCGCAACATGCACGCCGTCGTGCTGCAGGACGGCGCACTCGCCGGCGAGATTCTTCGCCACGTCACGAGCAACAATCTCGGGCAGGCCGCTCTTGCGCTGGCGAATCTAACGCCGGTGGGGAGGGATGATCATCTGGTCGATCTGCCGGCGGGCGCGATCGCGTGGGCGATTGACAAAGTGACTGCAGTCGAAGCGCTCGAATCGCTCGTCCGGCGCATCTTACGCGGGGTCGTCATTGTCGCGGACCTTGAGACAGCGCTGCGCTTGAAGCGCGAATATTCGGTGCTGCAATTCGCTACCCTCGCCGGTGAATTCATTTCGACTGCGGGGGTTGTTTTCGGCGGCAGCACGACGACGGCAACCGAATCATTGCTCGGGCGCAAATCGCTGATCAGCGAAACCGCCGCGGGCCTTACGGATCTCCGACGCGAACTCGCAGCAGCCCAACGACGCTGCGATGAGGCAACAACGCTAGTGGAATCATATCGTGCAGAGCTGGCCGAATCTCGCACACGCCATCAAGCGGCCCACGTTAGCCAATCGAATTCCGCCGCGCAGCTGTTGCTATTCGGTCACGAACTTCGCGCGGCGGAAGTGCGGTTGCGACAGTTGCAGACGGAGCGCACGACGCTCGAACAGCAGACCAGCTTTGCAGACCACCGCATCTCAGCGCTCGATCAGGAACTCGAGCACTTAACCACTGAGACGGAAGAGCAGCAGAGCCGGCGCGCCGCGGCCGCGGATGCGAGTGAGCAGGCGCGCCTGCAGGAGGAGGAGACGTCTTCCGCCCTGCAGGAGCTGCGGCTCGCGGTGGCGACAGAACGGCAGCGGCAGGAGAACCTCGTCAGTCAGCGCCAGCCGATGGCAACTCGTCAGGCTGAACTAGTTGAAGTGATCGACGCCCGGCGAGCCGACATCGCGAATTACGAGCGGCGTCTCGAGTTGCAGACAATCGAATCCGAGCAGGCGGAGAGATCGCTGGCGTCGCAAGCGGCGGAGCTGTGGGCCGCGGAGGAGAACGTCGCCGCAATCGCGCAAGAGCGTTTGTCACGGGTCGCGGCCGTTAACAGTTTGGAGGCCGAACTGCGCGCGATGCGGAATTCGCTGAACGAGCTACATGATTCGCGCGGCAAAGAGCAGGTCCGGCAGACGCAGCTGCAGCTCCGCGTCGACAATTTACTCGATCACGTGACGCGACGGTACCAGCTCGATCTGCGGGAGTTCAGCCGCGATCATTACGGATTCCGGAAGACGCTGCGCGTGCAGTTGAAACGCCGATGCGCACCGGCCATCGAAACGTCGATCGAGTCTGGCAGCGCACGCGCCTCGCGTGCTGATGTAGGCGCCCTCGCCGACTTCTCTTCGGGCGACGTAGCGGACGCGGAGGAGGCTTTCGGCGTTGGCGACGAAACCAGCACGCGAGGGCGCGTGCGCTGCCAGGAGGACAACGTTGCCGTCGAACCGGAGGTCTACACCGCGCAGCTCGAGGCGATCATCGCCGAGTTGGCGCGTCAGCTCGATAACATGGGCCCGGTGAACCTTGACGCCGTCCAGGAATACGATGAGCTCGAGGAGCGGGATCGCTTTCTCGAGACGCAGAACAACGACCTCACTGCCTCGCGCAAGGAGTTGCTCGACGTCATCGCGAAGATCAACAACACGACGCAAAAGCTGTTCGCTGAGACGTTCGCGCAGGTGCGAATTAATTTCCGCGAGATGTTCGCCGAGCTGTTCGGCGGGGGCCGTGCGGACCTCGCGCTAGTCGACGAAAGCGATCCGCTGAATTGCGGCATCGACATCGTTGCCAAACCGCCCGGTAAACAGCTGCAGAGCGTCTCGTTGCTCTCGGGCGGCGAGCGCACGATGACGGCTGTCGCGTTGCTCTTCGCGATCTACATGGTGCGACCAAGTCCGTTCTGCATCCTCGATGAAATGGATGCGCCGCTCGACGAATCGAACATTAATCGCTTCATAAAGATGCTCGACCGTTTCATCGGGCAGAGCCAGTTCATCATCATCACGCACAACAAGCGGACGATCGCGAAAGCGGATGTGCTCTATGGTGTGACGATGGAGGAACGCGGCGTAAGCAAGCTGGTGGGAATGCGGTTGGCGTCCGAGAAAGGGGCGGACGGCGAGCTGACCGCGGCGGCGCGCAGAGCTGCCTCGCAGGCGCAATTTCCGGCAGAAGGCGCAGAGCAGGAACGCGAGCTCGCGTTGAGCCGGTAAACCCGCGCGGCGGCCGCGCACGGCGCCAATCATGAGCGGCCCAGTTGAATCAGCATCGACCGCTGAGCAGCGTGTGCTCGGGGTTGATGGCGGTGGAACGAAGACCGAATGGGCGCTGCTCTCGGGCGATGGCGCGCAGATCAAAGGTGGTATCCTTCCCGCGGCGAATCTCCGGCTCATCACCGACGACGCAGTGGAGCGGATGTTTCACGCGCTTCCCGAAGCAACACACGTCGGCGTCTTTCTCGCCGGCTGCGCAAATGATGCGGACCGAGCGCGATTGCGTCGCCTCGTGCAGATGCGGTGGCCACGTGCGCAGATCACGGTCGGCAGCGATCGTGACTCGGGGTTCGCGACTGCATTTGGGGGCGGCGATGGCATCACCGTGATCGCCGGCACTGGCTCTGCGGTTACGGGCAGACGCGGCAACAGAACGGAAAAAGCTGGTGGTTGGGGCCAGCTTCTTGGCGATAAAGGTGGTGGCTATAATCTCGCGGTGCAGGCGCTGAGGCGCGTACTTTCGGATTACGACATCAATCAACGCGTGGGCGATTGTCGCAAAGCATCCTGCGCCGGCTGTGCTTGAACAAACTCGAGGATTTGGTCACCTGGGCTTCGACGGCTGACAAGATGTCAGTTGCGATGCTTGCGCCCGTCGTGTTCGAAGCAGCTCACCGCGGTCACAAAGAAATGCTCAGCGCGGTGCATGGAGGCGCGCAGATCCTCGCTGAGTTCACCGGCGCTGTGGCGAAGCGACTCGGACTCGATGCACCCGAGGGAGGTGACCGGCGGCCTGTTCATCCACCATCCGGAATACGGAGATCTGTTTCGCGATTATCTCCGGAAGATTCTGCCTCGCGCGGATGTAAGCGTCTGCACCCTGTCAGGCGGGCTCGGTGCGGCGTGGTTGGCTTCACGTGATTTGCCGGGCTCAGCGGAACCGATCGCGCAACCGCAGGGCTTGATCGTGTCGTTAGGCGAACTTGCAGCCGCTACGACTGAACAGCGCAACCCGCGCTCTGCTCGACTCGACAGACTATCGAGCGTTGAACTAGTCGAGTTGTTTGTCACTGAAGAACAATACGTCCGGCAGGCACTTGCATCTGCGCGTGAAGAGCTCGTCGCAGCCGTGGACCTTGCGAGCAACTCGCTATTAAGTGGCAGGCGACTTTTCTATGTCGGGGCTGGCACGAGCGGACGCCTCGGTGTTCTGGATGCGAGCAAAATCCGGCCGACGTTTGGCACTGCGCCGCAGGTGGTCCAGGCTGATCATCGCGGGCGGCGCAACCGCCTTGCACTCAGCTGTTGAA
>JACDHZ010000013.1 GCA_013820755.1 Chthoniobacterales bacterium
GATAACTCGTCGCGGCGTATTTGGGAACATCGCGGGTCATCGGCCGGCCTTCGGCTTTCCATTTATCGCGACCGCCGTTCAGCATTTTCACCTGCTCGTGTCCGTACAACCGGAACGCCCAGAGCGCATAGGTCGCCCACCAATTCGCTTTGTCGCCATAGAAGATGCAGGTCGTCCCGGGCGTGATGCCATTCCGACCGCACAGTTCAGCGAACTTGTCCGGCGTGATGTAGTCGCGAATCAGCCGGTCCTGCAGGTCCGAGCGCCAGTCGATGTGCACCGCGCCCGGGATGTGCCCCGTGTCGTAGAGCAGGATGTCTTCGTTCGATTCGATGATGCGGATCTCATTGTCCTTCAGGTGCTCGGCGAGCCAATCAGTTTCGACGAGCGCTTCGGGATGCGCGTACGACGTCGGCAGCGTGCTCATGGTGCAAGCTTCAATCCCCGCTGCGTGCTCGCAAGAGGATTCGCGCGAGCGCGGCCGCCTCGGCTGTGTGGCCACCGCGCGTCTCCCTGCTTTTTCGGCCGTCCCCTGCTACCGCCGCCGGCGCCCGTAGGAGTAGCCGCCATGCGTGCGGCCGCCCCCGATCGCGCGCTTGCCGGTGCCGGTGACTGTCTCGGGTTCGAAGAGCGCCGTGTAGAGATAGGTGAAACCTTCCAGCTTCAACCGCGGGATCTTCGCCCCGATGAAGCGCTCGATTGCCTGCAGCGAGCCAAGCTCTTCGCCGTTCATCAACGTAAATGCGTCGCCCACTTTGAGCGCGCGACCGGTGCGCCCGATGCGGTGGACGTAATCCTCACTGTGCTCGGGCACATCGTAATTGATGACATGACTGATGCCCGCGATATCAATCCCGCGCGCCGCGATATCGGTCGCAACCATGATCTCGTACTTCCCGCTTTTGAATCCCTCGAGCGCTTCCACTCGTTCGCGCTGCGTGCGGTTCGAATGAAGCACCGCGACGGAGTGTTTCCCCTGTTTCAGCTTCACTGCGATTTTGTCGGCCCCATGTTTGGTGCGCGAAAAAATAAGCGCGCTGTCGAAGTTCGTCCGCTCGAGCAAGGCCATGAGCAGATCGAATTTCTGCTCTGCCGCCACAGGATACACCGCGTGCGTTACAGTTTCCGCTGGAGTCCGTTGCGCCCCGATCTCCACCACGTCTGGATTGCGCAGGACCCACGAAGCGAGGCGCTCTATCTCCGGAGGGAGCGTTGCCGAAAACAGGAGCGTCTGACGATCACTTGAGATCTGCTCCACGATCCGGCGCACATCCGGCAGGAAACCCATATCCAGCATCCGATCCACCTCGTCGAGCACCAGCACGTTGACTTTGTCCAGCTTCATCGTGCCCTGCTGCAGGTGATCCAGCAGCCGCCCGGGCGTCGCGACGACAATGTCCATGCCCGCTGCCGCTTCTTCCCGCTGCTTGCCGTAGCCCACGCCTCCGTGAATGAGTGACACGCGCAAATCCGTAAAACGGCCGTAGTCGCGAAATGCGGTCTCGACCTGCGCCGCGAGTTCTCGTGTGGGCTCAAGCACCAGACAACGAAACGCGCCGTGCTGCGCGAGATTTGTGAGAATTGGGAGGGCAAAGGCTGCTGTCTTGCCGGTGCCCGTCTGAGCAGTGCCGATCAGGTCTCTGCCGCCAAGAACGATCGGAAATGCTCGTAGCTGAATTGGAGTGGGGTCGGTGAACCCCATCGCCTGCGTTCCTTTTACGACCTCATCGGAAAGGCCAAAGTCTCTAAATGACACGGACGGAAAGTAGTGCAGCCCCGTGACGTAAGCAATGTTCCGGACGAATGGCAGCGGTGCGGACGCCGGCGCTGCGGCAGCGCGCGTGTGCTCAACGAAACAGCCGCGGGAGGCGCGCCAGAAACGAATTACGATTGTATGTTTCGCTTCCTCTTCCGCTTGGTCGTTCTCCGTGCGGCCACAAACATAATTGGCCGCCTTTTCAAGTCACGTTCCAGCGGACGGACAAACCGCACGTCTGCGGCCGATACGCCGCGCCACTGATGCGTGAGCAAGCAGCCACTCCGCATCCTGGTTCTCGCGGACACACATAATCGTTTGCCGCCCACGCTCGGCGAGCTCGCCGCAGAGATGGATGAAATCTGGCACTTGGGTGACGTGTGCGCGCCTTCATTACTCGCCGAAATCCGCGAATTAGGCCCGCCGGTAACCATCGTCCGCGGTAACTGCGACAGCGCGCTCGAATGGCCCCTTACCGTCGACTTGGAACGAAACGGAATACGATTCCGACTGATTCACATCCCGCCATCGCGCCCACCTGAAAACGTTGATGTTCTCCTGCACGGCCATACGCACGTGCCGCGCGATCAAACCCGCGCCAGCGTTCGCTTCCTCAATCCGGGATGCGTGACGCGTCCCAATCGCGGAGCGCCGCCGAGCGTAGCCCACTTAATGCTCACCGATGGGCGGATCGATTGGAAGCTAACCGGACTCAGGTGAAGTGCTCAACCCGGAGCCAGCGGTCGGTTAACCGGGGCTGATGGAACGATGCTGGAACTCAACCCCTTGCCACGATGAGCGATGGCTGCGCAGCAGTCTTCTCCACGACCATTGCGGGCGCGGCGCTCGCCTTCTGCATCCGCGGAACTGTGACGGATTGCGACGCGAATGCAAAGACGGCGAAAGCCATGCTAATGACGACAAGTCCGTAGACGGCGGTTTCGAAGATGCTGCGGCTCTTTTCTTCGGAACTAACGAGGAGCGAGTAGGTGTTCTGTGTTTTCATGATGAGGATCGGTTCTCTCTTCCTGTTGCAACGTCCATGCCAACTCTAAGAGTAGTTTATAGTTGCTTGAAATTGAGAGACTTGCACCATTCAGCGTGTTCATGGGGCAGCTTCGCGCTATCGGCCTTGGGATCACTCCGTTCCGAATTTGGGACAATTGGCCGCAACCTGAAAGCATAGCGGCGGCGCCGTCTAAGCACCGCCGCTCTGGGAGTGAGTCTTAGCCTGTTGAGAGAGGTATTCCGCTGACGCAGAACTGGACGCTCTCTTAGACGATTTGCGCCCGGCTTTGTCCGCAGCAGGGCTCGCAGGCGTTTCGACCGCCTTGCCTTTCTTACTCTTCTCGTCAGCAGCAGGTTCTTCCGACACGACGGGTCCATCCACCCATTCGATGAAAGCCATCGGCGCAGCGTCACTCTTCCTCGCACCAAGCTTAACGATCCGGGTGTAGCCGCCCTTCCGATCCGCAGCTCGCGGCGCGATGTCTTCGAACAGCTTCTTCACGTGATCAGCCTGCCGAAGTGTTGCCAAAGCAGTGCGACGCGCGTGCAGTGAACCCTTCTTGCCGAGCGTGACCATTTTCTCCGCCAGCGGACGAACGGCCTTTGCTTTCGCGAGCGTCGTCTTGATCCGCTGATGCTCGATCAAGCTGCAAACCTGATTCGCGAGCAGTGCTTTGCGGTGCTCGGCAGTGCGACCGAGCTTCACCGTCTTCTTTTGGTGTCTCATGAGTGAATCCTCAGCTATCGCCGATCGACGGAGTTACCCTTCGTCCGAATCGACCGTGCCATTCATACTCGCACCGTCCACGCCACCGCCGATAGGCGTCTCAACCAGACCTGGATCGAATTTCATGCCGAGACCCAGCTGCAGCTGCTGCAGTTTGTCCTTGATCTCGTTGAGTGATTTCTTGCCGAAGTTCCGATACTTGAGCATCTCGACCTCACTCTTCTGCGCGAGCTGGCCGACCGTCGTAATGTTCGCGTTGTTGAGGCAATTCGCCGCGCGGACGCTGAGTTCGATTTCGTTCACGCTCATGTTCAGAAGCTTCTTCAGCTTCATGTTCTCTTCGCTCACACCGGCTGGCGTTTCGTCGAACTCGATGACGTCTTCATTGAAGTTCACAAAGACATCGAGGTGATGACGGAGAATCGCGGATGCCTGAAGCAATGCTTCGTCGGGCGTGAGGCGTCCGTCCGTCCAAACTTCGAGGACGAGCTTGTCGTAATCCGTTCGTTGACCGACGCGGGTGTTTTCCACCGCGTACTTGACGCGCGTCACCGGCGAGAAAATGGAATCAATCGCGATCAAACCGATCGGCTGATCGGCGCGTTTGTTCTCGTCGCCCGTTGCGAAACCACGTCCAACGCGCACCTCCAGTTCAGCGTCGAACTTGTGCTTCTTGTCGAGCGTGCAGATGAGCTGATCAGGATTCAGAACCTCGAATCCCTGCACCTCCTGGATATCGCCAGCGGTGATTTCGCCCTCCTTGTTAACGGTAAGCGCGAGCCTGCGTGGCTCATGCTCGGCGGCCTTGAACTTCACGCGCTTCAGGTTGAGCACAATGTCGGTCACGTCTTCAACGACGCCGGGAAGGGTGGCGAACTCGTGTTGAGCACCGGTGATTTTCACCGCGGTGATCGCGGCGCCCTCGAGAGACGAGAGCAGCACTCGGCGGAGCGAATTTCCAACCGTGTGACCGTAGCCGGCTTCAAAGGGCTCGGCGGTGAACTTGGCGTAGGTTTCACTGGCGGAAGACTCCTCCTTGGTGAGGGTCTTCGGCATTTCAAAACGACCGTAACGAACTGGCATGGGATTTAAGGGATGAAGGAAGAAGTTGGAATAAAGAAACAGAGGCAGCCAGACGGCACTTCATCCTTCTTAATTCTTCCTTCTTCCTTGCGGACGCGCCGGGTTACCCCCGGCGAGTACGGCTTCCGTCCAGCGACGGAACCCCAGGGACCAACGGCGCAACGTGTAAAGACTCGCTGCGGACGTGGAATGAACACCAGCTCGGCACATTTGCAAGCGCCCGCGCGTGAGCGTGCTCGATCCTGAAAACCAACGCTGGCTAACGAGCGTCAGCTGCCTTCGACGACATCATTCGACAGCTCGTTGCGATCGTCGGAGCGCCGCGGGAAATGTGCCGCGAGCAAGTCGCCCGCGGTGACGATCGCTTCCACCAGCGCGTCCGTAAACTCCTCGCGCTGGAAATGGCCGCGCATGGTCGCGACAAGCTGTTCCCAGAATTCTCTGCCGCACTTCGTGTGAATCCCTTCGTCGCCCACAACCGCGAATTTCTGCGGCCGCGGCGCGACGAGGATCAACACCGCATTACGATCCGCAGTTTTCTGCATCCCGAGATCGACGAATTTCTTCTCCGCAAATGGCAGCGGATCGTCGGCGACTTCGCCGCGTTGGATGAACACACGGATTTCTCCGGAGGTTTTGGCCTCAGCGGCGGCAATCGCATCGACGATGCGCTTATGATCTAGCCGCGCCATGAAGTCTTTGCTCCGCATATTCGTCTTACCAGCTTGAGCCGCCGCCGCCGCCGCCAAAGCTCCCGCCACCACCGCTGAACCCGCTGAATCCACCCCCGGACGAGCCGCCGCCCCATCCACCACCGCCGCCGCCCCAGCCGCCGATAAAAGGCCCGCCGCCGCCTGAATAGCCCCACCCACGACGACGACGTCGTTTTCGGCCATGTGCGCTCATGACTAAAAACAACATGAACATCAGGAGAAAAAAGATGCACGGCAGCTTGATGTTGCTGTTCTGATCAGTCGATTCAGCCACAGTCCTGCCGGAGCCCTTGTACTCGCCTAGTGCAGCTTTCATCAGCAACTCGACGCCCACCGCGAGCCCGCCTTCATAGTCATTCACTTTGAATCGCGGCTTGATATGGCGCTCGGTAATGTCGAAGGCCGTTACATCGGGAATCGCGCCCTCGAGACCGTACCCGACCTGGATGTACATCTTGCGATCCTCGATGAACACGAAGAGCGCCGCGCCGTTGCGCTTGTCCGCCTGCCCAACGCCCCACGCCTGCGCCACGCGGCGCGTGTAATCAGCGATATCGGAGTCCGTCTGCATCGTTCGGTAGACGGCGACGATGATCTGATTCGAAGTATCGCGTTCGAACTGCGCGAGCTGCTCATTGAGACGCAGGGCAGTCTCAGTCGAGACGACACTCGCGTTGTCATTGAAGTAACCGGCCGGCTTCGGCGGGATCACTTCTGCTGCCTTTGCGAGCTGAGTTGCGAAGGCACAAACCGCGAGCAACCCGGCAGTCACACCGCCGAAGTATCGTGGCAAAGGACTTCTCACGGGCTGCTCATTTCTTCCGCAACCCACCAGCTTTGCCAGCAGCGCACGCGAGATCCGGCGCGACTACGGCGTCGCTGCAGCTGTAGCCGCGGGGGCAACCGTCGGTGCCGGTACGGCAGGCGCGTTCCCGAAGTTGCCGAAGTTCACGGCCGGCGCGGTTTCGGATCCGGCTTGCGCGGAAAAAAACGGACGTTCTCTGAATCCGAACAGCTTGTTCAGCATGTTCGTTGGGAATCGCTGCATCGCGGTATTGTACTCCTGCACCGCACCATTGAAGTTGTTCCGCTCGACAGAAATGCGATTCTCCGTTCCTTCAAGCTGCGCCTGCAGGTTCTGGAACGCTTCAGTCGCGCGGAGCTGCGGATAGTTCTCGCTCACGACGAGCAATCGCGATAGCGCGGTGCTCAGCTGCCCCTGCGCCTGCTGGAATTGCTGCAGTTGCGCCGCATCCGTCGGAGCCTTGCTTGGATCGAGTTTCACCTGCCCTACACTTGCGCGTGCGTTCACCACGTCAGTAAGGGTCGACTTCTCAAAATTGGCCGCGCCTTGAACCGTATTGACCAGATTTGGGATCAGGTCGGCGCGCCGTTGATACACGGACTGCACGTCGGCCCATTTCTTATTAACGTTCTGATCCAGCGTGACGAGGCGGTTGTAGCTGCCGCAACCGGTCAATCCGGATACCAGCGCAAATGCAATCGCCAACGCTCCGGAAAATCGCGCGAATTTCTCCATAGAACGAGAAGCGTCCGTTACCGGAGAGAGCAAGTCAATCAAGGGTGACCACTTAGACGGTCGCCATATGCACAATCCGAAGTAGTTTGGAGCAGTCCTCTCGATTGTTTTTACGATGCAAAAGCCAGCCGCTATCTCGTACGCTATCTTTGCTCTGCTGCTGGTGTTGGTTGCCGCCTTGCACCTGGGCATGCCGTTCATCGTCGCGATGTTCTGCTATCTGGCGCTGTCAAAGCTGATGTTTTTCGGGAGGAAATGGATCGCCGTCACGCTCTTCGTGATTCTTATCGCCGCGTTATTCTCGGGGTTCGTTTTTTTCCTGAAACGTGCTGTGGTCGTTCTGCCGGAGGTGGTGGAGACGGCCATTCCTGTCGTAGTGAGATACGCGGAGAAACACGGCTTCGAACTGCCCTTCACAGACTTGGATAGTCTCCGCGGTGTCGCTCTCGACACAGTGCGTGGCACGCTCGGCGATCTGGGAAACAGCGTGAAAATCGCGACCAAGGAGTTCGTGTTTCTAGTTGTAGGCGTAATTGTGGCGATCGGCGTTTTCCTGAATCCAGATTTCGAGCCGCAGCGGCAGCGGGGAAAAAGTCCGCCGAATCTCTATTCCTTTTACACCTCGCGCATCAAACAGCGGTTCACCTCGTTTTATCGCAGTTTCGAAACGGTGATCGGCGCGCAAATCATCATTTCGGCGATCAACACTGCGCTAACCGCGATCTTCGTTCTCGCGTCCGGGCTTCGTTATGGGGGCGTGGCCGTAGCGCTAACATTCGTCTGCGGGCTGATTCCGATCGTTGGCAATATCCTGAGTAATAGCGTCATCATTGGGATTGCCTTCACGATGTCGCCGAAGCTCGCTGCATACGCCTTCCTGTTTCTCGTCATCATCCACAAGCTCGAGTACTTCCTTAACAGCCGAATCATCGGCAGCCGCATTCATCATCCGATGTGGCTAATGCTGCTCGCTCTCTTGATCGGCGATCGTTTGATGGGACTCTCGGGTTTGATCCTCGCGCCTGTGATCATCAGCTTCCTTAAAGTCGAGCTGAAGAAGATACCCGTGGCGACACCTGCGGGAGATCCGCCGCCGCTTGCCCGCGAGTCGACTCGAGAGAAGGAACTGGCAGCCGTTTAGCTGCTCGCGGGCGACTCGTCTGGCACGGTGGAGATTGCCGCGCTGTTCCGCACCGGCACATTTTCTGTTGAAGTCGTTGCCGCGGGGGGAGCGGCTGTTGGCAAGTAGCGGCGCCGCAATTCGTCTGCATTCGGCAGTTCGTCGAGATCCCGCAGCCCGAAGTGATCTAGAAAAAACTGCGTGGTCTCATACAGCAATGGCCGGCCTGGCACCTCTGCGCGGCCGGCGATCTTGACCAGCCCGCGCTCCATCAGGCTTTGCAGAACGCCGTCGACCGCGACGCCGCGCACCGCTTCCACATCCGCGCGGGTGATTGGCTGGCGATAGGCGATGATCGCGAGCGTCTCAAGCGATGGCGGCGTCAATCGTGCGGACTTGGCAGCCGGAAATAACTGCCGCACCCACTGTGCGTAAGTCGGCTCGCTCGCGAATTGCCACCCGTCTGCCTTCTCCAATAGCTGGAAGGCGCGGCCTTGCTCGATGTATTCGATTTTGAGCTGCTCGAGCGCAGCCGCCACCTCTGCTTCGCTCGTCCGTGCGAACTCGTTAGGAACGATCTCGTCCTCGATACCAGCGCCTTTGATCGCGCTCAGCAGCTCGCGAGCGGTGAGCGGTTTTTGCGCGCTGAACAGCAGCGCTTCGATGATGCGATCCAGAGTCATGGAGAGTTCTTAACCACAGAGTTCACAGAGTGCACAGAGACAGCAAATAACATCCTCTGCGCTCTCTGTGTCTTCTCTGGTTCAATTTAGTTTAGCCGATCGCTGTTTGAATCGCCTCCGCGATCCGGTTCGCCTGCTGGTCGATCTGCGCCAGCTCCCGGCCTTCAATCAACAGTCTGATTTTCGGCTCCGTCCCGGAATAGCGCAGGAGCACGCGCCCTTTGCCGTTCAGCTCCTGCTCTGCCTCGCCGACAAGCTTCATCACGTCCGGCAACTCTTCCAACGGCGGCTTCTGTTTCACGCGCAGGTTCCGTTGCGCCTGTGGATATTTCTTCAGACAACGCTTCAGCTCGCTCAGCGGTTTGCCAGTCGATCTCATGATGCGCAGGATCTGGAGCGCGCTCACGATTCCGTCACCCGTGGTGCTGAAGTCGCGGAAAATCATGTGCCCGCTTTGCTCCCCGCCGAGGTTCAAATTCCGGCGGACCATCTCTTCGATCACGTAGCGGTCGCCTACTTTCGCGCGCAGAACTTTGCCGCCGGCGGCGTCGAGCGTCTCATCCAGGCCGAAATTGCTCATCACCGTTGCCACGAGCGTGTTCTCCCGCAGCAGACCGGATTTCAACAGGTCGATACTGGCGATCGCCAGTATCTCATCGCCGTCCACCAGCTCGCCATTTTCATCGCAAAGCAGCACACGATCGGCGTCTCCATCGTGCGTGATTCCAACCTGCGCACCTGTCTCTTTGACGATGCGCTGAATCTCCGCCGGATACGTGCTCCCGCATTGCTCATTGATGTTCGTGCCGTTCGGCTCGTCGTGCGCGACGATCAAATCCGCGCCGAGCTCACGCAGGATGGATGGAGTCGACTTGTAGGCTGCGCCGTTCGCCACATCGACTGCGATGCGCATTTTCTCCAGCGACAGACCGCGCGGAAAACTCGCCTTTGCGAACTCGACGTATCGACCGAGTGCGTCATCAATGCGTGTGGCGCGTCCGATTTTCCCGGCCGTCGGCCGCACGGAATCGATTTCGCCGCTGAAGACCAGCTCCTCGATCTGCTGCTCGATTGCGTCATCGAGCTTGTAGCCGTCGTGCCGGAAAAATTTGATTCCATTATCTTCGTATCTGTTGTGAGACGCGGAGAGAACGATGCCCGCATCGGCGCGCAGCGAACGGGTGATGTAAGCCACACCCGGCGTCGGCAACGGGCCGATCACGAGCACATCGACGCCAAGAGAAGTGATGCCGGCGACGAGCGCATTCTCCAGCATGTACCCAGAGAGACGCGTGTCCTTCCCGAGCACAATCTTCGGACGGGCGCCTGCCGGCACTGTTCGCGGATTGAGCTGCGTGAAAATATGAGCTGCTGCGCGACCGAGCCTTAGCGCTGTCTCGGCAGTGACTGGCTCAACGTTCGCAACACCGCGAACGCCGTCCGTCCCGAAAAGCCTATTAAGCTGCGCCACGCGATGATTCAATCGCGCGCAGCGGTATTCGTAAACCCGAAACGTGACGCATTATTCTGCTACGGGATCAAAACAGCGCCGCGCGGTGTCCAGCTCGATGGCTAGGATCGCATTTGCACGGGAGGCTTTCGCCGGCAGCCGGAACCGCCGCGATCGAGAGCCGAACTTTATCCGATCAAAGCCCGTTTCACGGGAAATGCGGGATGGGTAAATCATCCGGCGATCGCCTCAGTGCCATCGCCGCTCCCGAATTGGGCTTTTTCGTTATTCATCTCGTTTATCTTCCGATGCAACGTGCGCCGGCTGATCCCGAGCTTCTTCGCGGCTGCGGTGATGTTGCCCTTTGTGCTCGCGAGCGCCTGCGTGATGAGCTTTCGCTCGGTTGTGTGGATGTCGAGCGGACTCGATCTCTCGCTGAAACCTTGAGCAGCCGTCGCGCTTCCCGGCAAGTTGCCGCCTACCGCCTGCCTCACCGCCATTGGCAGCTCGCGAAGCGTGATTTCCCCCCCGCTTGCCATGACGACGCCATGTTCGACCGCGGTCCGCAGTTCCCGGACATTGCCCGGCCAATCGTATGTGAGCAGACTGTTCGCCGCGTCAGCGGTGAACTCGAGCAGCGGTTTTTCGTTTACGCGGCAGAAATGGCGCAGGAAGTTGCGAACGAGCAGCGGAATATCCTCCTTCCGATCCCGCAGCGGCGGCATCGTGATGTGCACGACGTTAAGACGGAAATATAAATCGTCGCGAAATCTCCCTTCTTTCACGAGCTTCTCGAGCTCCTTGTTTGTGGCCGCGATCAGGCGCACGTCGGCTTTGAGAAGCTGATTGCCGCCAACGCGCTCAAACGCCCGCTCTTCGCTAATGACGCGGAGCAGTTTCACCTGTGTGCTCTGGTCGATCTCGCCGATCTCATCGAGGAAAATGGTCCCGCCATTCGCCTGCTCGAACCGTCCAATTCGCCGCTCATGCGCCCCGGTGAATGCCCCGCGTTCATGTCCGAACAACTCGCTTTCTAGCAGCGTCGGCGACAGCGCGGCGCAATGCACAGTCACAAACTTTGCTTTGCTGCGCCGGCTCAGGTTGTGAATCGCATGCGCGGCGAGCTCTTTCCCGGTGCCGCTCTCGCCATCGATCAGCACGTTGGCCGAGGACGGCGCAACCTGCCGAACGGTGTCGAGCACCTCCCGGAGCACGGGCGATTCGCCGATAATGTTTTCGAGGCCGTATCGCTCGTCGACCTGCTGCTTCAACGTGCGGTTTTCCTGCTCGATCCGCCGACTGCCTAACGCGCGCGCCACAAGCATCTCCAGCTTGTCGAGGTTCAACGGCTTCGTCACGAAGTCGTATGCGCCCCGTTTCATCGCTTCTACGGCGGTGTCCACGGAACCGTACGCGGTCATCATGATGCAGATCGGGCGATGCGGCAGCTTCAGCGCGCGCTCGATCAGCTGCATCCCATCATCGCCGGCGAGCCGCAAATCGGTGATGAGGACATCGATCTGTTCCCGCTCAAGGACTCCCATGGCCCCGGCGATATCCTCTGCAACGTAGGTGTCATAATCATCATCGAGCAGCCGCCGCAGCCCGTCGCGAGTGTGTTTCTCGTCATCGACGATAAGAATCGTGGGCTGCATGCAAATGTGCGGGGTTGATTTAGGCCGACGACCAAGTGTGGTGCAATCAAACGATCTCTCAACGCGGAATCACAGACTATGCCTGCCGCAACAGATGAGTCCTTGAGTGCTGCTACGGCACGCTTGGCCAGGTTTGTGACCATAGCTAGCAGCTCCGCAGGCTCGACCGGTTTGATAGGTGCATCTGAAAACCGCTTAGCATTGCCGCGGCCCTGACGACCTGCGGCGACCGATGTACACAAAACTGCCGGGCTGCTCCAGCCCGGTAGTTCGTTTAGTGGTTCAGGATAGGTTATGGAGTGGGGCTCATTTGAGGGGTCGCTGCTGGCGAACCGGTCGCGGGCTGATCCCCCGGCATCGTGACTTTTACATCAGGAAGAGAGATTGTTTTCTGTTCGGTGGTCACTTTCGGGACGGTGACTTCCTTCTTCTCGGCAGTGACATCTACCTTGGCAGTTTCGACGTCGTACTTGGGAAGCTTACCGTCTTCGACCGTTACTTTCGGGGCTTTACCCTCTTCCGTCTTCTTCACGTCGCAGGCGGCGACGGAGAAGAGAAGGGCTGTCGCTGCAGAGCAGGCGAATGCGTATTGAGCGTATGGATTCAGGAGTTTTTGGCTTTTCATAACGTGTGTTTGGTTATGAATCGGAGATGCCATGCTCGTTGACCCCACGTCGGCAAAACTTCCCAGCAGAGACTTACGTGCCACGAACACTCTCCACGCGGTGACCGGCGCTCGCCGCATCCGCCGGCGTCGGACTATCGGAGTGAGGGCGGGCGGCGCTCCTTGTAGCAGACTTTGCGAGCGTTCGCTGTATTAACCTAACGGAGTGAACTTACCCGGCCCGCAGTACCTCGGCTTCGCATATCTCGCGTCCGAGCTATTGCTCGGCGCGACGAGGCGGTCGCGCGGCACTGGTATTCCCCAGGATCGCAGCACGCTGCGCATGCTGTGGCTGGTCATTCTGTTGAGTGTGGCGGCAGGCCTATACGTCGCCTCTCAGTGGCGTTTCGCTGCGCTTCCGGAGACATTCTCCTGGCGGATTCCAGGTCTTCTGCTGTTTGTGGTTGGCTTGGCGGTGCGATGGTGGGCGATCATCACCCTCGGCCGCTTCTTTACAGTGGACGTGCAGATTTCAAAGGACCACCACGTCGTGGAGCGCGGCCCGTTTCGGGTGGTGCGCCACCCGTCGTACACGGGGGTCCTGCTGGCATTCCTTGGCTTCGCCGTCTCGCTGGGGAATTGGGCCGCCATGCTCGTGATGCTCGTTCCGATTTTCGTTGCCTTTCTCCGACGGATGAATGTGGAGGAGCAGGCGCTGAGCGATGCGCTCGGCGAAGAATACGTCAGTTATATGCGACGGACGAAGCGGCTGGTGCCGTTCATTTATTAAGGGAGTCGCGCAAGAGCTGCTCGGCCGTCGTGAACCGCGGCTCGATGTCAATCGGAACGCCCGTCAGCTTGTCCAGCGCGCGCTGCACTTCAGGCCGGATAACTCCGAGGCGTGTCTGCATTTCCTTCGCCTTCTCGTAGTTCCCTTCGGCCTGAATCGTCATGAATTCGCGCGTGAGGGATGTCACAGCTTCTTTGATCTTGTCCCGATTAACCGCAAACGTGCCGTCCGGCCTGACGACAAATCCGCCCGCGTCGAGGAGGTAGTTCAACTGCACCGCCTGGCCACGACCGTGTGCTTCGTTGATGCCGAACCGGATCGTGCGAAATGCGGACGCGAGGAAGGTGGTGTAGAGCGGGCGCTCGAGGCTCCTCGGCAACACGCCTTTGTCGACCATGTGCTGAATCGCGAACAGTCCGGAGATGTCGGCTTTCGCTTCCTCGAGTGCGCTCCCCGCCTCCTTCATCTCCTGCCGCACTGTCGTTTCGCGACCATCGACCGTGATGTTGTGCGGGCCAAGGCCGTGCATCAGTTCGTGCACGAGGATGTGGGTAAAGAACGCCTCGAACGAGAGATCCTTCAGGTCGGCGGGACTGAGCACGACCTTCGAGATCGGCACGAGCGTCTTCGCGAATTTTGCGTCCTGCACGTTCTTCAACATCACGCGTTTGGTTCCCTTCTCCGCCACCACGCGCTCGTCGTTAGGCAGATTGAACGCTGCGGTCTGGACGCCATGATCCGCATCGCCCGAGCAGTAAATTTCGTTTACCACCACGATGGGGGCTAACGCGCCCAGCTTCGGGTTGCGATACTGCGGATCGATCGGGAGATGATTTTCAATGTCCTGTAACTCGCGCGAAAATTTCTGGAGCTTCGCGCTTTCCGCTTCGTCCCGGATGGTGATGAACGATTCAAACGCGGCTTTGTAATTGAACCAGCCATCCTCGTACACTTCGTACGGCCCAATAGTCGGCTCGATCGCGCCGCTGAGCTCCATCCAGGCCAGATCGCTCGCATGGTAATCGTTCGAGAGGAACGCATCGGCCCGAGCGGCGAGGAATCGTTTCAACGTCGGCTCGGTCGAGATCTCCGCTGCTTCTCGGAGGAGTTTTGCGGCCATCTCCAGCGCACTCTGGTATTCGACATGGTACGGCACAATCCGGAAGCCTGTGCCATCCGCGTTCCGCCGCAGGACAGAGAAGAATCCAGTTGCCGATGCCCGCTCCTGTTCCGGCAGTCCTGTGATCCACCGTTCTACTTCCTCCTTTGTAGCGTCGTCTGGATAGAACGTAGCGTTCTGGGGCTTCTCCGGCGCGCCGATGACGAATGACTTGTCTTCGTCAAGGCGTGACCATGGGCCTTTATTCACGCGGAAGTAATGCAGACGCGCGCGGCCTTCGGCGGACTCGTCGCGCGCGAGGTCGAGCAGCATTGGCACGTTGCCGGCCCACACCTGCCCCAGGAAAATGCCGTCGATGATTTTCGACGCTTCCACCAGCTTCGCCAACACGCGCCGGTCGTCCGCCGAGAGCTTCGACAGGTCCGCGGTGAGATCGGTTCGCGCGAATCGAGCCGCCATCTGCTCAAGGCGCGTTGCGTCAGGAAGCGCATTGGACGCAGGTGCTGGCGCAGCGTTGGGGGCTGCGGCGGCTGAAGCGGTGATGACGAGCGAAAACGCCAGGGCAAACAGGAGTCGGGTAATCATCGTCAGCCATTGTAGCGGCAGTTGGCTAACCACGTCCAACATCGGCTGCCAACGCAACCAGCCTTCTGTAAAGCCCGAAAAGTTATGAGCGTACCCGGGTCAGCGCCTCGCCTTTTCTTGCGCCGCCGCTGAGTCATGGCGTCGCCCCAGCCACCAGCCGTTAGCCGCCCACAGCGTCGCGCCCAACGCTCCCAATAAAGCCACGACTTGCGCGCCAAAACCCGCACTCTCGATCGCGGTTTGAAGTTGCGCGACCGCGGCGTCGGCCCCGCGGTAGACTGGCACGTCGACGAAGTTCTTCGCTTTGTACTTCGTCTCCTTTCCCATCGGGCTCCAAAGCATCTCCCGGCCGGGACGAACAAAGGCGTATTCGCCGCTGCGACGCAAAACGATAACAACCGTCAGGACGGCGAACGTATTCCAGATGGCGAGCGCAACGAACCCGCAGAAAATCGCCACCGGAATCATCGTGAGGAGGACCACCACCCCAAGGCGCGAAGCAATCCTCCCGGTGAGGAAGAGCTGCGACAAAATCGTGAGGCTCTGCACAATCCAGTCGATCCGCGCGAAAACACTCGTGCGCGTCTGCGTATCTGAGAACGCGGCCGCAACCAGCCGCAATTGTTCGAAATAAAGGAAGGTGTTCGCGGTCGCGAGTAGAGCGACGTAGGTCGCGATCCCGAGCAGGTAAGGTGAACGCAGCACAAGCGTAATCCCGGCGAGGGGGTTCCCGCCGAGCGCGCGATCACGCGTTTGCTGAGTTGCGCTGCCATCCCGGCGCGGCTCGGGGTCACGTTTCCAAAGGCGAATCAGGATTGCCTGCAACACGACCGCGAGAACAAACATCGCCGCTCCGACGAAGAGGATGCCGCCGTTGCCGATGGTCCGCGCGGCGAAATCGGTAAACAGCGGGCCCACGAGAGCGCCCGCGCTTCCGCCTGCCGCGATTACCGGGAAGAGCCGCTTTGCTTGCCCGGAGTCGAAAAGCTCGACCAGGAAGCTCCAAAAAACGGAGACAAGAAAGAGGCTGAGGACACTGATGAAGACGTAGAAGAACTGCGCGACCGCTACACTTCGGGGCTGGGCTTGCAGTACGGCGCCAATCGTCGCGAGCGCGACCGCCACGAGGCCGTAGATGACCGGAAGAAAAACGCTTCGCCGGATTTTTGCGACGACGGCCCCGTAGATGGGAACGATGGCCAGCGACACTATCCAGGTGGCGAGCCAGAGATTGGCGACGCGATCACGGCCGAGGATCGTGCCGACCGTTTCTCGCACCGGTCGCACGGCGAAATAGCCGCCGAGGACGCAAAAGAAGAGGAGGAAGGCGGTGACGACGGTCGGCATTTCGCGGCGCTCGACGGCCGTAAGCGTTGAAAAAATTCGCGCCATCCGCGATCGGCGCTCTGAGGAATCGGACGCGTTCGACATCGTGTCAGCGGATCGGCCGTAGCACGTATAGCTGCTTGGGAAGACGAACGCGAGCCACCGCGCGCACGTCGACTATGCGGTCGCGGCCCGTGCCATGTAGAGCCATGGGCCGATCTCGTTTAACCGTGCTGCTTATGCCACTCGGCTAACACTTCCTTCTCGCGCTCGGGCTTGAGTCCGGCTTTTAACTCCGCCTGACGTTCCGGCGGCAAAGTCTTGAACCACGCGAGCGTGTCGCGCGCAGTCGTGTCGAACGGGCGGAAGGTCAGGCAGGCGGCGAGCGCCTTCTTGATGCTCGTGCGCGAAAGGCCGCCGTCCTCGCCGCGCGGCGGCACCCACACCGGCATGTCTGACCACGGCGCGACTTTTTTCGCCTCGAGAAATTCGGCGTCCGCCCAGGCGAAAATCGCCTTCGAGTTCAGCGCGGTCTTGATCCCGTCCAGCATCTGGCCGACGCCCAATTCTTTGTCTGGCCCAGTCGCATTGTAGATGCCGGTCGCGCCGTTCTCAACCATTCGGATCGTCCACTCGGCGAGGTCTCGCGCATCGATGAATTGCACCGGATCAGCTGGTGCGCCGGGCGCCATCACTTCGCCGCCGCGGTCGATCCGCACCGGCCAGTAGGTGAAACGATCGGTCTGATCGCCGGGGCCAACAATGAGGCCGGGTCGGACGATCAGCGTTTTTCCGGGGAACCACTTTTCAGCTTCCGCTTCGCACAACGCTTTGAGAGGGCCGTAAAGTTTGAACTGCGACGCGATGAGCGTGTCGCGCGTCTCCTTCATCGCATCGGGTCCCTCGTACTTTGCGAGTTCGCCGGTCTCGTCGTTCGGCTTGCTGTTATCGGCGTAAACCGAAATCGTCGAGATGAAGACGTAGCGGGCGACGTTCCCCTTCAGCACTTGCGCTGCGTCACGCACCCAAACAGGGACGCTCGTGGGGTTGTCGATCGCGACATCCCAGGTGCGATCCTTGAGTGCGTCGAGCTGCCCGTTACGATCGCCGATCAGTTGCTCTACGCCTTCCGGCAACTCGCCGGGGTGGCTCTTGCCCCGGTTGAATACCGTCACCTTGTGGCCACGTTCGAGCGCGTAGCGGACCTGAAAGGGGCCCGTGAATCCGGTTCCACCAAGAATCAGAATGCGTAACGGTTTCGCCGCTTTCGTGTTGTCGGCGGCTGTCCTACGTCGTGGCAGAATTCCCAATCCGACAGCGCTGCTGGCAAGAGCGGAGACTTTGATGAAGTTACGTCTCGTAGTGCTCATAGTTGATCAGTTTTTCGCCCCGCAGGGAATTTGCGTCGGTAGTTACAGGTGTGCCGCTCTTTTAGCAACGGCGATGCCATGGCACGCGTGAACGCGTAAGATACTGCCAGCTAACCGTTTACGGCAGCGACACGCTTGCGACTTTCGTAAACCCGTGTCGCAAGCGGGATGCGCCCGTTCCGATTCCGGCACAAACATGCACCCGTGCATGCTGTTACGGCGTGAAGTCCTGGCCGCGCTTTAAACGTGCGCAAAAGGCCGCGAGCAAGCGCGCGGTGTTCTCCAAGTCTTCAAGCGCTAATAGCTCGTTAGGCGTATGCATGTAGCGGAGCGGCACCGAGAGCAGACCAGTCGCCATGCCACCGCGTGCGAGCTGCATTGCGTTCGCATCGGTGCCTGTGCCGCGCGCGGCTGACGCAACCTGTATCGGAATGGCTTCCGCTTCTGCAGTGGCTACGATCAACTCGAATACCCGCGGATTTATGTTCGCGCCACGGGCTACAATCGGGCCACCGCCCACCTTGAAGTCGCCGGCTTTCTTCTTCTCTATGCCCGGCGTGTCCGTCCCATGAGCGACATCGAGCGCGATTCCGACGTCGGCTTCGCTCGAGAACGCGCTGGTTGTCGCACCCCGCAATCCAATTTCCTCCTGCACTGTAGAGACACCGACGACACCGGCTTCAAACTGCTGCCCGTGCAGCAATCGCAGCACTTCGGTGACAATCCACGTGCCCATCTTGTTGTCGAAGGCCATGGAGACGGCGCGCTCGTTCGCCAGCTCGATGTACGGCTGGAGAAAGACACCCGCGTCACCGTAGGCGACTAACTCAAGCGCCTCGTCCTTTTTTGAAACACCGATATCGACGTAGAGATCGTGCATCTTCGGCACCTTCTTCTTGTCGTCTTCGTCCATCAGGTGGATCGCTTTCCGCCCGATCACGCCGGGCACCATGCCGTTGCGCGTCGTGATCGAGACGCGCTGCGAAGTCGCGACCACAGGATCGACGCCACCGATCGGGTCAACGTGCAGGAATCCGTCGTCCGTGATGTAATTGACGATGAACCCGATTTGATCGCAGTGCCCGGCGAGCATAACGCGCGGTCTACCGTCTGGATTGCGCACGCCGAAGACGTTGCCCATCACGTCTGTCCGGACGCTATCGCACCACGGCGCGATTCGGTCTCGGACGAGCTTCTGTACATCATGCTCATAGCCGGAAGGACTGGGCGTTTCGACGAGTTGTTTGAGAAATTGCTTGCTGTCGGCGTTCATGAAAAATAATACGAAATGCGGGCTAACATCCCTAGCCACAGGCGAGCGTCCAGTGCGCGTACCTCCCGGTTAGCGCTCGATGATCAACGTGGGCGCGACTGGAGAACGGCCGGAATCGCGCCCGTAGATTGTGAGCCCGCCGAACGGTGGCTTGTCCCGCGGCACCATGCAATCGAGGTAAAACACGTCGGAGCCGGCGTTCGCGAGGACGCGGCGAAGTAACTCTCCTTCAATGCTGGCATGCGTCAGGTATCCGTAGGCGCCTCGGCCGTCTTTGCGCAGGTAGCTCAACGCACCAGCTGCATCATGCGGGTGATTCGGAAGAATGCCGCCGCTAATCCGCACTCCATTCAGCAGCATGCGGAACCACGTCGGATGCGCGAATGAATCCGTCTGCGGCGTGCCGTCGCTATGCGCGGAAGCTTCGCACAGCACGCGAATCGCGGTAGCGCCGCGAACGTCATCGCCCGTGACGGGGAATTTCCATTCGAAAAACCCGTGCCCGTCCCCGTAGCACGATCCGGTCGCTTCGGCCTCCGCGGCTTCACTGTAGCCGCCGCTCCAATCCGCAACGCTCCAGTTGTGCGGCTCTGCGCGGAGGATCAATCCGAACGTTGTTTCCTCTCGCGCGACAAAGCCATGATCGACGAAAAAGTGCACGAAGTTCCGCGCCAGTAGGAGGCCGTCGGCACTCATCGCACGCACCCAGAGGGTGCAGAACATCGTCTGCTCCGGCATGCGCAAATGGACCCTGTCGGCGAGCTCCACCCGATATTGGGTGAAAGGGATCGGTTTGTTTCCGTGCTCGAGCCTGTCATGCGCCCAGCCTAACGAGTCGATTCCGCTTAAGGTCCAATAGAGCGTGACGTCCTTTCTTTGCCGCCGCGCGAAGTGCGACGACAAGACCTCAATATCGACCTCCTGGCCCGGCGCGTAACGCGCGATGGGCGGCGCATCCATCGGCAGCACATCGCCCTGATTAATCACCGTCGGGTCGTAGCCAAAAGCTTTCGGCGTCCGGTCGTAGTTCAGAAAGCCGTTTCGCTCCCATTCCACGTCGTGCAGCTCGGTGAAGATATAGGCAGAGAGGTTTCCGTGTCGTCGGAACTCGTTCGTTAGAAACTTAAAGCTCCAGCTAATGTCGATGTCGCCGTCGAGCGCGCCGACCCCTCCGTACTCGCTGTTGATCAATGGCTGCGAGCCTTGCTCGAACCCGCTCGTGTAGTTGAACGCTGACCCAGCGTAGGTTTCCTTTACCACCTGGGCGATGTGCTCCCTGGCCTGTTCGTAGTCACTCGAATAGAAGTGCCAGGAGTTTAAATCTGTTCGCGTATGGCCGTAATGCTCCAGGTGTTCCCACTTCACCACACTCATGTCTTCAACCAGTCGCGTAGGATCGAGCGATTTCGCGACGAGCCACATCTGGTCCACCCAGTCGAAGGATTGACGATTCTGGAACTTCGCCGTCTCGGGGACCGTCCATTCCGCCGGAGCATTGATCGCGGGTGCGTTGGGGTTGATGAGCTGCAATAACTCCGCCTGGCCGCCGAAGCCCCATGTCTCGTTGAACAAACACCAGCCAATGATCGACGGGTGATTGAAGTCGCGCCGGATCGCGCCGCGCATCGTCTCCTCGAAACGGCGGCGGCCTACCGCGGTATCGCCGCCTTCTCCGAAATTCGGAAAGTCAGCCAGCAGCAAAATGCCGAAGAGGTCCGCGTAGTAGAGCAAAAGCGGATCGTCGACCTTGATGTGGATTCGCAGCAGATCGAACCCGAAGCGTTTCGCGTAAGCGATGTCGTCTTTTAGAAGCTGAACGTCGCCCGCAGTGTAGACGCCATCGGGATAGTACGATTGGTAGAGCGCGCCGCGGATGTAGATGGCTTCGCCATTCAACACGAGCGCCGCCGGCGCGGAGACGTCTTCGGAAGGTTGAGTAGAGATGCTGCGCATCCCAAAATAACCCCGCACCACATCATCGGACCCGCCGTTACGGAGCGTGAAATCGACGTAGTAAAGCTGCGGGTTGATGGTATCCCATAATAACGTTGCGCCGACCGAAATCGTGCCCGCGGCGATCCCATCGTTAACCGGAAATTTTGCCGAGAAACGCTGTCCGTCCGGAGCGGTGACATCGACCACGCATTCGGTACCGCCGTTCGCGTGGATCTGGAATCCGGCTTCATCGTTTTCCACATCCGCCGTGATCTCGAAGCGCTCGATGAACGTGGCTGCGCGGGGCTCCAGGAACACAGTCTGCCAAATGCCGCTCACGCTCGAGTACCAGCCCCATTGTTTGCCGACCGGCTGCTCGTGATTGTCGATCGGGTCCTCCACCCGCATGACGATCGACGCGATGCGTTCCCCATCCGCCGGAGTGTCGAGTGCGTCGGTGATGTCGAACTCGAACGGGATGTAACCGCCCTCGTTGCGTCCGACGTGCTGCCCGTTGCACCAGCAGTCGGTAAAATAATCGGCCGCGCCGACCGTGAGGATCACGCGCCTGTCGTGCCAATGTTCGTTCGCCGGAACGGTGACAGTGCGGCGGTACCAGCCGACCTCGTGCCGTGCGGCATCACGATAATTGAACCGGTCGACTTGAAGCGGGTTTAGGTAAATGCGAGTCGAAAAATAGTTGTCGTTTCCAGCTGCGTCTGCCTCGCCCCATGCAGCCAGCGATTCCCAGCAAAACGGCACCGTGATCTGCTCACCCCAGCGGGGGCCGCCTGGACGGAACCATTGCTGTACTTCGCCGGCGCGCTCCGGATCGAACCGGAACTCCCACGCGCCATTCAGATTCTTCCAATCGACGTTATGGACGAAGCCGCGCTGCCGATCCGGCCGCGGATATTCCGCGCGTGGAAGGTACGTGCCGATCGCCATCCGCTAAGGCATGTCGAGAGCTGGCGAATGACGCAAGGATTTTTGCCTGAAATTCGCTTCTCCGCCGCTTAGAGCGTGGCATGCACTTTAAATCTTGGGGACGGCAGTTGTAGCCGGGGTCGATGACCCCGGCTGAGCACGGGCGTAATTACATCGCTCGCTGCCGGGGTCAACGCCCCCGGCTACAGCTGCGTGGCAGCGCGGGGAGGCCGCTGTTCGAAGCGAAAAGTGCATGACACGCTCTAACCGGACCAGGACACCGCCGCGCCGTCTGCAATCCGGCAGACGAAGCCGGCGGGCGTTTCGCCACTGCGCAGCGCGTACTGATTCCAAATTTGTTCCAACACCTCGGCCGCCCGTTGTGCTTCCACGAGCGTTACAGTGCCACCTCCAAACCCGCCGCCGGTGAGACGCGATCCGAGCACGCCTGCGATTGATTGTGCGATCAAGACGAGCTGGTCGAGCTCCGGCGCGCTGTTCTCGAAATTCACGCGCGAGCTTTCATGCGATGCATACATAAGCGCGCCAATAGCTTGAGCGTCGCCACTTTGCATAGCGTCCACCGCGCGCCAGACCCGCTCGTTTTCACCGACGATGTGGGCAGCGCGGCGATACAGCAGCGGATCAAGCGACTCGCGCGCGCGCTCGAGTGCTTCTGGTGTTACCCCTCGCAGCGCTGCCACACCCAGCGCTCTAGCAGCGGCCGCGCATTCCTCCCGCCGGGCGTTATACTGGCTCTGCAGCAGGCTGTGCTTCACGCCTGATTCCACGATCACAAGCGCGAAACCGCGCGGAAACGGAATCGTGCGGACGTCCTCGCTATTGCAATCCAGATACACCACGTGATCGGCGCGTCCGAAAACTGAAGTCGCCTGATCGAGCAAACCGGAACGCACCCCGACGAACTCATTCTCCGCACGCTGGCAAAGCTTGGCCACTTCGAGCGGAGCGATCTGCAGGCCATGCAATTTCATCAACAGTCCGGCCGTCGCGACTTCAAGCGCAGCCGAGCTCGAAAGGCCGGCGCCAGCCGGCACATCACCTGATATTCGCGCCTCAAATCCGCCAATGTGATAACCGAGGCGCTGCAACTGTTGCACAACGCCGAGCGGGTAATTCGCCCAGCGCTCTGTTGGCTGCGGACGAACATCGGCGAGCGGCACTTCCACACGGCCCGGCGCAAGATCGGAGGCGAGCGTGATCAGCTCGTCCTTGCGCGAGCTGCCCCTCGCGGTAATGCCGCGGTCAATCGCCGCGGCCAGGACGACGCCGCGGTTATAGTCAGTGTGGTTCCCAAGCAGCTCGACGCGACCGGGAGCGTATGCGGAAGCAGAGCGCACCAGGCACGATGTCACATCCCGCGCTGGGTGGGCAGACTAACCTTTCGTATCGGGATCCTGCCGCACCTTTTCGAGATCGATCTCGTCGTTGCCCAGCTTGCCCTCGAATGCCTTGATAAACGCGTTCCGCAAGACATTGAAGATCGTGTCCATCATGGCCGGAGCCGGATCATCGAAACTGCCTGAGAGCGGCACTTTCGTGCCGAAGCGATCCTTTGGATGGTTGCGGATGATGCGCGTCAATCCGCCCACGATCCCCTGCCACACGAAATCGATCGGGTTCTCATTGTCATGAGCCGGATCAAAGATCGCCATCTTGTCGAACACCGGCTCGACATAGCCGCGAAAAGCGCCCTGCTTGGAATTGAGCTCCATCGCCACACGCAGTGTGCCGGCTTCGAATGTGATTCCGGCATACGCCTTCGCGAACTCGTTTAATTTTAGGAGCGGCAAACTATCCACCTCCGACTTCATCGCGAACGTCGGCTTCGCGGCGTACGGATCGAGATTGATCTCAGCCGTGAAGCTGCCTTCGCGCAGCGGACGTCCTTTCATCTCAATGTTTGCCTTCAGCGTTTCCGCGACCTTGGTGCTGTTGGTCAGATTGGTGGCGACGATGTCGAGCCGGTCGAGGACAACATCGACATCAGGCGTTTTGCTGTAGTCGCGGTAGTGCACTTCGCCGTTATTGACCGTGAAGCGATTGATCTTTAGCGGAAAGAGCTCACGCACTTTCTGCGTCCACGGTTCGTCCAGCGGCGCCTGGCTGTTCGCCTTGCTGGCGGCATTCACGAGGTTGATCTTCGGACGCTCAAAGTTCATCTCGCCGACCAATGCGCCGTTAAAGAGCGCCTTCCATTCCACTGAGAGATCGATCACCGGCGCGGAGAAAAATGGGACCGGGACCCTGCCACTGGTTTTCTTGATTTCGACTTCGTGGATCGAATAGGCGCCGCGCCAGAGGTGAAGGTCCACTTCGGCCACATGGCCGCGGTAATACTCCATCTCGGAGAGCTTCCGGTTGACGTAATCGCGCACCCAAATCGGAAGCATCGCGCGCACAACGAGAAGTGCGACGACGAGCACGACGATGCTCCAAACGAGTTTGCTCCGGTAAATTGCTTTCATCTCGAAATCGTCGCGTCTAGCTTTGCTTGCGTTTTTTTGCCGGAGAGCGGCTTGGCGAGGGGGATGGAGAGCTCGTCGACTTAGCGGAAGCGCTCGCAGTTGCTGACGCACTGGGTGTGGCGCTCGCTGTTGGAATCGGCGACTGGATCGGGAACGCAAATGTCGCTGATGCAGACGCAGTCGGCGATGCGCTCGAGGACGGAGAGGGCGAGCCCGCCGGTGATGAAGCAGGCGAATCCGAAGCGGACGGGCTCGGGCTAGCTGCGGGAGTGGGACTCGGTGTCGGTGTTGGCGTCGGCGTCGGGATGATGTTCTCCCACTTATGCAGCGGGACTCCCGGGCCGCCGATTTCTTTCACGAGCGCGTCGCACCGCTCATGCAGCTTATCGAGGTCAGGCGGTCCGAACTGCGCATCCGCCGTTCCCGGGAAGATGAGGTAGGTGACCTTTAAATCACTCACGGGTCGGTTCATCGGCGATGCCGCGGCGCTGATCTCTTTCGCGATTCGCAACGACGCTTCGCCTGCTTTATCCGCGGGGCCCACGTCTCCGACGATCGCGGGATAAATGGCGTCGCGGTGCATCACCAGCGCATAATCGCCGACCTTCGCACCCTCGGATTTCGTGAAGCCGCCTGGGATTACGATGAACGGATCCGTCGCTCCGATGAGGAAGCTAAACCGCTTCAGCGTGTCGATCTCGTTCCGCGTCTGCGCGGACGCGGCTTTCAGGTCGCGCTTACGATCTGCGTTTGTCGTGGCAAGCGCTGCTTCGGCGTCGTTCGCTTTGATCTTCGCCTCCAACGCAGGCAGATAGGCGCTCGGATTTTGCGTCTTCTTCGCCCAGCGAAAGCTTGTGAACGGCTGGAAGTTTGGCGAAGTGCCGCTGCCCGCCGGCACCCGGTCGGAGTCGGAGCCATCAGAATCGACGTCCATCTCGGATTGAATCAGCACCGCCTTGCGTTGCGTCTCCGGATGGCGTAGCTGCAACACCGTCTGGCAGTCGTAGAAATTGTGACGCGAAAGCAGTTGATCCAGGTGCCCAAGATTCGCGCGCAGACCTTTGATCTTCGTTTCGTAGAGCTGCGCGAAGAAAGGCGAAACCGAATCCGGTGTGATCATGCTTGAGAGTCCGGGTAACAACCGCGGCAGTTCCGGGCTGACTTTCGCCAGTTCTTCGATCGTCCTGTTAGGCGCAGGCACACGGGCCCGCAATTTGAGTTCGAGCACGTAGCTCTCAGGATCAATGCGCTCAATCGAGGCGGTGGCGCCAGGAGGCGTTTCGACCGCGGACCGAACTGTTATTCCGCTAAAGAGCCGTGCTGTCTCGAGCTTACCGCCGATGACGGGCAGCTTTGTGGGTGCCGGTCGCGGCGTGGGTGTCGGTTCGCGCCGTTCGATCGTTACAGGCTCGGTGCGCGCGAGATTCCAGCGCCACCGCTCGAGTGAAATCCAGCGCAGAACGATCGCGGTGAGAAGCCCGAGAAACAGCAGCAGGGCGATAACGCGCAACGTGCTCAGGCGAAAGCGGCGCACGCAGCCTTACCGTTTTATCCAGGCGACGAGCGCCATCACGATTCCGATCACGCTCAGAATCGACATCATCCCTGCAGGCATGAAGCTGCCGGTCTGGATGAACGCCGGCACGAATCGGCCGGCGAGCAGGATGGAGACGATCCCGGCGAGCACGAGGCCCGCGACGACATTCCCAGGCAGCAGGAACGCTGCGACCAGCAACAGGATGCCGGAGATCGAGCCGGCGACGATCGACGCCATGCTGCCTTTATTCACGAATCCGATGATGCCCCCGACGATCGTGAGCAGTCCGAAAACGATGAAGTATATTTTGGCTGGTCCGATCATAACTTTCGCATCGTTACGCCAACTGGCAGCGCCTGTCTACCTGGCACCGGGCAACGAAACGCTTCCGTTGCACGACGCCGCTGGCGTAGTCTTCGCCACGTGACCCCGAATTCCGCTTCCCTGACTCTGCTACGATTCACGTTGTCCTTCGCCATTGCGGGGCAATGCGCAACAGCTCAGGAACCGGAGAAGCGACCCGCCGAAGAGGTGCAGGACAACTCCTTCCTAATCGAAGAGGCTTACAACCAGGAACCGGGCGTGGTTCAGCACTCTCTGAGCATCACTCATCAGGTCACGCGAATGGCCGGCCCTGACGAACACGAGTGGCAGTTTGTCTTTACCCAGGAATGGCCGGCGTTCAGCCAGACGCATCAACTCTCCTACACGGTGCCCTACGACTACGTCTCGAAGGACGAGGATTCGGCTGATGGCGTCGACGATGTGCTACTGAATTACCGCTTTCAGGCGTTGACGGAAACCGCCACGCAGCCGGCGTTCTCGCCGCGCTTCAGTTTGATCCTGCCGACGGGCAACGTGGACAATGGCTTTGGCGATAACAGTGTCGGGTATCAGGTGAGCCTGCCGTTGAGCAAGATCGTGAGTGATCGTTGCACACTGCATGCAAATGCCGGCGCGACCTGGCTGCCGGACGTAGAGGGCCACAACCTCGTCAGTTATAATCTCGGGGCGAGCGCGATCTACGCCGTCACGCGAAATTTCAACCTGATGCTGGAATCGATCGCGGAGTGGGATGAGGAAGTCAACGCGGCAGGTCGAACCGAGCGAAACCTGTCGGCGCTGATTTCGCCCGGGTTCCGCTACGCCTTCAATCATCCGAACGACGCGCAGACCGTCATCGGAGTCGCAGCGCCGATCGGCCTCACGTCGGACACGCCTGATTACGGCGTGATCCTTTACGCATCACTCGAGCACCGGTTTCGGCGACCGAAGAGTGAGAAGACTGCACAGTGAAGGCATCTTTGTCCTGTCATCATTTACCTGCAAGCGTGGCGTAACAGTGCCCTGCTCCTGCTCGTGCTTCTAATCAAGTCGAGCAGGAGCACGAGTAGGAGTAGGAGCACGAGTCTGTGAGATACCCGCTTTCTCCCAATCCAATTTTCTGGACTATCCAGGGCGAGGGGCGGATGCGCGGTTCGCAGATGTGCTTTGTTCGGACCGCCGGCTGTTCGGTTGGTTGCCCCAGTTGCGACACCGATTACCGGCGACAGGAGTTTGCGACGGATGAACAAATCGCTACGCGGGTAGATCAGCGCACGCCACGCGAGGCGCGCGAGCGCTGGGTCTGGATCACCGGGGGCGAACCGACCGATCACGATCTGGCCCCACTCATCGCCGCTCTGCGCGCGCGCCATTTCTCCATTGCGCTGGCGACCAGCGGACATCGGCCCATCGCGACCGCGGTCGATTGGCTCTCCGTCTCGCCACACGATCCAGCGAAATGGGTGCAGACTTCGGGTCAGGAAATGAAGATTGTTCCTGGTCTGAACGGCTTCTCGATTCAAGACTTTCGCAGCGCACATCCGGACGAGGAGACGGATTTTCGGTATCGATACGTGCAGCCGCTCTCGATCGGGAAGCAGGAAGATCCGGCGAGCCTGCGCACCTGCCTGGAGTTTGTGAAAGCGAATCCGAACTGGTCGCTCTCGCGGCAGGATCATCACTACTGGAACGTGGCGTAACACTTCGGGCGAGCGATAGAGGTTGCTTCCCCCTCTCGCCGGCATTCATACTCAGCGCTCATGCGGAGTCGTTTCAGCGGCCTCAAAGCCAGCGCTCTCCGCGCCGCGATCGCCGCTGTGCTTTTCTGCGGCGTCGCTCTCACAGTCGGGCTTTCCGCCGCGCCGCAGCTGCATCATTGGCTGCACAAGAGCGAGGGCGGCAATCACGAATGCGCCGCCACCCAGCTCTCCTCCAGCAGCTGGGAACACTCCGCGTGCGACCCTGTCCTGACCGCGCCGCAGCCGGCGCCGGTCTCGCCCTCGTTCGTCAGGCCTGGCCTCCGCGTCATCGCGCAGGTTTCCTCCTCGATCCTCGAGCACGCGCCGCCGGCGCGCTCCTAGCGCTTTCGCAACGCCACGCGCGACCCGGTCTTTCCGGCCCGCGGCGTTTTTTCCGGCGCACGCGATTCCGCCCGTGCGGTCTTCACCTGTGGTGAAGCGACCGCGTCCTGTCCGTTTCGAAAAATTGCATTTCAGGATCTCTCGATGAAGAAAAACATTACCCTGGCCACCGTCACGCTCGTCCTCACTGCGAGCGTCGCCTGCGCGCAGGATGCCGTCGCCTCCGCGGCCAGGCCCTCGCCTAACAAGTCAGCGGAATCGGAGCGCGTCGTCGTCACCGCCGGAGCGATCGAACACAGTGAAACCGACACCATCGAGCCGGTCAGTGTCTTGAATCAGGAAGAGCTGAAGCGTGATGCTGACGCCACACTTGGCGATACCTTGCGCGATCAGCCGGGCGTGGCCGCGAGCGGCTTCACCGCCGGTGCGAGTCGCCCGGTCATCCGCGGATTAGCCGACAATCGCGTCCGCGTTCTCAACAACGGTACCGAGGTCTTCGACGTGTCGAATTTGAGTCCTGACCACGCCCCGAGTGTGAGTCCGCTGCTCAGCTCGAGCATCGAGATCGTGCGGGGCCCGGCGACGATTCTCTACGGGTCCGGCGCGATCGGCGGCGTGGTAAATGTGAACGACAATCGCATTCCGGTAGAGATGCCGCCAACGCCCTTCTCGGGCGAACTCGTCGGTCGCTTCGGCTCAGTGGATCTCGAACGCAGCGGCGCAATCTCTCTCCAACTCGCGCCGGTGCACCATTTCGTCCTTCACGCGGACTTCTCCATTTTCCGCACCGACGACCGCAGCATCCCGGGCTTCGCGTTAAGCGATCGCATTCGCGACCAGCTCACGCCGGAACAAGCGCGCGGCCGCAGCTTCGGTGAGAATCCGGAAGGCCAGGTGCCGAACACATATGTGCGAACGAAGGCGTTTGGCTTCGGCGCGTCATACGTTTGGGACAAGGGTTACGTCGGCGTGTCGTTCAGCGACTTCCTCTCCATCTACGGAGTCCCGGCCGATCCGGAGGCGACGCTCGCCGGTGAAGAGCAGGCGCGGGTGCATCTCGATGTCGACAAGCGGCAGTTCAATCTCCGCAGCTCCGTGGTCGATCCGCTTTCGGGAATCCACAACGCGAACTTCAAGCTCGTTTATACCGATTACGAGCATCAGGAGATCGACGGCGGCGAAGTCGGCTCGACTTTCCAGACCAGCGGCGTCGATACGCGACTCGAAGTGGTGCATGAGCCGATCGGGCTTTTGCAGGGTTCGATTGGCGGCCAGTTGTTGCAAAAGGATCTGTCCGTCCTCGGCGACGAAGCTTTTCTGCAACCGACGCAGACGTTGCAGTTGGCGGCGTTTCTTTTCGAAGAAGCGAAGCTCGGGCCGGTCCGGCTCCAGGCCGGCGTGCGCTTGGAACACGACGCGGTCGAGATCGACAGCGATGATTCCCCGTTGACCTCGCTCACCTCGCCGGAGCAGAAAGTGCGCGATTTTCTGCCCTTCAGTGTCGCGGGCGGGCTCGTGTATGAGTTCGCAAAGGATTACACCCTGGCAGCGAACCTGAGCTTCTCGCAGCGCGCGCCGACGGCGGAGGAACTCTTCGCCCGCGGGCCGCACGATGCGACTTTCCAATTCATCGTCGGCGACGCGGAGCTGATGGAAGAAACGAGCCGCGGTGTGGATGTCACGTTACGAAAAACCGCCGGCGTCGTGACCGGAAGCGTGAGTGGATTCTACAATCGCTTCACGGACTTCATCGCCTTCACGCCGCTCGCCGAATTCGAGGATGGGCTGCGTGTCTTTGCCTACACGCCGAAGACGGCTGAGTTCTTCGGAGGAGAGGCGCAGGTGCAGTTTCATCTACTGCCCCTGACGATCGCCGGGGAGGCGGAGACCACCGTCGCGGAGGATCCGAAGTCCGTCCGCAGCGTCATTACGCGGGAAGCGCCCGAGCCGCAGAAAAACCCGAACGATCTCTTCCTCGATTTCCGTGCGGATTACGTGCGTGCGGAAGATGTGGATAGCGGCGACCCGTTACCGCGGATCACCCATTCCGCTACAG
>JACDHZ010000253.1 GCA_013820755.1 Chthoniobacterales bacterium
TCTATACTCTGATCCGTATCCTGGTCTCTTCTATCGAGCTGGTCACGAAGATCGGAAATCTTCTGCACGAGCCCTTTGATGCCCAGGCTGGGGTTCGCACGATCCAGCCCGCTCAACCTTGTCCGTATCTCGGAAGCGTGGTAGGCCTCTACTGCTAGGATGCCGGCCGCATTTGAGAGAACTATCTTGTCAGTCAAGAGAGGGGCAGCGCCCCTGTAAGCAGTCACGCCTACGTCCTCGAAAATGAACGCCCCAAGGAGAAAGTTCGTTTCATTCGCAAATGGATCGAACGATGAACCAATGCCCGCGGCCTGCGCGAGGGTGTTAAAACTGTTCAGGAGATCAAGCGCCGGCTGCGCAACCGGTTCTGCCCCGGCCGCGGTGAGTGCACCGCGGATATATTCCACATGGTCGCGCTCGTCGCGTGCGATTTCGCGAGCAGCCTCAGCGATCGCCGGCGTCTCGAAGGGGACTCTTGGGTTGTCCTTGATCGTGACGGACCCTCTTGTACCAGAGCCATCGGTGGCCACGCCCTGCGCATTAATCCCGCTGCCCGTGGTGGCATAGGTATAATACTCTGCCTCGAGGTATTCGAGATTCAGCGCAAAGTTTAGCACTGTTGCGTCCTCCGGCGTACCAGCAGCCTGCGCGCGGCCGGTAACCAGGTTCAGCCCGGCTAAACCAGCAGCGCCTAAACCCAGTCGCTTCAATACGTCACGGCGAGTGCTTCCGACACGCGTCGTCAATTCTTCCTGCAAACGATCAATCATAATTTATCCTCGGTTAACTTGTTATGGCCGCTCTGGCCCGCGCGGGATGCACGTGCCTCCTGACTATACCCATACGCCGCTCGTGCAAAAACGGATGCAGTACGCTTGAAAAAAGGGACTGCGCGCCGGCTATTTACTCGCGAGCACGATCGGACCCTGCGGCTTCGAAACACCGCCTTTGCGCTCGAGGCTGACCGCAAACTTCTTCACCGAAGCGATCGGCGTTTTCGGATGGAAGACGATCTCTGCCGCACCATCTTTCCCGACGCTGAACACGCCGCCATCCACCAGCTTGTCGAACTTGGGATCAACAAACCAAAGTTGATAATCCTGATCCGTTCCGTTCGGCGGCACGCCAACGGTGTAGAGCATTCCCTCCTGCTTCTCCGCATCCCAGAACACAGTCGCACTGGCGCGCGGCGCAGATTGCATATTGGAACGCAGCCTGAGAACCTGTGTGTCCCGCAACCCGCTCTTCTGCGGGAGTTGCGTCACCTTGTTTCCTAACTCCTGCGTCTTTGCGGCGAGGGTCGTGTTCTGCACGCGCAGCGCCTCTTCTTTTTGTTTTAACTCCGCGACCTGGCGGGTGAGCGCGTCACGTTCCGAGTTCAGGCGAGCGATTTCGGCCTGATCGGCAGACGTTTGCTGTTGCTGCTCGCGTGCGGCTGCGAGAGCACGATCGCGTTCCGCTGCCAGACCGCTCGATTGTTTCTCCGATCCGGCGATTCGCTCCCGCAGGCTGGCTATACTTCCTGCATTTTCGGTCCGCCCCAAGAGCAAAGCGCCGCAGCAGATAGCCAGTCCGGCAGCGAGCGCCCAGGGAATCCACGATGGCATCCCCGAGGAGCTCTGTGATCGCCCTTCGTCCTGGATGGCACGCAGAATACGCGACTCGAGCTCGGGCGGAGGCACACGAGCTGGGGCGCTGTGTGCGAGATTCGCTGTCGTCGAGCGGAGATCGTCGACCAGTTTCGCCAGCTCCGGGTTTGCGGCGAGTTCGGATTCAAAAGACGCCTTCTCGTCCGCCTCGAGTGATTCGAACGCATAAGAAGCAGCTTGTTCTTCGAGGCGTTCGTCGATCATACAGCCGCCTCCAGGATGTCGCGCAGTGCAATCAGGCCGCGCCGAATCCGCGCTTTCACCGTTCCGAGCGGCGCGCCAAGCTGCGCCGAAATCTCGGTTTGCGTTAGGCCGCTAAAGAACGCCAGGTGGAGCGCCTCGCGCTGCCCATCAGCGAGTTGGAGCAGCGCGGCGCGGAGGCGATCCCGCTCATCGCTTTGTTCCGCCAGATCATCAGCGGATGCGAGTGGCGTCGGTGGACTGACCTGGGCTTCCAAAGTCGCCGCTTCCCCGACGCGGAGGTGTCGTTGGCGCGAACGCACCCGATCGATCGCACGGTGGCGAGCAATCATGACCGCCCAGGTAAAAAGGCTGCTTCGCGCGGGCTCGTAGCTCGCCGACTTCTTCCACATCTGCACAAAGCACTCCTGAAGCACATCCTCCGCTTCTTTCTGATCGCGCACGATTTCGTAAACGACAGAGAACAGGCCCGGCGCGAGGCGGCTGTAAAATGCGGCGAACGCCCCCTCTTCGTCGCGCACCACGCGGCGCATCAGTTCCTGGTCAACCACAGCTCGCGCTTGACTTCCATCCCGGCGCTGGCTTGCGTCCGTCGGCAAATCGCCGCGCCCGGACAGAGGATTTTCACGCATGAGGCACGCGAAAGCTGGCAGAAGCCGGACGTAATCGCAAGCGAGGTCGATCCGGCAAAGCGGCTTGATGCAAGTTGATCGCGCAGCGAGCACACGAGTTAGACGACGAGAAGAATGCGGCAGATGCAGTTGGTCAGCGGCGACGCCGAATTCTCGCTCCCGAATCACGCCGTAAATAAATCAAAAAATTTGTTTGTGATCTTCCGCCTATGTAGTAACAGTTTTTCTCCCAAAGAGAAGCGCATGCTCACATTGGCTTGCGATCATTGAATGAACCTACACTTCCAGCGCTGACCAAACCCCTAGATCATATGCAAAGAAAAACCTCCCCGGAATCTGCTTTCTCAAACACCAGAATCTTCCTCGCCGTTCTGCTTTGCGCAGCTGGCGTGATGCTTTCCATGTTCAGTTTCGCCTCGATTCCATCGAGCGGGACGCTCTCGGAAGCGAATCCCGTGCTGAACTATGATGCGGGACCGTTCGCCGGAGCGAATGCAACTCCGATCCTTTTCGTCGACAACGGCCCGGAGTGCGGCCCCGGGCAGCCGTGCGACAGTTACACGTTAAACGTAAACGTTAGTTCGACTTATCTCGCCGCCAATCCGGGTGCTTTAGCGAAAGTGACGTTGTATTGGACTGATACCGGCGCAGGCGCTTCTGATTACGACCTCTACATCTACAAGGGAACGGTAGGCGATCTCGATGGCAGCAAACCCGCTGCTTACCAATCGGCAAGCGGGGCTAATCCGGAGATTGCCAGCATCACGCCCTTGGCCAACGGCACGTACACCATAAAAGTTGTTCCTTACACGCCCAGTGGCGAGACGGTGCATGTTAAAGTCGAATTGCTCGCCGGTTCAGGTGGAACGAGCGGATTTCCCGGGTTCGGCGGAGCTGATCCGACGGCTCCAGGCGCGCCCCGTTATCAAAACTTCTACGCTCCGGCTGGCACTTCAGCTGAGCCGGGCAGCGGTGAATTTAATATTGGTTTCAATCCCCGAACGGGCCGGATTATGACTATGAATTCCGGGCCA